>NZ_JBNGGG010000021.1:0-174874 GCF_049974585.1 Streptomyces sp. UG1 | reverse complement strand
TTACCCCGCCCAACGCCCCGAAAGCGCCCCCGCGCTACCCAACACCACCAACACGACCGCCGGATGATCGGCTACACCACGACAAGGGACACGACCTGGGCCTCGGTGTCCTGGGCGTGGGCCGGTTGGGTCCGCGCGGCGGAGACGCTGGGCGTGCGAGAGGCGGCCGGAGACGCCCCGGGGCCGGACCGGTCTGAGGCGTCGGCTGACGGCCGCGCCGGTCGCCGGTCCCTGCGGTCGCCGTCCGACGACTGGACGACGCCGATCGCCGCCACCGCGACGCCGCTCAGGGCGAGGCTGGCGAGGGACAGTGAAACGGCGGCTCGCACTGAGCGCCACGCCGGCCGCTGCTCCCGTGGCCGCCAGTCGTCCCGGCGCCGGGTACGCGCCCGGTGCGCCCCGGCGTCCCGGAACGCTGCCACGGCCCGCTGCTCACCCTCGCTGTCGGCACCAGCCTCGGGCAGCGCGGCGAGCAGCGCCTCCAGCGCCGCGCCCTCCACGCCGGGCACGGCATCGCCGGGGTGCACGCGCCGACGGCCGGGGGTACCGCCGTCGCTGTGCCGGTCACCCATGCCCGCATCCGTCCCGTTCACCATGCCCGCATTCATGTCCTGTACGGCGGTCGGCCGCCGTGCCGTTCATGTCGATTCCCCCAGCGTCCAGGAAGCCTCGTGCATCACACCTCCGGCGCCGAGCTGGCGCGCGAGGCGTTTCAGTCCGCGGTGCGCGGCAGTGCGCGCCATCCGGGGCCGCTTGCCGAGGACGCGCGCGGCGGCGGGGCCGTCCAGGCCGACGACGACGCGCAGCAGCACGGCCTCGGCCTGGTCGCGCGGGAGCCCGCGGACCAACTGAAGGGCGTCCTCGGTGGAGAGGGGCTCCAGAGCCTGGCCGTGGGCGGGGTGCGGGCGGGGCAGGTTCCGTGCGTGCTGTTCGAGCGGCGTCGGCCGGGGCCGTACCTTCTGCTGGCGCAGGTGGTCCAGCGCCTGGTGCCGGGCGATGGTCGCCGTCCAGCCCCGGAAGCCCGGCCCGTCCCCCTTGAACCGCCCGAGGTCCCGGGCGATCTCCTGCCAGGCGTGGGCGGCCACGTCCTCGGCGTCGTCCCCGACCAGCACGCGGAGACAGCCGAGCAGTCCGGGCTGCACGAGCCGGTACGCGACCGCGAAGGCGGCCTCGTCGCCCTCCTGGGCCCGCGCGACGGCCGCGCCCAATTCCCCGTCGTAAGCCTGCACGCTGCGGGGCCCCCTTCGTGCCGAGTGCATGGCGAGCCTTGACGAACCCGCACCGCGGGGCACGACAGGCTTGTTGCCCATGCCCCCACGATCATCAGCGGCAGTTCTCAGAAGTGTCACAGCAACTCAGACGCCCCTCTGCCGGCGCATCGCATTTCGTCAGCACGTGACGGCACAGGGCGGACCGCGCGGTCGCTGTGGAGGCGATTACCGTCTGGTGGGTATCTCGGCCTTCTTCTCGGCGGCCTTCTTGCCGGGGCGGCACGGGCCGGGTTCTGAGCGAGGGTGGGAGTCGGCGAGAGATCCGATGTGGCGGTTTCGGTCGGCGTGATACCGGAGTACGAAGCGTTGTCGGCCGGTAATGCGGTGTGCTGAATCGCCGGTAGCCTTCTGGTTAAGGCAACGTCAGGCCGGCTCCCTTGCGGCGGTTACACGACCCGCACAACAATTGAAGATTTTCGACCTCGCTGGAACCGCCCATGGCCACTGGAATAATGTGGTCGAACTGCAATTCCGAAGTAGCGCCACACACTCGGCAACGACCTTGATCGCGTATCCACACGAGCTGTTTTACGTCGTCCGGTATGTGCCCGCGCTCGCGGATGCGAGGCTCTTCACCCATGGCAACCATGGCTCGTGCCCGCTCAACGCGCTGACGTTCCCGCTGGTGCCTAGTGAGCAGCAAGGCATGGACATCGTCGCCGTCCATGTCGTCATTCGTCCAATAGAACCTGTCCTGGAACCACCAGTACCAACGGTCGCCTGTGAAGATCATGAGGATCGGTTCATGTCGTTGCAGCTGCTCTTCTTTGAGAAACATCTCTTCACTGACGATGGCGCCCGGGTATTCGTCGCGCCCGATTCGGAGCCATGCCCGGCCCATGACGGGTGGTATTTCGGGTGGGGCTTTCTTCCGTCCAAGAGCAGCCGCACCCAGTTACCCCAGCTAGACCGGCTCGCCGGGATCTCGGGGACGAAAATCTCCTCGAATCTGATGGATACGTTGTTGGCACGGCTCAGCATGATGACTCCGACACCTGGCGCAACAAGAGAGCGACTTGCTTTTCAAGCGTAACCGAGCCGGACCGAGATGATGCAGCCGAATCCATCCATGCCATAGGGTGAAAGCGCCTGTGGGAAAGCCCTGGACGACGCCCGTGCCGCACACGGTCAGGACGGAACCACCCGCCCGGTGCTTGCCGACAACGAGACACGAAGCCTCCGAAGAGGCCGATGCTGAGGTACTTCGGCCCATCACTCGTGCTCCCCGAACCAGGCGGATGATGCAGGCCCGCACCCGCCTCGCAGACAGGCGCTGCCTGTCGGACGCTGCGAGAACGGAACCGTCCCCTCACGCGGTGGGGGTCACCGTTGCGGCTTGTGCTTGCCAGGCTTCTTCTTCGTCGGCGTCGAGGACTGCGAGGGCGTGGTTGTCGCGGTGCTGGTCGGCTGTGCGGTGGGGGTGGCCACGGGCGTGGTGTCGTGCGCGGTCGGGGTTGCGGAAGGTACGAGAAGGGGAGGGGCCGTGGGGGCGGTTTCGGTCTCCTCGGGAGTAGAGGGGGCTGTGGCCGCGGTGGTCGCCGGTGGGGAGGGCGACAGAGTAGGGGAGGGGGTGGTGCGCTCGGACGAGCCCTGGGCCTCGTTGGTCAGCGTCGTGCCGATCAGGACCGAGGAGGCGAACAGAGCGGCCGCTCCCAGGCCGAGGAGGACGGCGGTGCGCCGTCGGCGGGTCGTCGTCCCCGGGGCGTCCGCGGTAGTGGGGAGGCGGTGAGCCGGGCGGTGGGTGCCGGGGTGTCCGGTGGCGCGGGCGACGGTACGGACGGCCGACTGTCCTGGCCAGGCGGTGAACCAGTCGGCGACGCGTTCGGCGGTGGGCCGGTGGCCCGGGTTCTTCGCCAGCAGCCGCAGCAGGTAGTCCTCGACACTGCCGGGCAGCCCGGGCCTCAGCTGCCCGGGCCGGGCGGGGACGGCGTCGACGTGCTGGTGGACGACGGCCGCGGCGGTGTCCCCGCCGAACGGCGGTCGGCCGGTGAGCAGTTCGTACAGGACACAGCCCAGGGAATACACATCCGAGGCGGGTCCGGCCGGGCGCCCCACGGCACGTTCGGGCGCCAGGTAGGTGCTCGTGCCCAGGAGCTGTCCGGTGGCGGTCAGCGCCACCGCCGTCTCGTGAGCGGTCCGGGCCACCCCGAAGTCGGCGATCTTCACGGTGCCGTCCGAGGACAGCAGCAGGTTGGCGGGCTTGATGTCGCGGTGGACGACGCCCTGCCGGTGCGCGGCGGACAGGCCCTCGGCGATCTGCGCCGCGAGGTGGGCGACCCGCTCGGGGGACAGTACGCCATGAGCGGCCAGTTCCCCGGCCAGGCTGCCGCCGTCGACGAACTCCATCACCAGGAAGAGCCGTCCCTCATGGGCGCCGGCGTCGTACAGGGCGACCACGTGGGGATGGCTGAGGCGAGCGGCGATCTCCGCCTCGCGGCGGAAACGCTGCACCGCGGCCTCGTCCGCCTCGGCGGCGAGCAGCTTGACGGCCACGGTCCGGCCCAGCATCTCGTCGGTGGCACGCCAGACCTCGCCCATGCCGCCTCGGCCGACGGGCCCGTCCAGCCGGTATCGCTGCGCGACCAGCACTACGCACCACGTCCCTGAAACGACATATGCCAGCGGTCACACCGGCCCGCGCAGTGACACAACAGCGGGGCAGTGAACCTGAACCCACTCTCCTCAGCGCCCAGGAGCTGCCAAGCGTCACAGCCGCATCTCTCGACGACGGCTGGACCGTGACCTCTGACAGGGGATCAAAACTGACCCGCTGGTGATCTTTGTCTGATTCCGGGTGCCCTTGGAGATCAAGATCAGAAGGAAAGAGGCGACCTGTGTGGAGGGCTGGACGAAGATCCGCAGGCTGCATGACCGAGCGGATGCCGATTTCACCGGGCGGTCGTGGCGGGCACGAACGCCGTGCTCCCGGCCGGGGTGGCCCCTGGGCCGGAAGCAGAATTCATAGTGAGGTCGGCGCGAAGGGACGGGAGGCGGACTCGGCTAGGGGCCTGCCCAGGCGAGGCTGTCGCAAGCCTGAAGAGCGGCCCCTGCCACCCCGCCCGCAGAAAAGGCCCTGGGTGCCGCTGCGCGGTTGGGCACCCAGGGCCGGCCTTCGCCTTCGAGCAGGGGGCAGACCCGTCACGGGGGTAACCGAGCCTGCCCCTGCACGTCGGAGCCCGCTGCCCCCTCCACAGAAGGGCGGACCCCTTGACCCTCATGATCGGGTCGCCTCCTACAGCGCACTACGGATCTGATCTGTCACACCTGACCGTGCACGCGGGCCATACAGCCGCGTCGAGGCGGCTACGACTTCTCGGGCTTGGTCGTTTTGGCGGGCTTGCTCGGCTTGGCCGTCTCCTCAGTCGTCTCTGTCTCCTGGGCCTTCTTGGTCTTCTCAGTCTTGCCCTGCTTGTCTCCTGCCGAGGGCCGCGCCAACTGCTCGGCGCAGTACACGGCGACGTTCTTCTCGCCGCCGGCAGCGTCGACGAGCCGCTGCCAGGCCGTCGCGTCCAGCGCCTTGCCCCGGCCCTTGACCTTCTCGTACGCCCGGCAGTGGGCCTCGGTGTCCTGGGCGGTGGCCGAGTGGCCGGGCGTAACGGAGGCGCCGGGCGTGTGGGTCTGGGCGGGAGACTCGCGCGCGCCGGCCCGGCTGGAGGCGGTGGCCGATGGCTGCGGCGGCCGCCGGTCCCGGTGGCCGTCGTCCGACGAGCGGACGACGCCGATAGCCGCCACCGCGACGCCGCTGAGGGTGAGGCCGGCCAGGGACAGCGCCACGGCGGCCCGCACGGAGTGCCAGACCCGCCGCCGCTCGCGCGGACGCCAGTCGTCCCGGCGCCGGGTTCGCGCCCGGTGTGCCCCGGCGTCCCGGGCGGCCCGGAACGCGGCCACGGCTCGCTGCTCGCCCTCGTAGTCGGCACCGGCGTCGGGCAGCGCGGCGAGCAACGCCTCCAGCGCGGCGCCCTCCGGGCCGGTCGCGGCGGCGTCGCCGGGGTGCACGCGCCGACGGCCGGGGGCTTTGCCGTCGTTGTGCGGCTCACCCATGCCCGCGTTCATCCCGTTCCCGCATCCGTCCCTGTCCGACGATCGGCCGTCGTTGACGTTCATATCGACTCCCCCAGCGTCCGGGGAACCTCGTGCGTCACATCTGCGCCGCCGAGCCGGCGGGCAAGGCGTTTCAGCCCATGGCACCCGGCGGTGCGCACCGCACGGGGACGCTTGCCCATGACGCGGGCGGCGGCGGGCTCGTCCAGGCCGACGACGACGCGCAGCAGCACGGCCTCGGCCTGGTCCTGCGGCAGCCCGTGGACCAGCTGAAGGGCGTACTCGGTGGAGAGGGACTCCAGCGCCTGGTCGTGCGTGCTGTGCGGGCGGGGCAGGTTCTGTGCGTCCTGTTCGCGCGCCGTCGATGGGGGGCGCCCCTTCTGGCGGCGCAGATGGTCCATCGCCCGGCGCCGGGCGATGGTCGCGGTCCAGCCGCGAAAGCCCGCCCCGTCACCCGTGAACCGGCCGAGGTCCCGGGCGATCTCCAGCCAGGCGTCGGACGACACGTCCTCCGCGTCGTCCCCGACCAGTCCGCGCAGATAGCCGAGCAGTCCGGGCTGCACGATCCGGTAGGCGACCGCGAACGCGGCCTCGTCGCCTTCCTGAGCCCGCGTGACGGCCGCGCCCAATTGCCCGTCGTACTCCTGCACGCGACGGGGTTCGTCTCGTATGCCCAACACTGTCCTCGTTCGTGCAGATTGCGTAGCGAGCGTTGACGAACCCGCACCGTGGGGCACGACGGGCTGTCCCCCACGCCCCCATGGTCATCAGCGCCATACCTCACACAAGTGTCACAGCCCCCTCAAACCCCTCCGCCCGCAAGACGCCACAGTTCGTCGGCGCCTCATCGCTCGTGCAGTCCGATGCGGAGTACCTCTCAGGCACCACGGGGCGGCGGGACAGATCACGACAGGTGAACATGCAGGACAAGCTCCTGGCAGAGACGGGTGATCTCGGTCAAGAACCCGTTGCTGCCAGGAGCTTTGGCCGTTCCCTACAGTCTTAATCCGCCAACAGCCCAATTACACCGGCAGGTTGGAAAGGGCTCGCCGACTGGTGTTCAGGCTGCTGATCAGAGGGAGGCGCTGACGCTGGCGTGGTGGTACTGGCCGGCGGCGCCCAGGACCTCGTTCTTGACGCCGTCGATCTGGGCCAGGACATCCGCGCTGCTGACGGCCATCGGGCCGGCGACGAGGCTGGCGTGCGGGTTCAGGCCGCCCGAGACATTGTCGAGCTCGGCGTCGGAGATCTCAACGGTCTCAACCTGGTGAGCGGAGTTCATGATGAAACTTCCCTTCGTATGGATGATCCACAAGGGGGGCGGCCCCGCTGGGGACAGATCGCGGGTCTCGGCCGCAGAGGCGCGTGCGATCTCCGCTTCCGGAGACTCTTGTGCGGGCCCTGCGGCGCTGAGGATCAAAGCACGGGGTACGCCGGGCCTCCAACCAACCGGGGTACACGCCGGAGAAGTTAAACGAACCGGCTACGCATCCGTGCAGGCTCGTACACGACTTGAGGACAGCTTCTCCTCATGTCGCGCGGCACCGGAGCCCGACGGGGTATCGCGACCACGATTCCGAACGGGACACTCCGCACGAACAGAGCGCTATACGGCAGGCGTGTCGTGCGGAACCCTCGCGCATTGCCTTGAGGTTGCGCATGCGATGTGCAGATTCACTGAAACCGGAATACCGCGCCACCTCGGACACAGACCGTTGTCGATCGATGCCATACCGTATGCCCCATCACGATGGCGTACGACGAGTGGAAGGCCCCGGGTCTGACGGAGTCGGGTCGCTGGCGATGGCGGATCCCGATCCAGCCGCCCAGGCGTTCATGGCAGGCCCCGACCCCTGGAGGTCGAACTCGCAGACCTGCTGCGCCAGGCACAGGTCGACGGCGAGCTCGACAGAGAAGACAGTGAATGCAACACGTACGTACAGCCTTCGATTCCTGGCCCAGTCCTCGCCGAAGCCCATCGCCGCTCGAACCTACGGCTGCGATGGGCTTCGACGAGTTCCGGCCCCGGCCCTCGAGCGGGAGCGTCGCCCGCGACCGGTCCCGCGTCAGTTGTCCTGAGTGGTGCGGCGGCGACGGATCAGGTACATGGTCGCGGCGCCGCCCAGCAAGAGCGCGCCGCCCACGCCGGCGATGAAGGGTGTGGCGGAGTTGCCGCCGGTCTCGGCAAGGTTCAAGCCGTCGTCGCGGGTTTGTGTGCTGGCCTGATTGCCCGCGGAGTCGGCGTCCTCGGAACCCATCGAACCGGCGGACGGGCCGTCGGACGAGCCGTCCTCGGCCACGCCACTGCCGGATCCGTCACCATCGGATCCGGCACCGTTCGAACCGTCGCTGCTCGAACCGTCGTGGTCGGCGCCGGAGCCGTCCGGCATCGCGCAGGTGGCCTCGGCGAGAACGATCTCTCCGTGGGCCTTCACCACACCCAACTTGGCCGGGGTCACTGTGTACTTCAGCCGAAGCGCGGTGGCGGACCCCGTGCTGTCCGTCGTGGTCGCGTTCTCCAGGACGAGGTTGACGGTGCCGACGCCGGGCACCTCGACGTGCTGGTCGCCGGGCCCGTTCACGGGGACCGGCTTGCCGAGGACGGTCACGTTGTCCGCCAGCGCGGCCTTGGCGGTCGGCTTCTTGCCTGTCTCGCAGGAGGCGGTGGCCTTCAGCAGGTCGGCGCTCAGCAGCGGGTTGGTGGGCAGGCCGGGTGCGTAGGCCCGTACGCCGACGAGCTTGACGTCGCCCACCGACCGGTGTGCGTCCGCCTTGACGCTGGAATGCGCGACCTTGGCCTCGACCAGGGTTGTGGGCTGCCCCTTGTTCGTACCGTTGATCAAGGCGGTGAGCAGCGTCTGCTGCGCGTCCCCGGGGGCGCGCAGGTCACCGAGCGCCTTTTTCACCGGAACGTCGCCGACGCCCTCCACCGCGACGCCGAGGTCGGCGCGCGCTGCGACGGCGGTCGCCTTGCCGGTGGACCCGGAGCGTTCGTTGGCGGGTCCGGCATAGGCGGGGCCGGCGGCCAGTGCGCCGCCGATCACCAGAGCCGAGACGCTCAGGAGAGCGGCTGGGCGTGCGGGCATGCTGAAGACATTCGTGTGCAACTGAGAAACCCCCACGGAGACTTGGAGCCGTCGGCGCTGCGGTGCTCGGTACAGCGTGCCGCCGACGACCTCGACCCGCAGATCATGGCCGCACGGGTGTCGGTCGTGCGACAATCCGACAGGGGATCACTCCAGCGGGCGGTTTCCTCGCCGACTCCTTGCCTGTCGCGTAACTTTTGGCCAGGTAACTCGTTTCTGTCGCCCGGCTGGGCCCGCCCTCGACCGGACAGCTGCGGCCCCGGCTCAACACCGGGGCGAACACCCAGAGCCGCCGACACAGTGCCGCGCCGTGTCTCAGCTCTAACGCCGCACCCTTCATCACCCGAACACGACCTCGCCCCCAGACGCGGGAGGAACGCCGGGGACGGCGTCCGTGACGGCCTCCTGGCCGGGTTTGCGCGTGACGCGGCGGTCATCAGCGTGATGGACGGCCCAGCTGGTTTCGGCGTCACATGGACTTCACCGGTCCCTGGCAGATCCACTCCCGTGGCGTACGCCCCCATCCCGCGGGACATCGTTGGGCGGAGTGTGACGGCGTCGTGGGAAGAAGATGCTGGCGTATGGCCAGGCGGTGCGGGTGCCGAGCAGCTCCGCAGTGCGCTGAGGAGACGGGTCGAGAGCGACATCGCCCGGCGTCTGGGTGTGCCACCAGCGGAGTGCGCACGGCCGCCGTGCGTGGATCTGGCCGCGCGTTTCCACTGGGTGGGCCGTAGCCTGCGGCCATGACTGAGATACCGACGCCGACTCCCGATGATGCCTTCGAGATGCTGCTGGACGGCAACCAGCGGTTCGTCAGCGGCTTGCCGGAGCATCCCAATCAGGACGCCGCACGTCGCACCGAGACGGCACGGCTTCCTACGGTGAGGGGGCCGACCATACCTCCGGGCCCCCACCGTGCCACTCGATCAGGGGCGAGTCGGCTACGTCGACTTCGTCCAAGCCCTCCAGACCGGCCCGCTCCAGGAACACCGTCAAATCGTGCAGGCTGTACGCCGTACCCAGCGTCTTGCTGTCGACTTGGACACGCCGCCCGCCAGTCTCGGCGGGCGGAGACACGATCACGCGACGTTCGGCCATGCCACCAGCCTCACCCGGCTCGCGTGCGCACGCACACAGGAGAGGGCCGTCAGTGATCGCGTTCTGCCGCCGCGCTGCTTCTGCTGCCAGAAGGACGGGCTCGACTGCACGTTGGCCCGCCTCGCGCCGCTCAACGGCGAGGCGGGCCATGCGCGGCCGACGACGGCCCGGGTGGTGTGTCTCACTCTGGCACGGGCGCCGTGCGCGTCGAGGGATCTACGGTCGCGGCGCGCCCCTTCGGCGATGTCTTTCACCTAGTCGGTTTGCGTCAGGTGGTCAGGCCCGCTGCCAGCCGGACAAGGTGTAGTTGTCGCCGACGTCGGCGGTCAACCGCATGCCCGGCAGGTCGCTGACAGAGACCCCGACCGTGGCAGCGACGCCCGCCGCCGGATGGCGCTCCGGCTCGCCGCGCTCGGCTGGAGGGACGTCGGCGACAATCTCGGCCTGATCCCCGAAATGCAGCAGGACGCGGACGTGACGCGTTCGGGGGCATGGGCGCCATTCTCCTCGGTAGTCAGGGTGGTAGGCATACCGCGGTGCGCGCGGCCGCACGACGGTCTCCGGCCGAGCATCCGGTACGCACCAGCCAGGTCGGGGCAAGTGGTTTCGTCCATGGACGTCTGCGGGCCGCACGGCCGAGCCGAGGAAGGGAACGCCTTGTCCGGCGCTGGCCCGGGCGTCTGGATCCGTCGCTGCAGTGCGCGTGAGCCGTGTTCCTGGCCTTTCGTCAATCGTGCCCTGGCGACGGGCGAATGACTCTACGTTGTGTTCTGGGGTCAACTGCAGTGCAACACAAGGAGGTTGCCAGATGACGGATGACGCGTCCGCGGTCGGCGTGGGGTTTTCACCGAAGATCGACTCATCGGTGCCGCATTCGGCTCGGATCTGGAACTACTGGCTGGGCGGGAAGGACAACTACCCGGTCGACGAGGCTGCGGGCGACGCGTTTCGTGAGCTGTTCCCGGGCATCACGGATCTGGCCCGGGGCTCGCGGGCCTTTCTCGGCCGGGCCGTGCGCCACCTGGCCGGGGAGGCCGGGATCCGGCAGTTCCTGGACATCGGCACGGGCCTGCCCACCGCGGACAACACGCACGAGATCGCCCAGCGGGTCACCTCCGAGGCGCGCATCGTCTACGTGGACAACGACCCGCTGGTGCTGGCCCACGCCCGGGCACTGTTGACCAGCACCCCGCAGGGGGCGACCGACTATCTCGACGCGGACTTGCACGACCCGCAGACCATCCTGCGCGAGGCGGCCAAGACGCTGGACTTCTCCAGGCCGGTGGCGTTGACGCTGATGCAGGTCTCCGGGCACATCGCCGACTACGACGAGGCCCGCTCCATCGTGCGCCAACTGCTGGAGGCCCTGCCGTCGGGCAGCTATCTGGCGTTCAACGACAGCGTGGACACCAACGAGGCCAATGCCGAGGCCACCCGCCGCTACAACGAGAGCGGCGCGGTCCCGTACTTCCTGCGTAGCCCCGAGCAGCTGGAGGGCTTCTTCGACGGCTTGGAGGTGCTGGAGCCGGGCGTGGTGCCGCTCGCCGAGTGGCGTCCCGACCCGGGCGCCGGCGGAGCTCCGGCCGAGGTGATCGCCCTGGGAGGTGTGGGGCGTAAGCCGTAATGCGCCACGAGGCGCCCTGTCGTATTCCCAGAATAACTGGGAGGGATTCGGAGGAGTATCCCTGGGTCTGATGCCTAACCTGGATCCGAAAGGTGAAGGGGACCAGAGCATGGCAGGAAAGCAGTGGTCGAGTCCAGGCGTATGGAGCGAGGCACTGCGGGACCCGCGCAATATGGTGAAAGCTAGACTGCCTGAACCCCAATCTCCAAATGATGCAATGCGCCATCCGCCGGAAAGACGCCTGACACCAGCGCCGCGTCGGAATGCTACGGTTTCCGATGCAACCTCCGGAGCGCGGAACGATATCCAGTGAGGATATTCAAGGGGATGAGTGGGGCACCTACGTTGCGCTATTACGTATGACAGGGAAGAACGTGGGATCACCTAAGGGGCGCGAGCCCTAGGATGACGGAGGCCCCGTAGTAGTCGTGGGAGTAGCGCCCCACCAAGGAGGACGGGAAAGCCGTCAGCAGGGCGAAGGGGGCCAGGTGATCGGATACTTGAAGCCGGAAGGTATGCGCAATGCAGAACGCCGAAACGGTATTGGGTATCCTGCGTGACCGCGGCAGGCGCGGCCTGCCGCTTACCAAGGTCTATCGGCAACTATTCAACCCACATCTGTATCTGCTGGCCCTCGGACGTCTGTACTCCAACCACGGAGCGATGACGCCGGGAGTCGACGGGGAGACCGTGGACGGCACATCGCTGGCCAGAATCGAGCGCATCATCGATGCATTGCGCCACGAACGCTACCGATTCCAACCGGCCCAACGCGTTTATATCCCCAAACGCAACGGAAAGCCGAGGCCGCTGGGCCTGCCGTCCTGGACGGATAAACTCGTCGGCGAAGTAATGGGCCTGCTCCTTGAGGCGTACTACGAGCCGCAATTCTCCGACCAGTCACACGGTTTCCGTCCCCGCCGAGGCTGTCACACCGCCCTCAGGGAGGTGACGAGAACCTGGACGGGAACAACCTGGTTCATCGAAGGTGACATCGCCGACTGCTTCGGGACACTCGATCACGAGATCATGCTCTCGATTCTGTCGGAGAAGATCCACGATAACCGGCTCCTACGGCTTCTGCGTCACATGCTCCAAGCCGTATACCTCGAAGATTGGGAATACAAGCCCACGCTGTCCGGCACGCCACAAGGCGGCATGGTCTCGCCCATCCTGTCCAACATCTACCTGGACCGGATGGACAAGTTCGTCGAGTCAGTTCTCATAACGGAACACACCCGAGGCCAGGTCAGGGCCAAAAACCCTGCCTACAGAAGAGTGGAATCGGCGCTACGACGCGCCCGCCACCACAATGACAACGACGCGGTGCGGGAGCTGCGCAAGCAGCTTCACAGCCTGCCGAGCATGGATCCTCATGATCCCGGCTATCGGCGACTGCGATATGTCCGCTACGCCGATGACACCCTCCTCGGGTTTACCGGACCCAAGGCCGAAGCCGAACAGATCAAAGAACGCCTGACAGCGTTCCTGCGCGACGACCTCAAGCTGGAACTCTCCCAGGACAAGACCCTGATCACGCACGCCCGTACCCAGGCAGCAGCGTTCCTCGGCTACGAAATCACCGTCCTGCACAACGACCGCAAGGTCACCCGGGGCTACCGGAGGGCCAACGGCACGGTCGCGCTCCGCGTGCCCAAGTCGGTGATCAGAGCCAAGAGCACCCCGTACCTTACCCGCGGCAAACCCGCGCACCGGCCCGAGCTCATCGACCGCGACGACCACGCGATCGTCAGCATCTACTCGGCCACCTATCGGGGCATCGTCCAGTACTACCTGCTGGCCGGCGACGTCTGGCGACTGAACCGGCTGGAATGGGTCATGAAGACCTCCATGCTCAAGACGCTGGCTGCCCGGCACCGCTCGACCGTGACGAAGATGGCCACCAAGTACAAGGCCACCATCGCCACCCCGGCCGGGCCACGCCGATGCTTCGAGGTCAGCGTCCCACGAAACGGCAGGAAGCCGCTGGTCGCACGGTTCGGAGGCATTCCGCTGCGAAGCAACAAGGGCGCGGTCATCAACGACCGTCCCACCGCCCCGACCAGACTCCGCCAGACCGAGCTGGTCACCCGACTCCTAACGGGCCGGTGTGAACTCTGCGAGCAGCCCGCCGAGGTGGAAGTCCACCAGGTCCGCACGCTCGCAGACCTCACCACACCGGGGCAGCAGCCCGCATGGGCACGGAACATGGCAGCCAAACGACGCAAGACCCTCTTGGTCTGCGCCCCCTGCCACGACACCATCCACGCACGGCAACCCCGCGCAGCACCCACGCAGTAGTCACCGGAGAGCCCGTTACGGGGAAACTCGTACGGCGGGTTCGGACTGGGGGCCGTCGGAAAAGGGCTCACACTGAGCACCTCGCCGACGGCCTACCAGTACGGGCTCTGCGGGCACCCGAGCAGCCAGCTGCTGCGTCGGCCTGGCCGAGACCGACAACGGCGCGACGAGGCCGACCACTGCAGGCAGTTGCTGCTGATCACCGGATGACCGGCCTTCACACGAGCCAGGCCGACGGGTACGGGGACCGGCCTCGCCCTCGTGCTGACTTGCCCGCCCTGTGGTGCCACCCAGATCAGCAGCTGGGCGACTTCCCGGTCCTCAACGTCTGGATCTGCCGACATCGCTTGCCCGCCTGCCGCCACCATCGGTGTCTTCTCGACTGCTCTGACCGCCTCCGCGTTCGCCGGAATCCCCATCGGTCGCATCCTCGATCGTCGCGGCCCGCGTCTACCACAACTGCCTATGGTTCGGCCCGGCAGTTGGGCGGCAAGGCGCATTGGCGGGCGCGGACGCCAGCCTGTGCCCTCTGGGCTTTCGGGGTCTGCCGGTGTGCTCTGTGGCGCTGAACCCACTTGGACTTGGCGGAGCGCTACAGACGCGGCGATTGCTGATCAAGTCAGTCGGCGGACGCCGTGTAGCCGCATCCGTCCTCACCTGCAGTCTTCGGCGCGCAGGAGCAGGCGGGCCGGCGCCGGCCGAGCCATCAGGTTCCGGCGACGAGCACCACCAGGACGACATCGAGGGCAGGCAGCGAGCCCACCACAGCCCCAGCGCCGACCACGCGCGCCGTGATCAGAACGGGTAGCGCGCAGCACGCCACACAGGCCACTGAGGCCAGGCCCCCGAGTGCCGTCGTGGCGGGGGTCCATGACCGGTGCAGCGCAGCGTTCAGTATTGCTCGGTCTCCACGAAACCCCCGTCCGTGTCGACGTCGGCGCCGGAGACTGCGGTGGTCGGGTCGAATCCGGGCGGGCTGTCCTTGAGGCCCAGGCCCATGCCGGCGAGTTTCGCCTTGACCTCGTCGATGGACTTCGCACCGAAGTTGCGGATGTCCATGAGGTCGGCCTCGGAACGCGCCACGAGCTCGCCCACGGAGTGGACGCCCTCGCGCTTGAGGCAGTTGTAGGACCGGACGGTGAGGTCGAGGTCCTCGATCGGCAGCACCAGGTCGGCGGCGAGGGCGGCGTCCGTGGGGGACGGGCCCATGTCGATGCCCTCGGCGTTGATGTTCAGCTCGCGGGCGAGACCGAACAGCTCGACCAGGGTCTTACCGGCCGACGCCAGGGTGTCACGCGGACGCATCGCCTGCTTGGTCTCGACGTCGACGATCAGCTTGTCGAAGTCGGTGCGCTGCTCGACACGCGTGGCCTCGACCTTGTACGTGACCTTCAGAACCGGCGAGTAGATGGAGTCGACCGGGATACGGCCGATCTCCTGGCCCACCTGCTTGTTCTGCACGGCGGAGACGTAACCGCGGCCACGCTCGACCGTGAGCTCCATCTCCAGCTTCCCCTTGCCGTTGAGCGTGGCGAGGACGAGGTCGGGGTTGTGCACCTCGACACCGGCCGGGGGCGCGATGTCGGCGGCGGTGACCAGACCCGGGCCCTGCTTGCGCAGGTACATCACCACGGGCTCGTCGTGCTCGGACGACACGACCAGCTGCTTGATGTTGAGGATCAGGTCGGTGACGTCCTCCTTTACGCCCGGCACGGTGGTGAACTCGTGCAGGACACCGTCGACGCGGATGCTGGTGACAGCAGCGCCGGGGATCGACGACAGGAGGGTGCGGCGGAGCGAGTTGCCGAGGGTGTAGCCGAAGCCCGGCTCCAGCGGCTCGATCACGAACCGGGAGCGGAACTCGTCGACGACCTCTTCGGTCAACGAGGGACGCTGAGCGATCAGCACGACGTGTTGCCTCCAGTGGTTCGGCGCCCGCTAGGTGACGCCGTAGACACCACGAAGGGTACGGGCGATACGGCCTGTCGGCTCGGAACCCGTCCTGCGGAATGTGCAGCAGCAGCACGTCACCATGGCCGGCGAACCCAGTTCACCTTGTGCGCTGAGGAAGACCCGAGGCGACAGCCTTGAGTGGATCCATCGTGAAATAGGATGTCCTTCACTGTGGCTGTCTGGCCGCACCCGACGCCGATTGCTGCCCGAGGGAGCTTGCCCAGTGCCACGACGAGTGACCGAAGACGAAGCCGTCCAGGCAATGCTTGACCGGGGAACGCGCCCGCTGGAACCCTTCCCCGGCACTCAACTTCCATGGAAAGGCCGCTGCCTGACCTGCGGTGAGGTCAGTTCACCGCGCTACAACGACGTCGTCAACAAGGGGACCGGCGTCTGCGGCAAAACGTGCCGGTCACGCAAGATCGCGGCCAAACTCACCCGTGATGGGGCGACGGCTGCTGCTGTCATGCTCGATTGGGGCTGGGATCCACTGGAGGACTACCCGGGTGCCGGGAAACAGTGGGCCGCCAGGTGCGTGCACTGCGGCGTAATCAAGCCGAAGAAGCTGGCGCACGTCCAACGAGGCCGCGGCGGCTGCACCAGCTGCGCCGGACGCGACATCACCGACGAAGCGGCGCGACAGTTGATGGCCAAAGCGGACCTGCAGCCACTCGTCGACTATCCCGGCTCATTGCAGCCCTGGTTGTGCCGTTGCCTGCGCTGCGGACACATCGGAACCCCCACCTACGCCAAGGTCCGCACCCGCGGCCACCAATGCTGGTCGTGCCGCTCGGAAAAGATCGCAGATGCCCTGCGGCTCGACGAGGAAGAAGCCATCGCCAGCATGCTCGAGAAGGCACTCGACCCCCTCGTGCCCTATCCCGGCAGCACGGAACTCCCCTGGAAATCCCGCTGCATGACCTGCGAAACGGTCCTCGACCCCGGGCCGACGCTGCACAACATCCGTGGCACGCAAGGCGGCTGCCCCACCTGCGCCGAGCGCGGCATCAATCCCGCCAAACCCGGCTACCTCTACCTCGTCGTCCACAACACCCACCAAGCCCTGAAGTGGGGCATCGCCAACACCGAACAACGCCTGTCCCAGCACCTCTCCCAGGGCTGGGAGATGAACGCACGTTGGGACTTCGACCTCACCAGAGACGCATGGGCCTTCGAGCGCCAGGTGAAAGCCTGGGTCCGAGGCCAAGGGATCCCGAGAGCACTGAAAGCCGACGAGGTGAAATACCGAGGCCATACAGAGACCGCCTTCCTCTCCGATGTCAGCCTTCAACTCGTCCAGAAATACATCGAGTCCTTGATAGGCCGCAGCCCAGACGTGCCGCCAAAGGCGTAGCTCACTTAGAGGTCCTAACAGAAGTGGTTGATCATGTGACTGTTGGCTTGTCTGCTCGTTGGTCTGGTTGTGGGGAAGAGACAGTCGCGGCCGTGGCTCGTGTCGGATGAACTGTGGGCGCTGATCGAGCCGTTGCTGCCCAAGCCAGGGCCGAAACTGGTCGAGGGCAGGCCGCGGATACCCGACCGGCAAGCCCTGTGCGGGGTCCTGTTCGTGCTGCACACCGGCATCCAGTGGGAGTACCTGCCCCAGGAGCTGGGCTTCGGTTCGGGCATGACGTGCTGGCGGCGTCTGGCCGCGTGGAACGAGGCCGGTGTGTGGGACGAGCTGCACCTGGTGCTGCTGAAGAAACTGCGGGTCGCGAAGAAGCTGGACTGGTCCCGAGCGGTGATCGACTCCTCCCACGTGCGGGCGGCCCGACGCGGCCCAAAAGCGGACCCAGCCCGGTCGACCGCGCGAGGCCCGGCAGCAAGCACCACGTTCTCACCGACGGGCGGGGCATCCCGCTCGCGGTGTCGCTGACCGGCGGCAACCGCAACGACGTCACCCCGTTGCTGCCCCTGCTGGACAAGGTCCCGGCCGTGTCCGGCGTCGTTGGCCGGCCCAGACGCCGACCCGACGCGATCCTCGCCGACCGCGGCTACGACCACGACAAGTACCGGCGCCTGCTGTGGCAGCGCGGCATCCGCCCGGTCATCGCTGAACGAGGTCAACCCCACGGCTCCGGCCTGGGTGTTTTCCGGTACGTGGTCGAACGCACCATCGCCTGGCTGCACGGCTTCCGCCGACTGCGGATCCGCTGGGAACGGCGCGACGACATCCACGAAGCCTTCCTCGGCCTCGCCACCTGCCTGATCACCCACCGACACGTCCAACGCCTTTGTTAGGACCTCTTAACGGCGCCATCCCGCTGCGCCAGTACGCCATGCCCTGTAAGCGGCCGACCATGCCGCACTCGCCACCGAGCCGCGGCGGGCGCCGGGGCATACGGATGCCCGGCACATGGACTACGTCGCGCCAGGGGTCGGCAGCCTGCCGGTTGCCCAGGGGCAGGTCGCCCATCCCTGATCGAGGACCGGGTTGCGGGCGCCTTCGTGTCCGTTGAGGCATTCGTTGAGAGCCCAGGTGGAGCGCTGGGGGTCGGCCGCCCGTTTCAGGAGCAGAGAGCTGGGTGTGGTGTCGGTGAGGGTCACCAGGCGTTCGACTTCGTGGGCCGCGACGACCGTGGTCGGGATGTCGGCGGTGGGCAGGTCGAGGTGGGGCAGGTTGGCGTTGGCGACGGGGAACGGTTCAAGGGTGACGATCAGTGCCTGGCGTGGACGGTCGGCCGGGATGCCGGCGAATGCCGGATGGCGCTGGTCGATCTGGGCCGAGGTGGCGTTGACCTGGCGGAAGGCGCGGGCGAGTTTGCTGTCGGTCTCAGCGACTCCGAGTTCCAGGCCGAGCCGGGCGTTCTCGGTCGGCATCATGGACTTGACCTCCACGAGCAGCACTTGGTCGTGGAGACGACGATCCAGTCGACGCTTTGCAGTTCGTTGCGCTTGACCCGGTACGTGATCTCCGGGAGGACATAGGCGTCCGGTATCAGGCGGAGCTGGCGGCCGACGTACTCCTCGAAGAGGTAGCCGGTCTCCTGCAGGAAGTCGGGTCCGAAGTGCTCGCGTCCTGTGTGGTAGATGCCGGGCGGCGTCGCTTTGCGCCAGACCAGCTGGGGCGAAGGGCACAGCAGGCCGGGTCCGAAGTCGGTGACCGCGGGCCGGCCGAGCAGCGGGTTGTATGTGAAGCGCCGCAGCTGGGCAGCTTTGCCGCCGGCCACCCTCGCCAGGTTGTGCGTGGTCCGTTTCTCGGCCGCTTTGACGGAGGCCACGTCGGTGGCGAAGTGCCGTTCGACGACATGCAGCACCGTCTCCCGGCCGACGACCGGTTGAACGTCTCCCCTTCCGAGCTGTCGAAGATCGCGGGATCGAAACGCCCGGCGTTGAACAGCGCACATCCCCACAGCAGCTGAGCGGTGCCGACGTAGTCGGGCAGCGGGCAGCCGAAGACTTCGGTGTCCCAGCCGGGGACCATGCAGCGGGGTTGCCGGTGTGCGGGGAACGGTGTGTGCAGGTACAGCGCGCCGGTACGGGCGAGAGTGGCGAACTCCGGGGCCTGGAAGGGCATCTGCTCGCCGCCCAGGCGCATCATGAAGTCCCGCAGGCGGATCGGATCCTCGTCGGTGCCGTGCAGGGTGGGTTCCTTCAGGCTGGAGTACGCGGCCAGGATCTCCAGCAGATCGCGTTCGGTGGCTTCGGAGCGCAGGTGCTCGGTGCCGTAGGCCAGGCTGACGCGGGCCGCGTCGGCCAGCGCCCAGGGCGTGTACTTCAGAGAGGGACTTTCCAGCCAGGGTTGTGGCCGCTCGGGCGTGCTGTACCGTGCCGCCGCTGCGGCGATCAGGGGCAGCAGCGAGCTGGGACGATGACGCCGGATGCGCTGACGGTATTCGTCCTCCGTCACCAGCCGGTCATACAGGTACGCAGCCATCCCGCCATGATCCTCGCCGCAGATAGATTGTTCGAGCGGTTTCTCCTGGTCGGTACTGAACGCGCGTATGTTCCGGGCAGCATCCGACTGGAGCGGATTGCCCGCTCTCGCGACCGGCGCAGGTCAGGCTGCCGTCGGCCCTCAGAGTTGTTTCTCGGACTGGGCGCCAGCGGATGATCCTGGCCGTTCCTCTTGCCAGTCCTTGTCTCTGTGGGCCGCTCAGCGAAGGTCGGCTACTTGTCCGGCCGGGGGCCGGCACTGGCGTGGTAGAAGGCTCGCGCTTGCTTGACGCGGTCCCGGGAGGTGCCATGCTGCGCTCCCTCGACGTTCAGCGGTGGGTGCAGTTGGGAGATGAGTTCCTTCTCCAGCGGGACGGGGTCGGGGTTCTCGGTCCAAGTGAGGGTGAGGTGGTGGTGCATCCAGTGGGTAAGGCGCTGTTCGTCCTTGGGAATCAGGACGACGCGGTCGGTCCAGGTGGTGCGGTAGCTCTCAACGGCCATGAGGAGTCCGGCCAGGGTTCGACGCAGGGTGGACCGTCCGGAGTCCTTCAGGTGGTTGGAGACGACGCGGGACCGCAGCCGGCGGGCCTTGCCCAGGTAGAGCAGCCGCAGTCCGGCATCGCCGGTATTGACCGGTCCGGGGAAGAAGTCAAGGACCTCGGGCGGCGCCCACCAGGCGTACATCCCTGCGCTCCTGGGCAGGGCGACGGCTGCGCGATCGAGGGTCTGGGGGGCGGAGAGTAGTTCGGCTGTGGCCCGTTGGACAGTCGCGTCGTCGAGCATGGGCGCACCCTAGACGCGGCTGAGCGGATCTGTCACCGCCTGCGGCATCACCCCGCGGCTTGATCAGGCAGGCGGCTCAGGGGGCGTGCCTACCTGCGAGTTCATTTCTTCGGCGCGGATAGCGGGCGTGGTGCGCCACAGGATCGTCCGCCGCCAGGGCCTGCACGGCGCGTCCGGAACCGGCGGGGACACGCTGCACAGGCGGGCCATGTGCGCAGTCCGCGGCGGGGAGGCCACGCCTCGCCGCCGCCCTGTGCAGAAGAAGCCTTTCGGGGGCAGCGCCTGCGGTGAACAGGTCCAGCAGGGCCGGCCAGTGACCGTCGGCGGCCCCGGCGCGGGCACCGTGCCGGTGGTGCCGGAAATTGCGTGATCACCATCGGCCGCTTCTCACGGGCGATCCAGCCCTTCGTCCGGGCCAGTTGCTGGCGCGTTATCGCTAGCGGCTTCCGCCATGCCGTTATAGCGTTGTGATCAGCAGTCGTGGTTCCGAAGTTCCGTTCGCCCGTGATCGCCATCACGGGCGTTCTTGCTGTTCAACGCCTCTCCGGACCAGGGCGATCACCTCCCGTGCGTGCAGGGTGCACGCCCGGTTTCCCTCGAAGGAGACAGTCATGGCCAAGGGCACAGTGAAGTGGTTCAACAGCGAGAAGGGCTTCGGCTTCATCGAGCAGGAGGGCGGCGGCCCCGACGTCTTCGCCCACTACTCCAACATCGCCGCCCAGGGTTTCCGTGAGCTGCAGGAGGGCCAGAAGGTCGAGTTCGACGTCACGCAGGGCCAGAAGGGCCCGCAGGCGGAGAACATCCGCCCCGTCTGATCGCGCGCCTCGGTAAGGGCCCGGCATCCCGGCTTCGGGACGCCGGGCCTGACTGTCTGTCGGAGTGGTCAGCGGGCGGGAGCCGATCGGCGTCTCGGGTGGGCCCCATGAGCCACTGTCAGGAACAGCGAGCGGTACCGCTGATGCGCCGGCACCAGACAGGTGCAGGGACGCTGGTAGGGGGTGGCTTCACGGGAGTCTGGCGGATCGGGTCCAACTCGGCAACTGACCGCAAACGTAGAGGAATCGTGTGCGGAGAGTTGGTCTGACGAGACGTCATCCTGTGGTGGGCAGGTGCGATGACGGACGGTTGCATCCTGTGAGGTGCTGGCCAAGCACTCGGGCAAAGGAGTTACGACCCACCAGACCGTTTGTGTTTCCGTGTGCAGTCGATCACATCAGGGCAGGTCGCACTCGTTTCTTGCGGGGTATCGACACCAGGATGCCTGCGGCGCGGAATGGTGGGCGTTTATCGGTGAGTGAAGCCACCGAGTTCCCGGGTATGGGCCTTTGACCTGCGGAAATCCGCCAGCCGAAGAGGTTATCCACAACATGTGGAGCGATGTGCGCCCGAAATGGTGCAACGGTCAAAAGACCGTGTGCGTTTTGGCATGAACGCAAGAAACCCTGATCTGTATTCCCGCAGGTCAGGGTCTTGGTCCGGAGTGCCCCCGGCAGGATTCGAACCTGCGCACACGGCTCCGGAGTCTTTCCTTGGATGGCGGAGGTGTGGCGCTGCATCAGGGTGCGTCCAAGACTTCAGTGGCCAACCGCAGGCAATGCAATCTTACCCGAACTCCCCTCAAGGGGGCACCCCTTTTGGTGTCAGTCGCAATCCGGCATGCCTCCTTCTGGGGGTAGTTCGCCGATGGCAGACCAACTTGAGTCGGAGCGGACTGGAAATATCCGGCAGGAGCATGCCAACCTTGATCATGTCGGCGCGAGAGGCTGTTGGGAGTTTCACAGGATGAGCTGCCCGATGCTTCGCACATGGCTGCCGGTGTAACCGGAGTGCCGGTCCTCCTGTGTCGCTTGCGCTAGTGGCGCTTCGCGACTGGGCCTTGAAGGGTAAGTCGAGCTTCCCTGCGGGCTTATAACACGGAATCCCCGGTTACCGAAACCGGGGATTCTCCGGAGCATTGAGGTGTTCGTCGGCGCCAATGCCGACAACGCCTTGCCGTGCAGCAACCGCGCCCCCTAAGTAGAGGAGTTTCCGCCCGTGTCTGTTGCCGTTGTTGTTGAGAGGTTCCTGTTGTCGGATCAGCAGCGCGATGCCCTGCTGGACTGGATTGGTCAACGCCCACGGGGCGAACGCCCGTTGCGTGCATTCCTGTCGTCCATAGCCTTTGCGGCGCTGAGGCCGCAGGAGGCGCTTGCGCTGCGGCTTCGTGATGCGCATCTGCCCGATGAAGGCCCTGGCGATCTGGTGATTCACCCTCGCCGTCTCGGCGGTAGAGACGGGGAAGCGGAGGACGCAGGTGCCCCGCGGGTCGTTCCTGCGTGCCCGGAGCTCGTAGACATCCTGAGGGCGGAGGCTGCCCACCGCGGTCTTCGCCCCGATGACGCACTGTTCACCCGCGATGACGGTCGCCCCCTGGCCGGCGAGGACTACCGCGGGGCATGGCGCGAGGCGCGGGAGGCGGTCCTGGAGGTACACGAGATCGACTCGCCGCTCGGCAGGAATGTCTCCGACCTCCGAGACGCCTGCATCTCAACCTGGCTGAGCGGTCACCGCACCGCCTTGGACGTCTTCAACGTGGCTGACCGTGTCGGCGTCAGCGCTTCCTCACTTGCCCGGCGCTTCCCGCACTGCTTCCAGGCATCAGGTGCGGATGCCAACGACCTCATTGAAGCCGCCTTCGCCATCTCGGACCTGGACGGCGAGCCGACGCGCGCTGGCCGGCTTCCGTAGCGGTACGTCGATCTGCGGCTTGACCGCGAATCTCATCGCCTCTTCAGCATAGCCCGCGGACGACGCGGGAGCCTCGTGCTCCACCCGCCCGCAGTCCACGCCTCTAACACAGGACCTCCCATGCCTGAGTATCCGCTCCCTGCCTGTTCAACCGCACTGGACCACACCAGTGCCGTCCGTCAAGCGTTCCTGAATGTCAGGGACGCCGCCGAGTACCTCGGTTTGTCGCCTCACACCCTGTACGTCTGGCGGCACCGGCGCCAAGGACCGCCCAGCTTTCGCATGGGGCCGGGCGGCCGTGTCATGTACAGGATGGAAGTGCTCGACGCCTGGATCCGCGAGCAGGAGCAGGCCGACTCGCGCTCCAACGCCGTCCTGAGCCCTCTGGATGCGGCACCGCAGACCCGCTCCGACTACACCGCGAGCGCCTGACGCACCAGCTCGCTACTGCCCCATTTGACCTGCCAGTAAGGGAAGTATTTGGCCGGCTACATCGAAGACCGCTGGATCAAGAAGAAGAAAGACCCCGTCACCGGCAAGCGGCAACGCACCGCCCGCTATGGCAAAGGCTCCCGGTACCGCGTCGCCGGCATCCCTGGCGTCCGGGACAAGTCGTTCGACACGCTCGAAGACGCCAAAGCGTGGCTGCGCTGGAGAACGAGTGCTCGCCGCGTTACGCCCGGCAGATTCTCACCTCGCTCTCGAACATCTTCGAGACCGCCATCGACGATAAGCGCCTGGCGCGCAACCCGATGCGGGCCAAGTCCGTGCGCTGGCCCAAGGTGCCGGAGGACCAGCGGGAAGCCTGGTCGCTGGAGACCGCGCTGCGCGTACGGGACGCGATCAACGCGCGCTACCGCATTGCGGTGGTGGTCGCGCTGGGCTGCGGTCTGCGGCAGGGCGAAGTGTTCGGCCTGTCTCCGGAGGACGTCGACTTCGCGCGCGGGGTTCTGCGTGTCCGCCGCCAGGTACAACTCCTCCACGGGCGCTTGTACTTCACCTTGCCGAAGGGCGGCAAGACTCGCGTCGTCGACATGCCTCCGTCGGTCGCTGCGGCGCTGACCCAGTACTTCATGGAGTACCTCGCAGTCGAGGTCGAGTTGCCGTGGGGCGGCCCGGAGCCCGATCGGGAGACGAAGAAGTTCCCGCTCGTCGTCACCACGACGTACGGCAACGCCCTTCGCGCGAACGTCTTCAACGTCGAGGTGTGGAAGCCGGCCCTGGCCGCCGCCGGTGTCATCCCCATGCGGAAGAAGGGCGAGCGGTGGAAGGCGTCTCGCAAGGACGGCTTCCACGTGCTCAGGCACACGTACGCCTCGGTCATCCTCGAAGCGGGCGAGTCCGTCGTCACCCTTGCCCGTTGGCTCGGCCACTCCAGCCCTACCATCACCCTGGACTACTACGCCCACTTCATGCCAGAGGCCGGCGGCAAGGGGCGCGGGGCCATCGACGCCCTGCTCGGCTAACCTGCCGTCGTCACCACGGCCGTGCAGACGGCAACCTCCACAACCCACGAAACGGATGGGCACAGCACCTCGCTGTGCCCATCCGTTTCGGCGTTTCAGCCCGAAGGACCACTACGTTCCGTGATCGTCGACGCTCCCAGGCGCCGTCACAGCGGCGGGGCTCTCGCACGCCAGCGCCCACGATCGCAGGGAGAGCGTCCCGAACGGAGCGCGGCTCATTCTCCCCAGATTCTCCCCAGCGGCCTAAAACGCGTCGTCCACGCCTGTGATCGGAGCTGTACGCGCCCAGGACAGCAGCCCTCCACGGCGATTACTCAGAGCCAATCCCGCCGCTTGAAGATGACGTACAAACTGGCACAAACAACCCCCATCAGGGCGATTGCAAAGGGGTATCCGAGCACCCAGTGCAACTCCGGCATGTGACGGAAGTTCATCCCGTAGACCGTCCCGACCAGCGTCGGAGCGAACAGAATCGCCGCCCACGACGAGATCTTCTTGATCTCCTCGTTCTGCTCGAACCCCGCCTCCGCCAGCGCCCGCATCTCCGCGTTCTGCTGCTGTGTCACCAGCGTCGCGTTGACCGTGAGGATCTCGGTGAGGGCCTGGCGGAAGCTGTCGACGCGTTCGCTGGTGTGGGTGACGTGGTCGGCCACGTCGCGGAGGTAGCGCTGGAGTTCCTCGTCCGTGCCGTATTTCGAGAAGCCGGCCATCAGGCCGTGCAGCATGCCGACCAGGGGGCGCGTGGCGCGCTGGAACTCGACCATTTCGCGGGAGAGTTCGTAGATACGGCGGGAGACCGCGGGGTCGCCGCGGAAGACCTCGGTCTCGATCTCGTCGATGTCGATCTGGACGCCCGCCACGACTGGTTCGTAGCCGTCGACCACCGCGTCCAGTATCGCGTAGAGCACCGCCTCCGGGCCGAGTTTGAGCAGCTCCGGCGTCTCCTCCATGCGCCGGCGCACCGCCGACAGGTCGGGTGCCGCGCCATGGCGGACCGTGATGACGAAGTCGGGACCGACGAACACATGCAGTTCGCCGAAGTCGACCTCCTCGGGCGCGTCGAGATAGCGGGCCGCGCGCAGGACGACGAAGAGCGTGTCGCCGTAGCGCTCCAGCTTGGGCCGCTGATGTGCCTCCATCGCGTCCTCGACCGAGAGCGGATGCAGGTCGAACTCGGCGGCCAGGGAGAGCAGCTCGGCCTCCGTGGGGCGGGCCAGGCCGATCCATGCCATGCCGGAGGGCTGGTCACGCAGCTCGTGGTAGGTGTCGGCGAGGGTGGCGGGGGTGGACACCCGCACGCCGTCCCGGTACAGCGCCGCCTGGACGACACTCACCACCTCGGACGGATCCGGCTTCGCGGGGGGCGACGCGGGCTCGGGTGGCTGCGGTGCCGGTGGCTGCGACGGAGTGACGGCTCGGCGCCAGACGGACTTCATGGCTTGCTTCGGGGCGGGGCGGGCGCGTCGCTGGGACATCGCGGCTGCCTCCCGGTCGGTACGACGAGGGCGTGATCACGGAGCAGGATATGCAGGATATACGGGGCGAATGACATGTGTGGGGGTGGCCGATCCGGGATTCGGTGAGAGACGCGGACGGTACCTGTCCGCATGTCTCACTAGCGTGCGCAGCATGACTCAGCGGACCACGCCCACGACGGCGACAGCGACGCGGACCAAGGTGGCGAAGGCGATGACCAGTACACAGCCCGTCCTCAGCACCCGCGCCCTCAACCGCGCCACCCTCGACCGGCAGCTCCTGCTGCGCCCCTCCGCGCTCTCCGCCCTCGCGGCCGTGGAGCATCTGGTCGGCCTCCAGGCCCAGGAGGTCAAGCCGCCGTACTACGCGCTCGCCGCCCGCCTGGACGGCTTCACCCCCGAGGCGCTGTCCGCGCCGCTCGCCGACCGCTCGGCCGTGCGTATCGTCACCATGCGCTCGACCATCCATCTGCACACCGCCGACGACAGCCTCACCCTGCGCCCGCTGATGCAGCCCGCCCGCGACCGCGAGATCAACTACTTCCGCAAGGGGCTCGTCGGGGTCGACCTGGAGCGGCTCGCCGGCATCGCCCGCGAGCTGGTCGAGGACGAGCCGCGCACCATGAAGCAGCTCCGCGAGGCCCTGAGCGCCGAGTGGCCGGACGCCGATCCGCAGGCCCTGGCTGTCGCCGCCCGCTGCTCGCTGCCCCTGGTCCAGGTCACCCCGCGCGGGCTGTGGGGCCGCAGTGCCCAGGTCGCCCTGACCACCGCCGAGCACTGGCTGGACCGCCCCGCCGAGCCGGCCGCCTCGCCCGACGCCACGGTGCTGCGCTATCTGGCCGCCTTCGGGCCGGCCTCCGTGAAGGACATGCAGACCTGGTCGGGGCTGACCCGGATGCGTGCCGCCTTCGAACGCCTCCGCCCCGGGCTGCTCACCTTCCGGGACGACAGCGGCGTCGAACTCTTCGACCTCCCCGACGCCCCGCGCCCCGACCCGGACACCCCGGCCCCGCCCCGCCTCCTGCCCGAGTTCGACAATCTCCTGCTCTCCCACGCCGACCGCACCCGCGTGATTCCGCCCGCGAACCGCGGCCGCACCTGGCAGGCGAACACCTTCCACCGCCCGCTCCTCGTCGACGGCTTCCTCGCGGGTGTGTGGCGCATCATCGGCGACGCCCTCGTCATCGAGCCCTTCGGCAAACTCACCAAGGCCCAGCGCGGGGAGGTGACCGAGGAGGCGGTGCGGGTGATTCAGGTCCTGCATCCTGAGGAGTCGTACGACGTCCGGTTCGGGACCGTCGTCCCTTAGCCGTCCGGCGAGGCTGCTCAGTCCGCCCGGCCCGTCACCGCCACCGTCACTCCCAGGCCGATCATGGTGAAGCCGCCCGCCCCGCCGATCAGCGAAAGGCGCCGGTCCGAGCGGGCGAACCAGGCGCGAGTGGCGGACGCGGTCAGGCCCCACAGGGTGTCCGTGATCAGGCCGATCATGATCGGGACCAGGCCCAGCACCAGCATCTGGAAGGGGACGTGGCCCGCCGACTGGTCCACGAACTGGGGGAGTACGGCGGCGAAGAACACGACACCCTTGGGATTCGTGACGCCGACCAGCACGCCGTCGAGGACCGTCCGCAGGTCGCCGCGGGCCGGACGGCGCGCCGAGGGCGGTTCGGTCGCCGACACCCGCAGGTCCGCGCGGTGCCGGAACGCCTGCACGCCCAGGAACACCAGATACGCAGCACCCGCCAGCTTGACCCCGAGGTAGATCGCCGCGGACCGCTCCACCAGGGAGCCGATGCCCACCGCGACCGCGATCACCAGCAGATACGAGCCGAAGACATTGCCGATGGCCGTCGCCACCGCGGTGCGGCGGCCGTGGGCCAGCGCCCGTCCGATGACGAACAGCACGCTAGGTCCGGGGATCAGGACCACCAGCAGCGACATCGCCGCGAAGGCCAGCAGCCGGTCGACGGACACCATGTCCCTCACCTCCGTATGATCCCGGCCATTCAACCCCGGGTCGGGCGGAGATGGATAGGGGGCGCTGCGGGCCGCTCGTGGAGGCCCGCAACGCCCCCTGGTCTTTCACCTGAGGTGTGCTCAGGAGACCTGGACGACGCTCCCGGTCAGGACTCGACCTGCTCGGTCACCTCGTCCGAGAACGTGGTCAGCCGGGTGTAGACGCCCGGGTAACCGGCCTGGGCGCAGCCCTCGCCCCAGGAAGTGATCCCTGCCAGGACGCCCCCGATGATCAGGGGACCGCCGCTGTCGCCCTGGCAGGTGTCGACGCCGCCGGAGGTGTTGCCGGCGCAGATCATGTCGGACGCGAGGAAGTCCGAACCGTAGGAGCCGGCACAGGAGGAGTCGGACACCGTCGGCACGGTCGCGGTGCGCAGCTGGTTGGAGGAGCTGCCGCCCGAGGAGGTGGTGCCCCAGCCGATGATGCGGGCGGTGGTGCCGGTCGCGTAGACGCCGGTGTCCGAGGAGCCGACGTACGACACCGGTGTGTACGGCATCGAGGTCGACAGGGTCAGCACGGCCACGTCGTTGCCCGCGGTGACGTCCTGGTAGTCCGGGTGGATCCAGATGTCGCTGACCCGGCTGACCGTGCCGTTCGTGCCGTTGCGGTAGGTGCGGCCGCCGACGACCCGGATGCTGCCGGTGCTCTCGCCGACCATGCAGTGGGCCGCCGTGACGACCTTGGTGGCCGAGACCAGCGTGCCGCCGCAGAACTGGCTTTCCGAAGCGTCCGTGATCTGCATCATGAACGGGTACGTGGACGTCGTGGTCGTCGTGCCGCCCACGATGCGCGAGTCGGCGGCCTCAGCGGTGGGGGCGCTGAGCAGAGCCGCCGCGGCCGCGGCGACGGTGGCCGCGACGGCGGCCGTCTTTCTGGCACGGGTGAGCCCGAACAAGGAGACTCCTCATGGGGTTTGCCGGTGGGGGGACGCGCGGGTGTGGGGGGTGTGCACGGGGGTCGCGGGACCGACCCCCGTGTGCCCGGGCGAGCGGCACATCCACAAGGTAGGCCCCGGAAGTTCCCCTTCCCAATGAGGGATGCCCCTAAGGGAGTTGGGCAGGGAAAACCCTCGGTCGTGCCGGCTAAACCCCGCAGACCGGCAAAGACGGGTGAACTTACGTCGTCCGGCGACCCGCCGCCAGTCTGACGATGTCGACCCGCGAGCGGATCCCGAGCTTGCGGTACACGCGGGTCAGCGTCGCTTCGACCGTCTTGACGCTGATGAACAGGCGCGCGGCGATCTCCCGGTTGGTCGCGCCCTCCATGACCAGCGCGGCGACCTGACGCTCCATCGAGGCGAGCCCGTCCAGACCGTCGAGTCCGTCCGGCGTGGCGACGGGGGCGGCCGGCTCTGTCGCCACGGTGCCCGCGGCGGCCGCCGCCTCGACCCGTCGCAGCCAGGGCAGCGCCCGGCAGCGGCGGAACAGCCGGGCCGCCTCCTCGTACGACGTCGGCCCTGGGGCCCCGCTCCGCAGCTGGGCCAGCGCGAAGGCCGCCCGGGCCTCCTCCAGGCCGTACCCCAGCTTGCCGAGCCGGTCCTGAGCCGACGTCAACTGGGCGACGGCGGCTTCCTGTTCGCCGCGGGCCGCGCGCAGCAGTGCCTCGGCCCGGTCCAGCACGGCCAGGACGCTGTCGCGGTCCAGGCGCAGCGCGTGTGCGCGCGTGACGTCGATGACGTCCTGCGCCTCGGCGACCGCTCCGGTGCGCACCAGCGCCTCGGCGAGGTCGCCGTGCCAGCGGCCGCGTGCCGGATCGGTGATGCCGAGGCCCTGCTCCACCTCACGCACCCGGCGCAGCGAACGCACCGCCGCCTGAGTGTCCCCGGCCACCAACTGGGCGTGGCCCAGGGCGGCCAGGGCGCGTGAGACGTACATCTGGTCGCCGTCCTCCTCGGCGTGCTCCACCGCCTCCCGGGCCAGCGTCAGCGCCCGCTCCACATCCCCGCCCGCGGCCTCCGCGAGCGAGGTCAGCACGGCCGAGGCGACCTCGCCGATCCCGGTGTCACGGGCCAGCCGCAGGCTCTCGCGGGCCAGGTCGAGGGCGCGGCCGCAGTGGCCGGAGTGCAGCTCGGTCTCGGCGACGCCGCGCAGGAAGTGCACCTCGCTCTCGACCCAGCCGTGCCGGCGCACCTCGCGCAGCAGCGTCGTGACCGCCGCCCGCGCCTCCGGGAGCTGGTCGCTCATGATCAGCCAGCGGAACCGGGAGTAGCCGGCCCCGTTGTGATGGCAGGCCACCCTCGGATCCTGGGGCTCCTGCAGCGCGCGCCGGATGGTCGCGGGGGCGTCCGGGTGCCCCATGAGGGTCTCGATCTGGGCCTGGAAGGCCAGCGCCATCAGCTCGGTGTAGCGGTCGTCGGCCCGCGCGGCCAGCTCCGCGACGTACGCGGCCTCCCCGCGGGCCTCGTCGAAGTCGCCCTCCACGAGCAGGGCGCGCCAGGTGAGTTGGTAGTGGACCAGCGCCAGCAGCTTGGGATCGTCGCCCGCGTCGGCCAGGGCCTGCGGGAAGATCGAGTCGACCTCGGCCATGGCGTGGCCCGCCGTCTCGATCACCGCGATCCAGGCCCGTACCCGCTCCGCCGGCACGGCCGTGCGCGCGAGCACCTCACGGGCGATGTCCCGGGCGAGGTCCAGTTCGCCGGCGGTGATCGCGTCCTCGGCGGCCTCCAGCCGCAGCACGTCCGGGCTCGGCGCGCCGTCCGCCGGGGTGTGCCGGGCGGCGAGCAGGGACAGCTGAGCGGCCATCGACGGCGCGCCCCGGTCCCGGGCCAGCGCGCCGGCCTCGGCGAGGCGCGCCGCGACCTCCGGGTCGGTTCCGGTGGTCGCCAGCGCCAGGTGCCGGGCGCGTTCGATGGGGTCGGAGGCGGCCGTGGACAGCGCGGCGTGCGCGGCCCGGCGCTCGTGGGCGGGTGCCTCCGCGTACAGCGCGGCGGAGATCATCGGGTGCGCGAACCGTACGGCGGGACCCTCGGGCTCGGTCGCCAGCAGCCCGAGTCCGGCGGCCTGCGCCGTCTCTGCCTCGGCGTTGGCACGGCCGGCCGCGTGCAGCAGTGCCAGCGTGGGGCGGGCGCCGGCGCTCGCGACGAGGAGGGTGCGGCGGGCCTCCTCCGACAGCATCTCCAGGCGGTTGAGCACCAGGGCGCGCAGCGAGGTCGGCACCGGCAGGGGCTCGCCGGGGCGGGGCGGGGTGGCGTTCTCGGCGAGGGCGCGGCCCAGTTCGAGGGCGAACAGGGCGTTGCCGCCGCTGGTGCGGTGGATGTCCCGGACGGTGGAGCGGGGCAGGCCGGTGTAGCCGCGGTGGTCGAGCAGCGCGGACATCTGGGCGCGGGAGAGCGGGCCGAGCCGTACGGCGAGGGTGTCGGGCGGGGACATGCGCAGATGACGGTCGTACTCGTCGTACTCCTCACCCTCGGTCCGCACCGCGCACAGCATCCGCACCGGGGTGTCGCCGAGGCGGCGGGCGGCGAAGCCGAGCAGTTCGGCGCTGGCCGGATCCAGCCACTGCAGGTCGTCGGCGACGACGAGGACGGGCCCGGTGTCGGCGAGGGCGCGCAGGGCGGACAGCACTGCCAGGCGCAGGGCCAGTCCGTCGCGCTGGAGGCTGGACTCGCCGCGGCCGGTGAGTGCCGACTCAAGGGCGGTGCGCTGGGCGGTGGGGAGCCGCCCGGACACCTCGTCCAGGACCAGGCCGAGGAGGTCGGCGAGGGCCAGGAAGGGAAGGTGGGATTCGGACTCGGTGGGCGAGCAGCGCAACACGGTGCGTGCGGCGCCGCCGTATTCCCCGGCCAATGCCCGCAGGACCGTCGACTTCCCAATTCCGGCGGGACCGTGAAGCAGCACGCTGCCGCCCCGCCCGAGCTGCTCACGCGCGGCCGTGAACAGCTCCTGTCTGCCGATGACCTGGTCGGGGCGGCATCTGGCAGGCTCCTTGAAGTCCCGTCGCACGGTCACCGCTCCCCTCCATGTGTCGTGTCCGGGCCAATATTAGGCAACAGTTCTTTGAATTTCGGACCGAGTGCGTGGTGAGGCAAATAACAGCCGGGGAGCATGGGGAAATTCAAAGCACGGATGAATGAATGGGGGGTTGTCGAGGTGGGCGGGACCACCACCGCGTGGCGCGCGGGGGCAGCACCAACGCCGCCGTACCCCCACGGTGCCCACGCCGACAGCACCCGCCCGGCCCCGACCCGCACGACCTCCACACCTCCGCCTCCTCACTCCTGCAAGCCCATCGCTCGGCCCGCGCGCGGGGTTACGCCCCCGGCCCCGCAGGACCTGCGCCGTGTCCTGCCCGCCTGGCCTCCGAGCCGCCCCGGAAACCCACTGCTCGGCCCGCGCGAAGCCCCCGATCGCCGCAGGATCACCGCACTACCCTGGGGCCGATCTCGCCGGGATCACCACTCCGCCCGCAGACCTTCACCGGGCCTCGAGCATCCGTCGCCACGCCCTCGCACGCCACCGCTCGGCCCGCGCGAGCCCCGACGCCCCAACCGCCGCAGGGGACTCCGGGGGGCTACGGCAACACCCCCGCCCGCCGTGCCGCCACCACCGCCTCACCGCGCGTGTGGGCGCCCAGCTTTCGCATGGCCGAGCGCAGGTAGCCCTTCACCGTCTCCGCCCGCAGGCCCAGTCGCTCGGCCGTGGCCGCGTTCGTCGCGCCGGCCGCCACGCACGCCAGGACGTCCAGTTCGCGGGGTGCCAGTCGCACGCCGTGCGGCGCGGGCCCTTCCGCCAGGAGGCCGCACGCGTCCAGCAACTGCGCACGCAGGGCGGGGTCCTCGATGCGCGGCGCCAGGGCGCGCAGGGCCGCGTGCGCCTCGCGCACCTGCTCCCACGCCGGGCCCCGGTCGGGCGGCGCCGGCTGCGGCCGGGCCGCCTCCAGCAGCCCTCGCGCCTCGTCGCGCACCACCAGCGCCTGCTCCACGTCCCGCGCCGCCTGCACGGCCACCGTCAGCGTGCGGTCGCCCAGCGGCTGGGCCGTGCGCAGGGCGCCGTACAGGACACCGCGCACCCGGCGCCGTACGACGACCGGGACCGCAAGTACCGAGCACAGCCCCTCCATGGCGACGGCGGCGTCGTACTCATGGGTGATCTGCCGTGAGGTGGAGTAGTCGGTGACCGCGCAGGGGCGGGCGAGGGCGACGGCCTTGCCGCCCAGGCCGTTGCCGGCGGTCACCGAGACCGTGCGCAGGGAGTCGGTGGCCGTGCCGTTCAGTTCGCTGATGCGCATTTTCCGGTGGCCGGAATCCACCAGCCCGCCGAAGGCGACAGGCAGTCCCGTCGCCCGGCGCAGGCGCACCAGCGCGCTCCTCATCTCCACCGTCTCGGCCGCGTCCACTGCCACGTCTCGCCCCTTCACTGCGGCGTTCCTGGAGCGCACACCCCCGTTCGGGGGTAGTGAGACCCACGTCACGGATTACACGATGACAGAGAGCCGCCCGGCAAGGTCCGGTACCGAGGAGGACAGATGACGACGGGGACGGAGTCGTTCCGCAGTGCGCGGGACTTCCTGCTGGAACACCGCGAGGACTACACGACCGCGTACGAGGGGTTCGCCTGGCCCCGGCCCGGCCGGTTCAACTGGGCGCTCGACTGGTTCGACGTCATCGCGGACGGGAACGACCGCACCGCCCTGCACATCGTCGAGGAGGACGGCAGCGAGGTCCGGCTGTCCTTCGCCGAGATGGCCGAGCGCTCCGATCGCGTCGCGGGCTGGCTGCGGGGGCGCGGCGTCCGGGCCGAGGACCGTGTCCTCGTCATGCTCGGCAACCAGGCCGAGCTGTGGGAGACCGCCCTCGCCGCGATGAAGCTGCGGGCCGTCGTCATCCCGGCCACCCCGCTGCTCGGCCCGGCCGACCTGCGCGACCGGGTGGAGCGCGGACGCGTCCGGCATGTGCTGGTGCGGGCCGAGGACACCGGCAAGTTCGACGACGTGCCCGGCCAATACACCCGCATCGCCGTCGGCGGGGCGGCGCCCGAGGGCTGGCAGGCCTACGAGGACGCGTACGGCGCGGCCGCCGACTTCCGCCCCGACGGGCCGACCGCCGCCGACGACCCGCTGATGCTGTACTTCACCTCCGGCACCACCGCCCGCCCCAAGCTGGTCGAGCACACCCACGTCTCGTACCCGGTCGGGCATCTGGCCACCATGTACTGGATCGGCCTCAAGCCCGGCGACGTGCATCTGAACATCTCCTCGCCCGGCTGGGCCAAGCACGCCTGGTCCAATCTCTTCGCGCCGTGGAACGCGGAGGCGACCGTCTTCATCCACAACTACGCGCGCTTCGACGCGGCCCGCCTGATGGCCGAGATGGACCGCGCGGGCGTCACCACCTTCTGCGCCCCGCCCACCGTCTGGCGCATGCTCATCCAGGCCGACCTGAGCGCCCTGCGCACCCCGCCCCGTGAGGTCGTGGCGGCGGGTGAGCCCCTGAACCCGGAGGTCATCGAGCAGGTCCGGCGTGCCTGGGGCGTGACCATCCGGGACGGATTCGGGCAGACCGAGACCGCCGTCCAGGTCTCCAACAGCCCCGGCCAGCCCCTGAAGACCGGCTCCATGGGCCGCCCCAGCCCCGGCTTCCGCGTCGAACTCCTCGACCCGGTCAGCGGGGCGCCGGGGGCCGAGGAGGGCGAGATCGCCCTCGACCTGTCCGCCCGCCCCGTCGGCGTGATGACCGGCTACCACGGCGACGCCGACCGTACGGCGGAGGCGATGGCCGGCGGCTACTACCGGACCGGGGACATCGGCTCCCGGGACGCCGACGGCTACATCACCTACGTCGGCCGCGCGGACGACGTCTTCAAGGCGTCCGACTACAAGATCAGCCCCTTCGAGCTGGAGAGCGCCCTGCTGGAGCACGAGGCGGTGGCCGAGGCGGCCGTCGTGCCCGCGCCGGACGAGCTGCGGCTCGCGGTGCCGAAGGCGTACGTCGTCCTCGCCGACGGCTGGCAGCCGGGCCCCGACACGGCCAAGGTGCTCTTCGAGCACTCGCGGGACGTCCTCGCGCCGTACAAGCGCGTGCGCCGACTGGAGTTCGCGCCGCTGCCCAAGACCGTCTCCGGAAAGATCCGCCGCATCGAGCTGCGCGAGGCCACGGCCGAGGGTTCGGAAGCCGAGTACCGCGAGGAGGACTTCCGGTGACGATGAATTCCTACGCCCACGGCACCGGGGACACGGCGCTGCTCGGCGACACCATCGGCGCCAACCTGGACCAGGCCGTCGAGACCTGGCCGGACCGGGAGGTGCTGGTCGACGTGGCGTCCGGACGGCGCTGGACCTACCGCCGGTTCGCCGCCGACGTGGACGAGCTGGCGTACGCACTGCTCGCGAGCGGGATCGCCAAGGGCGACCGGGTGGGCATCTGGGCGGTCAACTGTCCCGAGTGGGTCCTGGTCCAGTACGCCACCGCCCGCATCGGCGCGATCATGGTGAACATCAACCCGGCCTACCGCACCCATGAGGTCGAGTACGTCCTCAACCAGGCGGGGATCTCCCTGCTGTTCGCCTCGCTGAGCCACAAGACCAGCGACTACCGGGCGATGGTCGAGCAGGTGCGCGGCAAGTGCCCGCAGCTGCGGGAGACGGTGTTCATCGGGGACCCGAGCTGGGAGGCGCTGATCGCGCGGGGGACACCGGTGCCGTTCGAGGAACTGTCCTGCGACGACCCCATCAACATCCAGTACACATCCGGTACGACGGGCTTCCCGAAGGGGGCCACCCTCTCCCACCACAACATCCTCAACAACGGCTATTTCGTGGGGGAGTCGATCGCCTACAGCGAGCAGGACCGGGTATGCGTTCCCGTCCCCTTTTACCACTGCTTCGGGATGGTCATGGGCAATCTGGCCGCCACGACGCACGGCGCCTGCATCGTCATCCCGGCCCCGTCCTTCGACCCGAAGGCCACGCTCGAGGCCGTCCAGCAGGAGCGGTGCACCTCGCTCTACGGCGTCCCGACCATGTTCATCGCGGAGCTGAACCTCCCCGACTTCGCCTCCTACGACCTCTCCTCCCTGCGCACCGGCATCATGGCGGGCTCGCCCTGCCCGGTCGAGGTCATGAAGCGGGTGGTCGCCGAGATGCACATGGCGGAGGTGTCCATCTGCTACGGCATGACCGAGACGTCCCCGGTCTCGCTGCAGACCCGGAGGGACGACGACCTCGAACACCGCACCGGCACGGTCGGCCGCGTCCTGCCGCACATCGAGGTGAAGATCGTCGACCCGGCGACCGGCGTGACCCGGCCGCGCGGCACGGCGGGCGAGCTGTGCACCCGCGGCTACAGCGTGATGCTCGGCTACTGGAACGAGCCCGGGAAGACCGCCGAGGCCATCGACGCCGGGCGCTGGATGCACACCGGTGACCTCGCGACGATGCGCGACGACGGCTATGTGGAGATCGTCGGCCGGATCAAGGACATGATCATCCGGGGCGGGGAGAACATCTACCCGCGCGAGATCGAGGAGTTCCTGTACGGCCATCCCAAGATCGCGGACGTCCAGGTCGTCGGGGTGCCGCACGAGCGCTACGGCGAGGAGGTGCTGGCCTGCGTCATCCCGCGCGACGCGGCCGATCCGCCGACGCTGCAGGACCTGCGGGCCTTCTGCGACGGGCAGCTCGCGCACTACAAGATCCCCAGCCGGTTGCAGACCCTGGACGCCTTCCCGATGACGGTGTCCGGGAAGGTGCGGAAGGTGGAGCTGCGGGAGCGCTACGCGGCCGTCGCCGACTAGTCGCGGTGCATACACACCCGGGCCCACCGGTCGAGGCCGAGTTCCGCCTCATGGGCGCGGATCTTCCGCAGCCCGGGGGTCAGCTCGGCCTCGGGCAGGACGCGGAAGCCCAGGCGTTCGTAGTACGGCGCGTTCCACGGCACCTCGGCGAAGGTGGTCAGGGTGAGACCGGCCAGGCCCTCGTCACGGGCGCGGTCGGCGGCGTACGCGAGGAGGGCGCGGCCGATGCCCCGGTGGGCGGCGTCGGGGTGGACCGAGACCTGCTCGATGTGCAGAGCGCGGTTGCGCTCCGCGGGATGTGCCGGGGTGGGCCGTCGATCGTCTGCGGCGCTGTTGTGGCTGGTCGCGCCCGCGCGGCGGCAGCCGCATGTCGATACAGCCCCGCGCCCCTTCGGGCGCGACCCGGCTTCGCCAAGTCCGTGAACGGTCCCTTCTGAACGCCGGTGCAGTCATCTCAGCCCGTCCGGCGTTTGAGGACAAGGCCCCTTCAGGGCCGGTGCGGGGGTCTGGGGGCGCAGCCGCCAGGGGACGGGAATGGGTAGGGGCGGCAGGGGCGAGAACAGGTCACCGCGCGCCGGCCGTGTCCAGCGCGTCCGCAAGGGCGTTGACCGGCTGAGGTGTGCCCGTGAGGTCGAGGACGAAGAGGGGGACGCCGAGGGAGTCGGCGCGGGCGCGGGCGTCGGGGGCGTAGCCGGAGAGGGAGAAGTAGACGCAGGCCGTCGACTCCGTCATGGCCGTCAGCCACAGGCACTCCACGTCGCGCAGGGTGGCCGGCCCGACCGTCGGGTCGACGTGGGCGAGCAGGCCGTGGGCGGCGATGCCGACGCCGGACGTGGGGCGCTGGTCGGCGCGGCGGATGTCGCGGTAGCCGAGCCAGCGCAGATAGACGGCGGCCGCGGTGACCGCGTCACGGGCGGTGCGGATGGTGATCGGCTGGAAGGGGCGGCGCGCGGCGGCCCTGGGAGGCGTGGACTCGCCTTCAGCGCCTGTCTCGCCTCCGGCGCCCGTCTCGCACCCAGCGTCCGTCTCGCACCCAGCGCCCGTCTGGCCTCCAGCGTCCGTCTCACCCCCGGTGCCCGTCCGCGCCAGCGGAATGCGCAGTACCACCCCGCAGGGGCAGCCCAGCTCGGGGCGGGGCCACTCGCCGTCGTGGCCGCACGCCGTGCAGCGCACGCTGATCCATTCGTCGTCCCAGGCGCGATGGGCGACGGCCGTGGCGGTTCCGGCGGGGTCGAGCCGTGGCGCGACGGGCGCCCCGCACGCGCAGGGATAGGCCGGGGCCGTATAGCCGTGCTCGCGTCGGCAGGCCGGGCAGCGCACGGACACGCTCTCGGACATGACCCTCATCGTCCTCCAAGACGCCCTGGCCTGTCCCTCTCTTGACGGCATTCGCGCACCCTCTTACATTGCTTCCAGATAGCAGAAATAAATTTCCGCAATACGGAAGAGCTCACCGCGGGGCGCGACGGGAGTGCGAATCCGACAGCCGAAGCAGGAGTACTCAATGGCTCGTATGACCGCTGCCCGCGCGGCAGTCGAGATCCTCAAGCGCGAGGGCGTCAGCAACGCGTTCGGCGTGCCGGGCGCGGCGATCAACCCCTTCTACGCGGCGCTCAAGGCCTCCGGCGGCATCAACCACACCCTCGCCCGCCATGTGGAGGGCGCCTCGCACATGGCGGAGGGCTACACCCGCACGCACCCCGGCAACATCGGCGTCTGCATCGGCACCTCCGGCCCGGCCGGCACCGACATGATCACCGGTCTGTACTCCGCGACCGGCGACTCCATCCCGATCCTGTGCATCACGGGCCAGGCGCCGACCGCAGTGATCCACAAGGAGGACTTCCAGGCCGTCGACATCGCCTCGATCGCCAAGCCGGTCGCGAAGATGGCGGTGACCGTCCTGGAGGCGGCCCAGGTCCCCGGCGTCTTCCAGCAGGCCTTCCACCTCATGCGCTCCGGCCGGCCCGGCCCGGTCCTCATCGACCTGCCGATCGATGTCCAGCTGACGGAGATCGAGTTCGACCCGGAGACGTACGAACCCCTCCCGGTCTACCGGCCGGCCGCGACCCGCGCCCAGATCGAGAAGGCGATCGGGATGCTGAACGCGTCCGAGCGGCCGCTGATCGTCGCGGGCGGCGGTGTCATCAACGCCGACGCCGCCGAACTGCTGGTGGAGTTCGCCGAGCTGACGGGCACCCCGGTCGTGCCGACCCTGATGGGCTGGGGCGTGCTGCCCGACGACCACGAGCTGAACGCCGGCATGGTCGGCCTGCAGACCTCGCACCGCTACGGCAACGCGACCTTCCTGGAGTCCGACTTCGTCCTCGGCATCGGCAACCGCTGGGCCAACCGCCACACCGGCAAGCTGGACGTGTACACGGCCGGGCGGACGTTCGTCCACGTCGACATCGAGCCGACGCAGATCGGCAAGATCTTCGCCCCGGACTACGGCATCGCGTCCGACGCGAAGGCGGCGCTGGAGCTGTTCGTCGAGGTGGCGAGGGAGCTGAAGGCGGCGGGCAGGCTCCCCGACCGCGGCGCGTGGGCGGCGTCCGCCCAGGAGAAGAAGGCGACCCTCCAGCGCCGTACCCACTTCGACGACATCCCGATCAAGCCGCAGCGCGTCTACGAGGAGATGAACAAGGCCTTCGGACCGGAGACCCGGTACGTCTCCACGATCGGCCTCTCGCAGATCGCCGGCGCCCAGATGCTGCACGTCTTCAAGCCGCGGCACTGGATCAACTGCGGCCAGGCGGGCCCGCTGGGCTGGACCATCCCGGCGGCGCTGGGTGTGGCGAAGGCCGACCCCGAGGCGCAGGTCGTCGCCCTGTCCGGTGACTACGACTTCCAGTTCATGATCGAGGAGCTGGCGGTCGGGGCGCAGCACAAGATCCCGTACGTCCACGTCCTCGTCAACAACTCCTACCTGGGCCTGATCCGCCAGGCGCAACGGGCGTTCGACATCGACTTCCAGGTCAAGCTGGAGTTCGAGAACATCAACTCGCCCGAGCTGGGCATCTACGGCGTCGACCACGTCAAGGTCGCCGAGGGCCTGGGCTGCAAGGCGATCCGGGTGACCGACCCGAGCGAACTGGGCGCGGCCCTGGAACAGGCCAAGAAGCTCGCGGCCGAGTTCCAGGTGCCGGTCGTCGTGGAGGCGATCCTGGAGCGCGTCACCAACATCTCCATGTCGACGACCAACGACATCAGCAACGTCGTCGAGTTCGAGGAGATCGCGACGGAGCCCGGCCATGCGCCGACGTCGATCAGGACGCTGAAGGTCTGACCCGACAGATCAGTCAGGGGCGGTCCGACCGTGAGGTCGGACCGCCCCTTTCGTGCCCCCGTACGGTGCCCGCCGCCCCCGTGCCGGCGGGCACCTCGTCACAGAGAATGTGCCCGCCGCCGGGGGCGGTTGAAGCCTCTCGACGCGTGTTCAGAGGTTGTTCTGAGGGTTCCGTAGTCGGCCTACGCACGGTTGCGTACGGGGCCGTCTACTGTTCGTGGTGCTCCGACAGCCCCGGCCAGTCGTCGGGGCCGCCGCCCTGCCAGTCGATGAAGTCGCTCTCCGCCACGTCGGTGACGTACAGGTCGGCGAGGCGCAGGATCTGGCTGACGTCGTCCACGTGCATGGCGATGCCCAGGGTCGTGTCGCCCTCGGTGACCCGCCTGGAGCCCTCCAGGACCGGGGCGGAACGCCGAAGAGCGCCGGGTACGGGACCGTCCGTACCCGGCGCTCTTCGGCCGGTGAGGTCTGCTGTTGTGGCCGTCCGACGGTGCGAGGCTGGGCGCGACAGGACGTTCGCGCCGCCGGACGGTGTCTGGGGGGCTTGGGACCGCGGCGGCAGCGACGGCACCGGGGGCTCCTTCCCTCTGGTCGAAGAAGGAGGCCGGGGCCTTCACCACCGCACTGGCTCGCACGCCGCCGCGGTCCTCGCGTCGCCCGCGTCCGTGCCGGGCGACCACCCCTCATCCGGGTCGCTCGGCGTCGTGCGCGGGCGGTGCGTCCGGCTCATGACCTCCCGTCAGGAGACGGACGCAGCCTGGGGGTTCAGTCCTCGCGCAGGGCGCGGACCGCCTCCTCCACGCGCTTGCCGTACTCGGGGTCGGCGGCGTGGAAGTGGGCCAGGTTCTTCTCGATCACGTCGTCGCGGGAGACCTGGGAGAGGCCACCGGCGATGTTCGCGATCAGCCGGGACTTCTCCTCGGCGGACATGAGGCGGTACAGCTCGCCGGCCTGGAAGAAGTCGTCGTCCTTGGTGTGCAGCGGGGCCTCGTGGGTGCCCGTGTGGCCGGTGACCGCAAGAGGCGCCGACAGGGGGCGGCCGGTCTCCACCGGGCCGTCGTAGGAGTTCGGCTCGTAGTTCTTGGCGTACCGGCCCTGGGAGTTGGCTGCCATGAAGCCGTCGCGGCCGTAGTTCTGCGCGGTGGTGGCCTTCGGGGCGTTCACTGCGAGCTGGGTGTGGTTGACGCCCAGGCGGTAGCGGTGCGCGTCCGCGTAGGCGAACAGGCGGCCCTGGAGCATCTTGTCGGGGGAGGGGCCGATGCCCGGCACGAAGTTGTTCGGGGAGAACGCGGCCTGCTCGACCTCGGCGAAGACGTTGTCCGGGTTGCGGTCAAGGACCAGGCGGCCCACCCGCCGCAGCGGGTAGTCCTGGTGCGGCCAGACCTTGGTCAGGTCGAACGGGTTGAAGCGGTAGTCGGCCGCCTCGGCCGCCGGCATGAGCTGGACGTAGAGGGTCCAGGACGGGTGCACGCCCCGCTCGATGGCCTGGAGCAGATCCGTCTGGTGGGAATTGGGGTCCTTGCCCGCGAGCTCGGCGGCCTGCTCGCTGCTCAGGCAGCGGATGCCCTGGTTGGTCTTGAAGTGGTACTTGACGAAGAAGGCCTCGCCGTCGGCGTTCGTCCACTGGTAGGTGTGCGAGCCGTAGCCGTTCATGTGGCGGTACGACGCCGGGATGCCGCGGTCGCCCATCAGCCAGGTCACCTGGTGCGTGGCCTCGGGGGCGTGCGCCCAGAAGTCCCAGACGTTGTCCGGCTCCTGGCGGCCGGTGAACGGGTCGCGCTTCTGCGAGTGGATGAAGTCGGGGAACTTGATCGGGTCCTTGATGAAGAACACCGGGGTGTTGTTGCCGACGAGGTCGTAATTGCCCTCCGCCGTATAGAACTTGAGGGCGAACCCGCGCGGGTCGCGGACCGCGTCCGCGCCGCCGAGGCTGTCGGCGACCGTCGAGAAGCGCAGGAACACCTCGGTCCGCCTGCCCACCTCGCTCAGGAAGTCGGCGTGGGTGAAGCCGGTGACGTCGTCGGTCACCTCGAAGTGGCCGTACGCGCCGGAGCCCCGGGCGTGCACCACGCGCTCCGGAACGCGCTCGCGGTTGAAGCGCGCCAGCTTCTCCAGCAGGTGCTGGTCCTGGAGCAGCAGCGGGCCGCCGAGGCCGGCGGAGGCGGAGTTCTGGTTGTCGGCGACCGGGGCGCCGGACTCGGTGGTGAGCACGCGCTTCGACATCGTGGACCTTCCGTACGAGAGGGCAGCGGAGATCTTTGGAAAACTTCTTCCGCTTTGTGGAGCCTAGAAGTGGGGCGATCTGGGCGTCAACAGTTTGTTGAAGTCGATTCCGGGCGGCGCCGACGCCTGGGCGCGACAGGACAGATGTCAGCGCCGGCGCCGCCCGGAAGTCTCAGGGTGGGTCAGACCTGGGCGCCCGACAGGCGCTCCACGGCCCGCAGCAGGGCCGAGTGGTCCAGGCCGCCGTCGCCCTGCGCCCGCAGGGACGCGACGAGCTGGGCGACCACGGCGCCGACGGGCAGCGCGGCGCCGACGCCTCGGGCGGCGTCCGTGACGATGCCCATGTCCTTGTGGTGCAGGTCGATACGGAAGCCCGGCTTGAAGTCCCGGTTCAGGAAGTTGTCCTTCTTCCGCGTCAGCACGGTCGAGCCGGCCAGGCCGCCGTTGAGGACGTCCAGCGCGGCCGTCAGGTCCACGCCTGACTTCTCCAGGAAGACCACGGCCTCGGCGCACGCCTGGATGTTCACGGCGACGATGAGCTGGTTGGCCGCCTTCACGGTCTGGCCCGAGCCGTGCGGACCGCACAGCACGATGGTCTTGCCGAGGGCGTCGAAGATCGGCTTCGCCTGGTCGAAGTCGGCCTGCTCGCCGCCGACCATGATCGACAGTACGGCCTCGATGGCACCGGCCTCACCGCCGGACACCGGGGCGTCCAGCACGCGGATGCCCTTGTCCCGGGCGGCCTTCGCCAGGTCGACCGAGGTCTGCGGGGTGATCGAGGACATGTCGATCAGCAGGGCGCCGGCCTTGGCGTTCTCCAGGATGCCGTCGGGGCCGTAGGAGATGGCCTCGACCTGCGGGGAGGCCGGGACCATCGTGATGACGACGTCGGCGTCCTTCACGGCCTCGGCGATGGAGGAGGCGGCGGTGCCGCCCGCCGCGGCGAGGCGGTCCAGCTTGTCCTGCTCCAGGGTGAAGCCGGTGACCTGGTAACCCGCCTTGATCAGGTTCTCGGACATGGGGGAGCCCATGATGCCGAGACCTATCCAGGCGATCTTGGGGAGAGTGCTCATATTGAGTGCCTTTCGATAAGGAGAGTCAGCGGGGCAGCCAGTCGAAGGCCTCGGCGCTCGGGCGGTCGCCCGGCTTGTACTCGAGGCCGACCCAGCCGTCGTAACCCGCCTTCCGCAACTGGTCGAGGAGGTCTTCGAGGGGCAGTGAGCCGGTGCCGGGCGCGCCGCGGCCCGGGTTGTCGGCGATCTGGACGTGGCCGGTCTTCGCCGCGTACTCCTCGATCACCGACGGGAGGTCCTCGCCGTTCATGGACAGGTGGTAGAGGTCCATCAGGAACTTCGCGTTGCCGAGGCCGGTCGCTTCGTTGACCTTGTCGACGATCCCGACGGCGGCCGGGGCCGAGACCAGCGGGTACAGCGGCGACTCGGGCCGGTTCAGGGCCTCGATCAGCAGGATCGCGCCGATCCGGTCGGCGGCCCGGGCCGCGAGCGCGAGGTTCTCCAGCGCCAGCGCGTCCTGCGCGGCCGGGTCCACGCCCTCGACGCGGTTGCCGTACAGGGCGTTGAGCGCCCTGCAGCCGAGCGAGGCGGCGAAGTCGGCGGCCACGTCGATGTTGGCGCGGAACCTCTCCGACTCCTCGCCCGGGATCGACAGGGCGCCGCGGTCGGGGCCGGGGAGCTGTCCGGCGTAGAAGTTCAGCCCCGTGAGCTGGACGCCCGCGTCCTCGATCGCCTTCTTCAGGGCGTCGAGCTCGGACCGCTCGGGGGTGGGGGAGTCGACCCAGGGCCACCACAGCTCGACCGCGGTGAAGCCGGCCGCGGCGGCGGCCGCGGGGCGCTCCAGGAGCGGGAGTTCCGTGAAGAGGATCGACAGGTTGACGTTGAAGCGCTGCTCTGCGGCTGTGTCCAACTTAAAACCTGGCATGGGGCCGGCGCTCCCTTCCGTTGGTCTTGATTCCATATTGCGGAAGTTTGTTTCTGCTTAATGGAAGATTGCCGCCGGAGGTCTGGGCTTGTCAAGGGGGACCTGTCGAGGAACCCGGGTGCCACGTGTTTGGGATCGCCTGTCGGGGAAGGCGAACGCGCATGGCGGTCACGGGAGTTGGGGGGCGGACGATGAACAGATCCCGGGCGGTGCCCACGAACGGCCTTTCTCCCGTGTACGACGAGACCGGTGCCGCATCCGCGCGCTTCCTCCTGTGGCTGGCCGCGCAGACCGGCGCCGCCGCCGGAAACCGCGTGGCCAGCGCCGCGTACGCACCCCATGAGCGGTGCAGCCTGGAACTGGTCGAGGCCGTCGTGGAGCGGCTGGCCGGGCTCGGCTGGATCGCCGTGCACAACGACTCCGGTGCCGTGCCGCCGCTGGTCAGCCCGACCGGAACCGGACTCGCGGAGGCGCGCGCCTGGGACGAGGCCTACGCCGACCGCGACGCCCGGCGCCGGTACGCCAAGGCGGCCCTGTTCGCCTGGTGGGACCGGGCCGGGCAGCACCGCAGTGGCGAGCCGAACGCCGAGGACTTCCTGTGGGCGCGGGAGGCCTTCTACTGCGGCAGGCAGCTCGAATTCGAGGATCTGGAGTACGCCAGGGACCATCTGGATCTGCCGACCCCGGTGCACTTCACCGTCGCCGAGCAGGGCGCCGGGGTCTTTCTGTCCTTCGAGCAGCTCGCCCAGCTCGTGCAGGCGTCCCGGCCCGACCTGTCGGAGAGCGACAACGAGGTGCGGCAGGTGCGAGAGCTCGCCGGGGCCCTGACCGAGGCCTCGCGGCGCGGCGCCGAGCCCGATGCCGGCACGGTGGAGCGCTTCCTGCAGCACAGCAGGGACCTGGTGCAGGCCGGCGGCAGGTCGGCGGGCTCGATGAGCAGGGAGATGGGCTCCGGCATCGTGTCGGACATCATCCGCTCGGTGCTGGGGCTGGGATGAGCGATCCCGCGAGCCCCGCGACCGGGGCGGAGGGCCAGATCCCGGAGGTGTACGCGCGCCAGCCCCTGCTGCGGCAACTGGTACCGCGCCTGGTCGGGCTCGAGCGCGACCACCACCGCAGACGACGGCACCACGAGTTCGCCGAGGACCTGCCCGTGGTGCTGCTCAGCGGACGGCACGGCACCGGCAAGAGCGCCATGCTGGGCGACCTCCAGCACGCCTACGCCCCGGACGCGGGCCCCTGGCCGGGGCCGCGCGTGCCGTTCGCGCGGATCAACTGCACGGAACTGCAGGAGCGGGCCAGGGTCGGTCCGGAGATCTCCAACAACTCCTACGCGGTCGAGCTCCTGGTCGAGCTGGTCACCCAGCTCTCCCGTCCCGTCGCGGGCTTCGGGCGGCTTCGCTTCCCCCGGACCACCGCCGGGCTGCTCGCCGTGATCTCCGCCCGCCGCCCCGGCAACGACGACGAGCTGCGGGTGGCCGACCGGCACGCGGCGGCCCTGATGGGGGCCCCGGCCCCGTCGGAGGAGGGCCCGCCCCCGACCTGGGACTCGCTCTTCCGCGCTGCACTGCCCCCGTCCCCCGACGGTGTCTCCCCCGACCCCGCGGGGTTTCCCGAGGCGGCCCTGCGCACGTATCTGGGCAGGCAGTACCGATGGCGGTCGCGCAGGCTCGCCTCCCGCCATCTGATCCGCTGGTACGAGAGCTACCGCAACGAGGCCGACAACCGGCTGCGCGGCATGCCGCCGGGCGCCGCGGGTCATCCGCCGCAGGTGCCGGCCGCGGAGCGCGCACAGGCCGTGGCCCGGCTCTGCCAGGAGTTCCACCAGGGCCGCGGCTTCCGGCGCGGCGTCGAGCGCATGCTGATGGCCGCGTTCCTGACGGACGTGCGCTACGGCCCGTTCCGGCGCGCCAACCGCGCCCCGCGCCCCCTGGTCCTCCTCGACAACGTGCACACCGACCCCGGCCGTGACTTCCTCGAACTGCTCCTGGAGCAGCGGGCGCTGCTGGGCCGCGGCGCCCAGGACCAGCTCGTGGTGATCGCCACCGAGCTGCGGGGTGACGACAGCTCGGCAGCCCCGGGCGAGGAGAACGACCCGTACCCCGAGGCCGCGCACCGCTCGCTGCACGAGATCGGCACGAACTCCTGGTGGACCCGCAGCGGCACCGATCCCTCGGCGGGCGTGCTGGTCCTGCCGCTCCCGCCGCTCGACACCGAGCACCTGGAGAGCATGCTCAAGCGCGACGACCGGGCCTCCTTCGACCCGTACATCGCCACCGCCGTCCACGATCTGACCCGGGGCCATCCCATGGGCGCCCGCCGGCTGTGCGACGCCGTGGTGCACAAGGCGCGCACCGGGGAGTGGGTCGCCGCCGAGGAACTCCTCGATCTGACCCATCCCGGCGGCGCCGGCGAATCCGTCATCTGGCGGCTGCTCAACACCCTGGTCGGCAGCGAGAACCACGACGAGCTGTGCCTGTTCTCGCTGGCCTGGGACCGGGAGGCGGCCGAGGAACTGGCCGAGCGGTGGGTGCCGCGCCGGATCGACGGCCTGGCCGCGGCGGACGGCGGCGCCGCCCTGCTGGAGCGGGAGGGCTGGTCGCGCGGGCCGGGCAGCCGGCCGTTCATCACGGACCGCTTCCTGCGCGCCCTGCTGGTGCACCAGATGCGCAGCGGGCGCGGCGGCAGCGGGGTGGACTGGTTCGGCGCGCACGCCCTGCTCGCCGAGCACCACCGGCGGCGGGCCGAGGGCCGCTCGGGACAGGCGGCGCGCGACGAGCGGTGCCGCTTCCTGTGGCACCGGCTCGCCGGGGGAGAGGCACAGGAGGTCGTCGACGTCCTGCACGCCGACTTCCTCCGGGAGGACGGCGACGCCGTCGACTGGCTGTACACCCTGCGCACCGTGGCCCATGCGCCCCGCCCGCCGGGTGACGTCTGGTTCGAGCAGTGCCAGGAGGTCGGCAAGGGCCGCCGGGACCGGCTTCAGCTCCAGGCGGACCCGGGGGTCGGCCTGGAGAAGCAGGCCGTCAACCGGCTGCTGCACGCCCTGTGGTACGCGGCGGACGAACTGGCCGAGGCGGACCGGACCCTGGCCGACCGGATCGGTCAGGACCTGTCCTTCCTCTCCGCCCAGCATCTGACCGGCCGCGCGGTCCTGGCCCAGGCCGCCATCCGCTGGCCGCGCGCCGTGCGGGACGGCGGCGACTGGCCTGTGGAACGCCGCTGGCAGGGGGACCAGCCGCGAACGGGAGGGAGGCGATGAACCCGATGGACCGCCGGAACTGGGTCTGGCTGCCGGGCCGACTGCGCTTCCGGGTGCTCGGCCTGATCGACGTGGTGGCCCTGTGGATCCTGGTCGCCGCGCTGCTGGGGGCCGGTACCTGGTGGGGCCTCGACACCTACTGGAAGCACCGCGACTACTGCACCGAGGATCTTCAGCTGCGGCGGATGGGGCCGCGCGACGAGTGCATCGGGGTCACGGCCTCGGCGTACGGCTTCGCCGCGGGCCTCGCCGACGTCCTGGGCAGGATCGAGCAGGAGAACCGGGCGGCACTCGACTCGGGCAGGCGGGTGGTGAGCGTCGCCGTCGTCATGCCGTACACCCAGCAGACCGAGGGCGCGGCCATGTCGGAACGGCTGATCCGGCACTCCCTCCAGGGCGCCTATGTCGCCCAGCACGGCTACAACCAGGATTCCGACACGGCCATCCAGCTCCTCTTCGCCAACGTCGGCGAGAACCTGGACCACTGGCGGGCCGTGACCGACGAACTGGCCTCCCGTGTCACCGGCGAGGCCCCCGTGGTCGCCGCCATCGGCTTTCCCAACAGCAACGACAAGACGCTCGCCTCCGTGCGGCAGGGACTCGGGCGGGACGGCATCCCGGCGGTCAGCGCGGTCCTCAGCTCCCGGGAGATGGAGGACCCCCACCTCTTCAAGGTCTCGCCCTCCACCAACCATCTCGTCGACGCGCTCAAGCACTACGTGCGGGAGAACAGCGTGAACGACGAGGACACGTTCATGATCGCCGACGACCAGCAGGCCGACAACTACGTCAACAACCTGCGCAGGGTCTTCTTCGAGGAGTTCGGCGAGGACTACGGCATCAACGACGACGCGGTGGAGTCGCGGATCGCGACCTACCGCGGCAAGCAGGGCTCGGAACGGGGCGAGAAGCGGCAGTTCCGGCAGGCGGTGACCAGGATGTGCGCGGCCCGCGCCAAGACGGTGTTCCTGGCGGGCCGCGATGTGGACCTGCCGCCCTTCCTGAGCGCCATCGCCCAGGACCCCTCCTGCAACCAGGGCACGGCCGACGAGCCGTTGCGCATCCTGCGCGTCAGCACCGGCCGTGACCCGGACACCGAGACCTCCGCGATGCGGGACATCGCCGAGCGCAAGCACATCGAGATCGTGACCGCGGCCGCCGTGGACGCCCCTCGCTGGCGTGCGGGAAGCCCCGGCGACAAACAGGTTCCCCAGTACTTCAGGAGCTTCGCGCGCGCCTACGAGGAGTACTTCGGCGACGAGCGGGGCAACGCCCTCGACGACGGTTACGCCGTGATGTACCACGACGCCCTCGCGGCGGTCGGGAGAGCCGTGGACGAGGCCCAGACCAACGGGGTCACCGCCATGGACCACAGCGACATCTACGACGAACTGCGCCGGCTCAACACCTCCGAAGGCTGCGCCGGGGGATGCGTGCCGGGCGCGAGCGGCGTATTCGCCTTCGCGAATGAAGACATCAGGCTGGACAAGGGTGAGAAGGAAGAGGCCGTGGTCGGGCGATGGCCGGTGTGCAAACCGGTGCCCATAGTGACCTTCCCGGACGATCCCCAGGACGCGACGCCGCTCTACCGCACCTATCTCCGGCAGGGCCGCAACACCTGCCCCGATCTGTGATCCCGGCGAGGCTCCCCCGGCCGCCCCGTGCGCGTTAGGTTGAGCGCGTGCGATTGAGAGTGGAGTTCACGACCGAGCCCTTCGACCTCGACGAGGCGCCCGCGCACGCGCTGGTCGCCCGTGAGGTCATCGAGGCCGCGGAGCTCGACGCGGTGGACGTCGGCCCGTTCGGCAACACGGCGGAGGGCGGCACCGACGCCGTGCTCACCGCCGTGGACGCCCTGCTGCGCAAGACCCTGGAGGCCGGCGCCACCCGGATCTCGCTCCAGGTCAACGTGGTCGGGGAGGGCGATCAGTGACCGGCACCGGGGACGAGACCTTCATCGCGGCCGTGAAGCCGCTGGTCGACGCCATGGGCGGGGAGATCCTTCCGCCGGACGAGGCCGGCCCCGAGGACGTCGTGCTGTCCTGGGAGGGCGCCGACGTCGTCGCCGTACGCCTGCCCCAGCTCGCCGACTCCCTGGACCACATCCTGGCCGCCATGGAGCGCCGGAAGGGCAAGCCGCTCGCCGACCTGGACCGCAAGGCCAAGCAGGAGGTCGTACGGATACTCGAGGCGCGCGGCGCCTTCTCCGTGCGGCACGGCGTGGAGACCGTGGCGAGCGCGCTCGGGGTGAGCCGCTTCACGGTCTACAACTATCTCAACCGTGAGAAAGGCGCCTGAGCCGGGTCCGGCCGGTTTCGTCCCCGCTAATTTTCAACAAAGTGTTGACGTCTCGTCGTCGTAGGGCGTTAGCTATCGGCACGCCCGTTCAGTACGAAGGCCCTTCGCGGCCACGGAGGCTCCCGTGACGTCGAATTCCACGCCCCCGGGCCTGGCCCGGTTCAACGCCCTGGAGGAGCACGCGGCCCACGCCGCTCTCCACGAGGCGTGCGCCTCCACGGTATGGGCGAAGCGACTGCTCGCCGCCCGCCCCTACGCCACCGTCGGCGACCTCTGCGAGGCCAGTGACGCGGCCATGGCCGAGCTGACGACGGAAGACCTCGAAGAGGCGATGGCCGGGCACCCGCCGATCGGCCGCCCCAAGCCGGGCGATCCGACCTCGGCCCGGGAGCAGCGCGGCATGGCCGGCGCCTCCGAGGAGCTGAAGGCGGAGCTGCTCGAACTCAACCTGGCCTACCAGGACCGGTTCGGCCATGTCTTCCTGATCTGCGCCACCGGCCGGACCGGCGAGCAGATGCGCGACGCGCTCGAGGAGCGGATCGGCAACTCGCCGGAGCGGGAGCGGGAGATCGTCCGCACCGAGCTGGGCAAGATCAACCGTATCCGGCTCGCCCGGCTCGTCGAAGAGGAAGCCTGACACCCATGAGCACCAGCACCACCGCTTCCGTGTCCACGCACATCCTGGACACCAGCGTCGGCCGCCCCGCCGAGGGCGTCGCCGTCCTGCTCGCGGCCCGCAGTGGTCGAGGCGCCGAATGGCAGGCGCTCGGCGGCTCCGCGACCGACGCGGACGGGCGGTGCAAGGACCTCCCGGCGCTGCCGGAGGGAACCACCCACGTACGGCTCGACTTCGCGGTGGAGCCGTATTTCGAGAAGAAGCAAGCCGATGCGCAGCAGGACGCCCCCGCGAATCGGGACAGCGGTGCCGTGTTCTTCCCCGAGGTGGCGATCACCTTCGCCGTGACGCCCGGGGAGCACTACCACGTGCCGCTGCTGCTCAACCCGTTCGGCTACTCCGTTTACCGAGGGAGCTAGCTAAATGCCCACCATCCTGGGACAGAACCAGTACGGCAAGGCCGAGAACCGAGTCGTAAAGATCACGCGGGACGGCGCCACCCACCACATCAAGGACCTGAACGTATCCGTGGCGCTGAGCGGCGACATGGACGAGGTCCACTACTCCGGCTCCAACGCCAACGTCCTGCCGACCGACACCACCAAGAACACGGTGTACGCGTTCGCCAAGGAGCACGGCATCGAGTCCGCCGAACAGTTCGGCATCCACCTCGCCCGGCACTTCGTGACCAGCCAGGAGCCGATCAAGACGGCCCGCATCCGCATCGAGGAGTACGCCTGGGAGCGGATCGAGGCCTCCGACGCCAACTCGCAGTTCATCGGCGCGGACGAGGTCAAGCACTCCTTCGTCCGCAAGGGCCAGGAGACCCGGCTGACCCAGATCACCTACGACGGCTCGTCATGGGAGGTCATCTCCGGGCTCAAGGACCTCGTCGTGATGAACTCGACCAACTCCGAGTTCTGGGGCTACGTCAAGGACAAGTACACGACGCTGAAGGAGGCCTACGACCGCATCCTGGCCACCCAGGTCTCCGGACGCTGGCGGTTCAACTGGACCGACGACGAGCAGCGGATGCCCAACTGGGAGAAGTCCTACGAGCAGACCAAGAAGCACATGCTCCACGCCTTCGCCGAGACCTACTCGCTGTCGCTGCAGCAGACCCTGTACCAGATGGGCGCGCGCATCATCAACAACCGCAGCGAGATCGACGAGGTCCGCTTCTCCCTGCCGAACAAGCACCACTTCCTGGTGGACCTGGAGCCGTTCGGACTGAAGAACGACAATGAGGTGTACTTCGCCGCCGACCGCCCCTACGGCCTGATCGAGGCCACCATCCTGCGGGACGGCTGCGAGGCGAAGATCCCCGTGGACCTCACCAACCTCTGATCCATCCCCCTCTTTCGGCACCCGTGGCCGGGGAACCCAGGTTTCGAAGGCTCCCCGGCCCGGCACTCAAAACTTCAGGGTCCTGCCGTGCCCTCCCCCTGAGTCCACTGAGCGAAAAGGACGCATCATGGCAGCAGCCCAGCGCATCGTCATCGAAAACTGTTCGATCGCGACCGTCGACGCCGACGACACCGAGTACCCGACCGGGTACGTCGTCATCGCCGGCAACCGCATCGAGGCGCTCGGCGCGGGCAAGGCCCCCGAGGGCCTGGAGAACGTCGTACGCCGCATCGACGCCACCGGGCATCTGGTGACCCCCGGCCTGATCAACACCCACCACCACTTCTACCAGTGGATCACCCGGGGCCTGGCCACCGACCACAACCTCTTCAACTGGCTCGTCGCCCTCTATCCGACCTGGGCGCGCATCGACGAGCAGATGGTGCGCTCCGCCGCGCAGGGCTCGCTGGCGATGATGGCCCGCGGCGGCGTCACCACCGCCATGGACCACCACTACGTCTACCCGCAGGGCTCCGGCGACCTGTCCGGCGCCATCATCGGCGCCGCCCGCGACATGGGCGTCCGCTTCACCCTGGCCCGCGGCTCCATGGACCGCAGCGAGAAGGACGGCGGACTGCCGCCGGACTTCGCCGTCGAGACCCTGGACGGTGCCCTCGCCGCTACCGAGGAGACCGTCAAGCGGCACCACGACGCCTCCTTCGACGCGATGACCCAGGTCGCCGTCGCCCCCTGCTCCCCGTTCTCCATCTCCACCGAACTGCTCAAGCAGGGTGCCGAGCTGGCCCGCCGCCTCGGCGTGCGCATGCACACCCACGGCTCGGAGACGGTCGAGGAGGAGAAGTTCTGCCACGAGCTGTTCGGCATGGGCCCGACCGACTACTTCGAGTCCACCGGCTGGCTCGGCGAGGACGTGTGGATGGCGCACTGCGTCCACATGAACGACTCCGACATCGCCGCCTTCGCCCGTACGAAGACGGGCGTCGCCCACTGCCCCTCGTCGAATGCCCGGCTGGCCGCCGGTATCGCCCGCGTCCCCGACATGCTCGCGGCCGGCGTCCCGGTCGGCCTCGGCGTCGACGGCACCGCCTCCAACGAGTCCGGCGAACTGCACACCGAACTGCGCAACGCCCTGCTCATCAACCGCCTCGGCGCACACAAGGAAGCGGCGCTGAACGCCCGGCAGGCGCTGCGGCTCGGCACGTACGGCGGTGCCCAGGTCCTGGGCCGAGCCGCCGAGATCGGCTCGCTGGAGCCGGGCAAGCTGGCCGACCTGGTGCTGTGGAAGCTGGACACCCTCGCCCACGCCTCCATCGCCGACCCGGTGACCGCCCTGGTCTTCGGCGCGGCGGCCCCGGTCACGGCGTCCTTCGTGAACGGCCGGCAGATCGTGGAGAACGGCCGGCTGCTCACGGCCGACGAGGACGCGATCGCCCGCTCGACGCGGGACGAGGCGCAGCGCCTGGCGCGGATCGCCGGTCACTGAACCGCATCGCGCCGTACGGCACTTGATCTCCGGTCGGGAGGGACGGCTCCCGACCGGCAGCCGTGGACCCGAGCGGGGTCCATGGCGGCCGTGTCCGGGGCGCGTGTTGGACGCACGCGCCCCGGGACGGTCCCGTCCCCGGTCCCTCCCCCACTCTCGACTTCGCTCGAGCGGGAGGTGCCCCCATGACCGCGCACCACCTCCCTGAAACCCACGTCGGAGCCGACGTGTCAACCGACCGGAGGAGCCGCCCGTGTCCGCCCACCCCGTCGACGAGAAACTCCCCGCCCTGAGAATGGCGACCACGGGCCTGCAGCACGTGGCCGCGATGTACGCGGGAGTCGTCGCCCCGCCCCTGATCGTCGGCGCCGCCATAGGCCTGACCGCCACCGAGCTGACCTTCCTTACCGGCGCCTGCCTGTTCACCGCGGGCATCGCCACCTTCCTCCAGACCCTCGGCATCTGGAAGATCGGCGCCCGGCTGCCCTTCGTCAACGGCGTCACCTTCGCCGGCGTCGCCCCCATGACGGCCATCGTCGCCGCCACCGAGGACAAGTCCGACGCGCTGCCGATCATCTTCGGCGCGGTGATCGTCGCGGGCCTCCTCGGCTTCCTCGCCGCTCCCTTCTTCAGCAGGGCCGTGCGCTTCTTCCCGCCGGTGGTGACCGGTACGGTGATCACGCTCATCGGTATCTCGCTGCTGCCGGTGGCCTTCGGCTGGGCGCAGGGTCCCAACCCGGCCGCGGATGACTACGCTTCGGCGACGAACCTGGGCCTGGCAGGTGCGACCCTGCTGATCGTGCTGCTCCTGCGCCGCTTCACCCGAGGGTTCGTCAAGCAGATCGCCGTCCTGCTCGGCCTGGTGATCGGCACGCTCATCGCGATCCCGTTCGGCGCCACGGACTTCGCCCCGGTGGCGGACGCGGACGTCATCGGCTTCCCCACCCCGTTCCATTTCGGCGCCCCGCAGTTCCAGCTCGCCGCGATCATCTCGCTGTGCGTGGTGATGGTGGTGTCGATGACCGAGTCGACGGCCGACATGCTCGCGCTCGGCGAGATCGTCGAGCGCCCCGCCGACGAGAAGACCATCGCCGCGGGCCTGCGCGCCGACACCCTCGGCTCCGCGATCAGCCCGCTGTTCAACGGCTTCATGTGCAGCGCCTTCGCCCAGAACATCGGCCTGGTGGCGATGACGAAGATCCGCAGCCGGTACGTCGTCGCCGTGGGCGGTGGCTTCCTGGTGCTGATGGGCCTGTGCCCGATGGCCGCGTCGCTCATCGCGGTCGTACCGCGCCCGGTGCTGGGCGGTGCGGGCGTGGTGCTGTTCGGATCGGTGGCCGCGAGCGGCATCCAGACCCTCGTCCGGGCCGGCCTGGAGAAGGACAACAACATCCTGATCGTCGCCGTCTCACTGGCCGTCGGCATCATCCCGATCACCGCGCCGGAGTTCTACCACGCCTTCCCGGAGACGGCGAAGATCGTCCTCGACTCGGGCATCTCGACGGGGTGCGTGGCGGCGGTGGCGCTCAACCTCGTCTTCAACCACCTTGGCCGGAGGCGCGAGGCCGACGAGGTCACGGCCCCGATGGAGCCGGTGACCACGCCATGAGGTTGGCGAACAGCTCGGCCTGCTCGATGGCGTCGTCCAGCGCGTGGTGCGTGTGGCGGCGTCTCGACAGCAGTTCGCGCGGCATCGTGCCCTTGGCCACGGCTCGCAGGGGCAGGTTCGCCTTCGTGGCATACAGCGTCTTCATGTCCAGGCAGCCGGAGTGGCCGAAGGGGCTCGCGCCGGTGAAGCGGATCAGGTACCAGTACAGGAACGTCCAGTCGTACGACGCCGGGTAGCCGCACATCACCGGCTGGGACCCCGCGCTCACCTCACGGACCCAGCCGGTGAACTCGGCGAGCGCGACGGCCGGTTCGGTCCCCTCCCGTCGGAGCCGTTCCCGGTCCAGACCGCTCACGGCCAGCGCCTGAGGCACGAACTCCTCACTGATCGGCCGCAGTTCCCGATAGAACGTACGCAGCTCGGGCTCGGCCGCCGTGAATCCGTCGGCGTCCTGCACTCCGGCGACCGCCGCGCCGAAGCTCAGCATGGAGTACGGGCCGGGGATCGGGCCGTCTGCTTCGATGTCGACGGAGATGTACAGGCTGGGTTTGCCGCGTCGTGCCTTCATGGGGCTGGAGCATCGCAGGTCGGCGACGTGTCCCGCACGCGGATTCAGCGCCGGGCGAAGGGCCGGCAGGGCTGCGCGTCGGGAAGGCGGCCGGTGAAGAAGGAGCGGGGCGGTACGCCCATCAGGGTGCGGAAGTCCGCCGTCATGTGCGACTGGTCGTAGTAGCCGGTCGTGGCGGCGAGTTCGGCCCAGGAGACGGTCGTCGCCTGCTCCAGCACCGTGCGTACGCGGTTGATGCGGGCGAAGTGCTTGGGGGAGACGCCGACGCCGTCGGCGAAGAGGCTGCGCAGTTGGCGCTCGCTGATGGCGAGATCCCGGGCCACGTCACGCACCGGTCCGGGAGCACTTCCGCCAGATGTGGTACGACACGCCGGGGCGCCATGTTCCGCAGTTCACGGCCCGGTTGGCGGGCCGTCGCGCTCGGCAGCTCGTCCAGGGGCACCACCCGGCCGACCGGATCGACCGCGGGGGCCGACGATCGGCGCGCCGTGGCGACCGCTTCCCTCAGCGCGACGACCAGCCTTGTCGTCGCGTTCGGGACGTGCGTGAACGGCTTGCGCGGCTCCCCGTCGAACGACGCCGTGGTGAAATCCGCGATCCAGGGCCGCAGAACCTCGGGCAGCGGGAGGAGACGATCGGCGAGGTCGGTGGTCTCGCTTCCACGGTAAGCGCGGCGGATCCGCGGACGGGCGCCGGAACCATGCCGGAATTTCCTGGAGACCGCGGGCCGGGGCTCGTGATCGTGATCGTGATGATTCTTGTGAACACTGCCACTGGCACCATCGGCAGTGAACTCGTACGACAGCTCGCGGCGCGGGGCGAGAAGGTGCGCGCCCTGACCCGGGTGCCGTCGGGGGTGGAGGTGGTGCGCGGCGACTACCTCGACCGGGGGTCCGTCGGCTGGTGAAGCTCTCTCCCTGGGGAGCAGGCCCTCAGGGAGAGCGGGGCGCGGAACAGGGTCTACATCGCCGAGTCGCGTGCGGCTACGACGCCGAGCACGAGCCGGAGCCGGTCTGACTAGAGTCCGAACAGGCTGGGGTCCGTGGCCAGTTCCTTGAAGTAGTCCTGCGGATTGGCCACCATCCTGCGCTCCTTGAGGTCCAGCAGGCCGCCGACCGCCGTGAGCTCGGCCGCGACCGTGCCGTCCGCCTTGCGCATGATCTGCTGGATGCGGAAGGTCTTGCCGCCCGACCACTCGAAGGCGCATGTCACGTCGACCTCGTCACCAGCGAGGAGTTCCCGCTTGTAGCGGATGGTCGTCTCCAGGGCGACGGGGCCGACCCCCTTGCCGATGAGGCCCGTCTGGCTGATGCCCGCGGCCTGGAGCAACGACCAGCGCGCGTGCTCCGCGTAGTTGACGTACACGCTCTGATTGACGTGCCCCTGCACGTCCGTCTCATAGCCGCGGACGGTGATCCGGACGGAGAACGGCTCGCTCACTGCTTCCCCTCTCGAGTTCGATGCACAGTCCACTGATCCTGGCACGCCCGTCAGACCCGCCGCGGGGAAGCCAGCAGATATCGCGCCTTTGTACGAGGTTCGGTGTGCTCACCGACCTGCCATCCCGCCTCCTCCAGTGTCGCGGCGCAGGCTCGCAGACGCGCACCGTCCGGCTCGAAAACGGCGACCGCCTCCGGCTGCGGGGTCGCCCGCACCCGGTACCCCTGCGCGGAGTCCCGCTCCGCCGGACCGTGCCCGGCGGCCTCCAGGGCCAGCGCCGCGGCCTGCACCAGATGCGTACGCTCCCAGCCGCACGGCCGGTCCACGGCCCCGTCCGCATTGGTCATCCGACGCAGCTCCAGCAGGCCCTGCCAGGCACCGCGCACCTCCCGCAGCCGGGCCGGCCCAGTCCTCGGCGCGTCCTCCTCACCGCCGATCCGCGCGGCGAACACCCCGCCGGCCGCGGAAACCTCGGGCTCCGCAGGAACCGCGGACGCTGCGGGCGCCGCAGGCTCCGCCTCCCGTATCCGATGCCCCGCCGGCGTCAGGAAGTGATCGTGCGGCGGCCGCGGGTGCCGGAAGGCCAGCCCCCGTTTCACCAGCGCCGCAAGCTGCGCCTCCGTGCCTCTGAGCCGCCCGGTGACGGGATCGGCGGCGTCGATGACACGCCGCTGGGCGGCGGTCGGCGGTCGTGTCACGGCGTGCTCCTTCCCGCGGGCTCGGGCCATGCCCCCTCTCCTGCCGAGGCACGGCCCTCATCTGCTGGGAAGGCTACGACCCGGGTCTGACATTCCACCCCGCGATCACCGGCCGCCCGTGCTCCGTACCCAGCCGGCACACCGTCCCCGTCGCCGGCTGGAACAGCGCCCCGTCCGCCGCCGGGAGCCCGAGCCGCCGGGCCGTGAGCACCCTCAGAAAATGCCCCGTGGGCCGTGAGCACCCGCAGAGAATGCCCGTGGGCCACGAGCGCCACACAACCCTCTGCGTTGGCGAGCGCCGCGTCCACCTTCCCCAGCATCCGGTCGGCGCGCTCCCCGACCTGCTGCGGACTCTCCCCGGGAGGCTCGGGCGGACCGGGCGCGACCCCGTCCGAGAACAGGAACCACCCCGGCCGCTCGCGCTGGATCCCGACGGCGGTCACCCCTCGTATCCGCCGTAGTCCCACTCGCGCAGATCGGAGTCGACCCGTACGTCGTGCAGGCCGATCAGCTCGGCGCTCTCCCGCGCCCGCTGCAAGGGGCTGACGAACGCGGCCCCGATCCGATGCGACCGGATCAGCGGTACGACCCGCCGCGCCTCCTCCCACCCGTGCTCGGTGAGCGGCACATCCGTCCAGCCCGTGTGCCGCCCGGACCGCGACCACTCGGTCTCGCCATGCCGGACGAGAAAGAGATCACCCATGTCTCACAGGCCAAGAGCCCACCGCTCCAACGCCACGAAGTCACGCTCACGCAGCCCCTTGCGCGCGTCGACCGGGAGAAGCAGCGCCGCCGCGTCGTGGTGGGCCGCGACATGCCGTACATCGAGATCGGTGATCATGTCGTCGACCCAGACGAACGGCCGCCCAGCCGCCCACGCCACGACATGCCGGGTCTTCCAGTACAGCCCGTCGGGGTCCCGCACGAACATCTCGGGCCACTCGATGACCGGCAGATCGGCCGGCAGCCCGATCACCGGCGCGATCATCTCGTTGGCCTGGTGCTGCCACGTGGTCGCCCACGCCAGCTCGTACGGCAGCGCCAGCAGCCGGGCCCCGTGCCTCGGATGCAACCGCACCCGCAGGCCGCGACGCAGGCGCCGGGAGCCCGGGGCCTGCCGCGCCGACCAGTTCGCGGGGTGCAGTCGGCGCGTGACATAGCCGCGGTGGGCGAGATACAGGGCGCGGAACGGGTTGAGAGGACCGTCCACGTCGAGAAGCAACAGGGGGCGGGTGCTCATGGACGGGTCCTACCCACCGTGGCGCGATCACATCTGCCGCAGGCATGGGCCGATTCGGAGCGTGGTAGGTATGTCTGCTCTGTTGCCATGATCAGGGGGACGAGCGGGGCGTGGGCTGGCGCGAAGAGATCACCACCGCGGTGGAGGCATGGCTCGGTCTGGAAGGGGGAGCGGGGAGGAGCATCTCCTGGGCGTGCGTGGGCCGGGCGGTGCGGACCGGCGAGGCCGGTGTGTTCACGGTCGACGTGCGAGGGAACGACACTGCGGCCGATCAGGTGGAGTCCCTCCGGCTCGCGGGACCCGAAGAGCCGACGGGCGACGACGGCTACGCCGTGCTGGAGGCGGCGCAGAGCGGGTCCGCGCTGACGGTGCGGGTCGCGGAGTTCGCGGAGCCGCCGGACCCACATCTGTGGGTGCTCAAGCAACCGCCGACGTTCCTCATCGAGGCCTTGCGAGACCGGTTCCGCACCCTCCAGGACGCCCCGCTCGCCGCGCTGCTCGCAGAGGGACGTCCGGGCGGGGCACCGGCCTCGGTGACCGTCCCGGCGGGCCTGCTCCCGGCCCAGCAGCAGGTGTACAAGGCCTGTCTGGGTTCGGGTGTGTGGCTGGTATGGGGGCCGCCTGGAACCGGCAAGACCATGGTGCTCACCAAGTCGATCGGCGACCTCATCGCCGCCGGCAAGCAGGTCCTCCTCGTGTCGGCCACGAACATCGCCGTGGACAACGCCCTGATGGGCGTCGTGCGGGAGCGGCGGCACCGCCCGGGGGACGTGGTCCGCGTGGGACCGCCCCACCTGCGGGAGGTCGCCGAGGACCCCGAGGTCTCTCTCCCTCTCATCGTGCGCGCCCGTCTCACCGAGGTGGACGCGAAACTCGCCTCGACGGCACGGCAGTTGGCGGAGTCGAACACCCGGGCCCGTGAACTCGAAGAGCTGGAGTCGCGCCTCGCCGGGTTCGACGCCAGGGCCTACGCCCAGGCACGCGCGAGCCTGGACGAAGCCGGTGGCAGTACCGCCGCCTTCGACGCGCACCTCGACGAGCTACGGCGTAAGGTCCGTGAGGCCGGGGCACACGCACAGCGGGCCGAAGCCGACCGGGAGGCCGCCCAGCGTGACGTCGGCCAGACGACGGACGCACGTCGGCTCTGGATGCGCATCGACGAACTGCTCGCGGAGGCCGGCCGGCTCGACGCGGCGGCCACCCGGGCGGAAGCGGCTGCCCTGTTGGTCGGTGAGGAGGCGCAAGAAGCTCGGCAGGCCCTCACCGCACTGGAGGCGGGTACGCGGCGGGCCAGGTGGCGGGCGAAGAAGCAGATGGCCGACGCCCGGACGGCTCTGGACAAGGCCGAACGCGCGTACGTCGACGCGGCCACGCGGGCGAGATCCGCGCGTGAGGTGGCCGACCGCAGGTCCGAAGAGCTCCTGGACGAGGCGGACGACCTGACCCGGACCATCCCCTGCACGCGTGAGGAAATCGAGCGGCGAGAGCGTCGCCTGAGCGAGGTGTCGGCATCCGCCGACAGGGCCCGCCGTGCGCACGAGGCCGGCGAGGCCGAGCTCCGACACGCGGAAGACATACGTCAGTCCGTGGTCGAAGCCCAGACGCTGATCGGCACTGCGATGTCGCACGGCCACCCCGACCTCCACGCACAGGCACAGCGCCTGCGCCCGGCCGTGGCCCGGGACGAGGAACGACGGCCGGTTCTGGAAAAGGAGTACAAGGCCGCTCAGGCGGAGTACGAGCGCCTCGCCCGCGACGCCCAGGGCGAGATCATCGCCGGTGCCAAACTCGTGGCCACCACCCTGGCCCGTTTCCGCACCAACAAGCACGTCTATGAGAAGCAGTACGACGTCGTCCTCGTCGACGAGGCGGGAGCGGCCACCACGCCCGAGGTGATTCTCGCCGCTGCCCGAGCCCGGACGACCGCCGTCCTCCTCGGCGACTTCATGCAGCTCGGCGCCGTCCTCTCGCCCGCGATCGAGGAGAGCGAACGCCCCGATGTGCGGCGCTGGTTGCAGCCCGACATCTTCCAGCTGTGCGGCATCGAGGACCCGGCCGCCGCCCATGCCCACCCCGGCTGCATCACTCTCGTCGAACAGAACCGCTTCGGTCGTACGATCATGGACCTCGCCAATGCGATCGCCTACGACGGCACGCTGCAGGCCGGGCAGTTGGTGCGCTCGCGCGGCGACGGCGAACCGGAGATCGTCCTCGTCGACACCGACGGTCTCGGTGAGATCGCCGTGCCCCAGCGGATGTCGGCATCGAGCGGCTGGTGGCCGGCCGGCGCCCTGCTGGCCAGGGCCCTGGTGGAACTGCATCGCGATGACGGGGAGGCGGCGGGAGTCGTGACGCCGTACCGCTATCAGGAGGCCGCGACGCTGGAGGCCCTGCGCGACGTGGAAGGCGTCGAGGGCCGCAGCGGTGTGCCGCTCGCGGAGGTCGGCACGGCGCATCGCTTCCAGGGCCGGGAGTTCCCCGTCGTCGTCTTCGACACGGTCGAGTCGCAGGCGGGCCGGGCCATGTGGATGGGCCAGGCCTCGCGCTCGGAGAACGCCGGACGCTGGCAGCGCAAGGGCGTGCGGCTGCTGAACGTGGCGGTCACCCGCGTTCAGCACCGCCTCTACATCGTCGGCAGCCGTGAACGCATCATGGAGTGCGGACGCCGCCCGGAGCTCGCCCTGGGCGCCGTTGCCGGAATGCTGGACGGGAAGCGTCTGCGCACCGTCCGGGCGACAGCACTCCTCGCTCCGCACTCGGCCACCGGTGCGGCGGACCTGCTCGGCCCGTTCGGCTCCCGCCTGGCCGACGTGCTCTCCCGGCACGTGGAGATCACGGAGGTTGACGACGAACGTGACTTCTACGAGACCTTCGTACGAGTGCTGGGCGCGGCCCGGTCCTCGGTCTGGCTGTGGGCCCCGTGGGTGAAGAAGCGCGTCCGTCGCCTGCTGCCCGTCCTGTACGCGGCGAGACAACGCGGAGTTCGCGTCACCGTGTTCGTGCGGGATCCGTACGACGACCTGCAGAGCAAGAGCCCGGAACTGGTCGACGAGCTCAAAGAGGTCGCCCACACGGTCGTCCGCATGCACATGATGCACCAGAAGATCGTCGTCGTGGACGAGCGCACGGTGATGATCGGCAGTCTCAACGCGCTGTCCCAGAGCTGGACCCGGGAAATCATGATCACGATGAACGGGAGCCACTTCGCCCGCAAGATCCTGGAACAGGAGCACGCGGACGAGTTCTCCCGGCCGCCCACCTGCCCTGCCTGCCACCGCGACGACGTGGAGATCCGGCGCGGCCGGCCGGGCCAGTGGTACTGGCGCTGCTACAACCGCGACTGCCCGCACGGGACGGGGAACCGGGCGTGGAAACGGGACATCGTCGTGGGGCGACGTGGCAGGAGGGGCAATAGCTGCTCTTGATCCACTTCAACTCGAAGCCGTGACCGACCGAGGGCTTCATGCCTTGGTGCCCTCCTTCAGCCGCAGTAGGTGGAAGGGCCCGCCAAGACCGGCGTTGTCCTCGCGATCCATGGGGAGTACCCGGATCTCCACGTTCCGCATCTGTCCGATTTCCAACAGCCGTTCGAGCTGTCGGCGGATCTGCTGGCGGCCGCGGGGCTGGCGAGCGTCGCCGTTGTCTGCCCGCCGCTCCGAGACGCCCTGCACGAGCCAAGGAGCTTCTCGTCGGCGGCTCGACCCCCGACAACCGGGCCCACTGTTCCGACCGCTCGGCCGTCACCGCGGGATCACGGCCGGAAGGGTGAGAGACGACCAGGACCGGCGGATGAACCAGGCACGACACGACATGGCCGCGCTGGAGGACAGCAGACAGGGGCGCACACGGGACCGGCGGTCTGTGTACGAGCGGTACCAAGAGGCGACGGGGGGGACACTGACGAGGACGCCGACCGGATTGCCTCGCCCTTCGACCCCGAGCACATCGACATCGAGACCCGTTGGCAACGCCTGTTGGGCCTCCGTAACAGATCTCCGGTCCACAGCGTCTACCCGACCCGTCAGCCTTCCCGAGATCGTCCTCGCCCGGGCGGCCACGGGCCGCCAGATCCGGGAACCCGCACCGAAGCCCAGCTGAGCGACCAGGACCCGCGCTGAGTCGTGCCCTGCCCCCGCTACTGCCGATACCCGCTCAAGAACCGCCCGATCCGCCCGATCGCCGCCTCCAGGTCCTCCGCGTACGGCAGCGTCAGGATCCGGAAGTGGTCGGGGGTCGGCCAGTTGAAGCCCGTGCCCTGGACGACCTGGATCTTCTCCCGCAGCAGCAGGTCCAGGACGAACTTCTCGTCGTCGTGGATCTTGTGGACCTTGGGGTCGATGCGCGGGAACGCGTACAGCGCGCCCTTCGGCTTCACACAGGACACGCCCGGGATCTCGTTGAGCTTCTCCCAGGCGACGTTGCGCTGTTCGTGCAGGCGGCCGCCGGTGGTGGTCAGCTCCCGGATCGACTGGCGGCCGCCGAGCGCCGCCTGGATGGCGTACTGGGCGGGCGCGTTGGCGCACAGCCGCATGGAGGCCAGCATCGTCAGGCCCTCCAGATAGTCCTTCGCGTGCTGCCTCGGGCCGGTGACCACCAGCCAGCCGGAGCGGAAGCCCGCCACCCGGTACGTCTTCGACAGCCCGCAGAAGGTGAGGACCACCAGGTCGGGGGCGAGGGTCGCGACCGAGTGGTGCACGGCGTCGTCGTAGAGGATCTGGTCGTAGATCTCGTCGGCGAAGACCATCAGGCCGTGCCGGCGGGCGAGGTCGAGGATGCCCTCGAGGATCTCCTTGGGGTAGACCGCGCCGGTGGGGTTGTTGGGGTTGATGATGACCACGGCCCGGGTGCGGTCGGTGATCTTCGACGCCATGTCGTCCAGGTCCGGGTACCAGTCGGCCTGCTCGTCGCAGAGGTAGTGGACCGCCTTGCCGCCGGCGAGGGTCGTCACGGCCGTCCACAGGGGGAAGTCCGGGGCGGGGATGAGGATTTCGTCGCCGTCCTCGACCAGGGCCTGTACGGCCATGGAGACCAGCTCGGACACGCCGTTGCCGAGGAAGACGTCGTCGACGCCGACCTCCAGGCCGAGCGTCTGGTAGCGCTGGGCAACGGCCCGGCGGGCGGAGAGGATGCCGCGCGAGTCGGTGTAGCCGTGTGCCTGGGGCAGCATCCGGATCATGTCCTGGAGGATCTCCTCCGGCGCCTCGAAACCGAAGAGCGCGGGGTTGCCGGTGTTCAGGCGCAGCACACTGTGGCCCGCCTCCTCCAGCGCGTTCGCGTGTTCGATCACCGGGCCGCGGATCTCGTAGCAGACCTCGCTCAGCTTGCTCGACTGCCGGAACTCCATGCGCGCTCGCTCCTCCGGTTTCGTGTGATGCTTGGTTTTACCAAGTTCGAGCTTGGAAAGTCCAACAACACGTCTAGACTGCGTCGCATGTCACCTCGCCGAAGCTACGACCAGTACTGTTCCGCCGCCCGCGCGCTCGACGTCGTCGGCGACCGCTGGACCCTGCTGATCGTCCGGGAGCTGCTGGCCGGCCCGCGGCGCTACACCGACCTGCACGCCGACCTGCCCGGCGTCAGCACGGATGTGCTCGCCTCCCGGCTGAAGGACATGGAGCGGGACGGCATCGGCACGCGGCGCAGGCTGCCGCCGCCCGGCGCGGCGTACGTCTACGAACTCACGCCGCGCGGGCGCGGGTTGCTGCCCGTGCTCCAGGCGCTGGGGGAGTGGGGACAGGCCGAGCTCGGCGAGCGGCGGCCCACCGACGCGGTGCGCGCGCACTGGTTCGCGCTGCCGCTGCTGCGCGCGCTGGAGGGGGAGGGGCTGGTCGAAGTCCGGCTGGAGGAAGGGGACTTCCACCTCTACGTCGGCGCCGAGGACGGGCCGGTCTACGGGGACGGGCCCGCTCCCGGGGAGCCCGATGCGCGGCTGGTCCTCGACTCCGGGACGGGCGAGGCGGTGGCGCGCGGGGAGCTGAGCGTGGCGGATGCCGTACGGGACGGCCGTATCGAGGTCAGCGGGGACGGAACCCTGGCCAAGGTGCTGCGCGAGGGGTGACCACGCCACGGCGAAGGGGCCCGCCGTCCTGGAGAACGGCGGGCCCCTTTTGATGTTCCGTCAGGCTTGATGTTTTCCGTCAGGCTGTCGGCGGCACCCGGGACGGCCGTCCCGGCCCGCGCGTCAGCGCGTACCCGCCGATGCCGGCGAGCGCGGCCAGCACGCCGCCGATCGCCGTCCACACCCACCGGTCGGACCACCAGCCGGAGGCCCAGCCGTCCTCGGGCTCGATGCTGGACAGCACCGCCGAGGCCTGCGAACCCTCCTCGTCCTGCTTCGGCTTGACCGCGACACCCGGCACCAGCGGCTCGGCCAGCGAGCCGTCGACCGCCGCCGAACCGCCGATGTCCTTCGAGTCGACGCGCACCGATGTGTCCACCGGCAGACCGAGGTCGGAGGCGGGCACGGCCACGGCCGTCAGCCGGATGTAGTACGTGCCCGGCAGCGGATCATTGGCCCATTGCTCCGACCAGGCGCGGACGGTGCGCAGCACGCAGCTCAGCTCCACGGAGGCGGCGCCCGCCGCGACGGTGCGCGTCTGGGCCCCGTACTGGCAGGACTGGCGGCGCCGCAGGCCGTCGTATACATCGATCTGCCAGGTCTCGGCGGCATGCGTGTCCGGCAGCTTCACCGTCGCCTTCACGGTGGGTCGTTGGCCGGCGTCCGCGGGGAACGACCAGTACAGGTAGTCGCCCGTGGAGGCGCCCGCGGTGGCTGTCTGCCCCTGCTCGACCTCGGTCGCCGTACGGAAGGAGGTGCCCGCCTCGGTCGGCGCGCCGCCCTCCTCAGACGCGCTCGGCGACGGCGAGGAGTCGGCCACCGCCGGGGCGGCCGCCAGTCCGAACATGAGCAGGGAAGCGCTCAACACACGTGTGATCCACATCAGTTGGTCCTCCAGACCGCGACCCGCCAGCGCGACAGCCAGCCCCAGACGAGACCGGCGAGGAAGCCGGTGAGGATCAGCGCGCCGAGCAGCCACCAGCCGCGCCCGAGGCCGAACGCGGCCACGTCACTCGATCCGCCGGGCCCGTCCACGACGTCGATCGTTATCTCCAGCGGCAGCCCGGGGGTGGTCTTGACGCCACCGGCCGGTGCGAAGGAGTGGGTGACCTGCAGACAGACCGTCTCGGGCGCGGTCTCCCCGTCCGCGTCCTCCGACTCGGCCTTCGGATAGCGCAGGCCCGTCGAGACCACATCGGTACGGCCGTTGCCCGCCGCCTCGCCGCGCACGATCTCCCGGCCGCGCTCGGTCACCGCGCGCAGCAGCACCCCGTACGACGGGCTCACCGCGCGGTCGGCCGCGACGCTCACCGAGGCGCGCAGCTCCCGGCCGTCGGGCACCTGCACGCGGTACCAGCGCTGCTGTCCGAACTCCTCCCGGTCCGTGTACAGGCCGGACTCCAGCGTGGGCGCCTTCGCGCACCGGTCGGCGCCCGTCGTCGCGACCGGCGTCACCACCGGATCGGCCGCCCGGTCCACCAACTGGTTGACCTTGTCGGCGAGTTCGTCGGTGTGCTGGACCGAGGTGAACGTGCCGCCGGTCGCCTCGGCGATGCAACTGAGCTGCCGGCGCAGCTTGGTGTTCGGGACCAGGCCCAGCGTGTCGATGGTCAGGCCGATGCCCTTGGCGGCTATCTCCCGGGCCACCTCGCACGGGTCGAGCGGGGCGCAGGTGTCCTCGCCGTCGCTGATCAGCACGATGCGCTTGGAGCCCTCGCCGCCGTCCAGGTCGTCGGCCGCCTTCAGCAGCGCGGGGCCGATCGGCGTCCAGCCGGTGGGCGCCAGGGTCGCCACCGCCGCCTTCGCCTCGGTGCGGTCCAGCGGGCCGACCGGGTAGAGCTGCGCGGTGTCCTTGCAGCCCGTTTTGCGGTCGTCGCCCGGGTAGTTGGCGCCCAGCGTGCGGATGCCGAGCTGGACCTCCTCCGGTGTCGCGTCCAGCACCTCGTTGAAGGCCTGTTTCGCCGCGGCCATCCGCGACTGGCCGTCGATGTCCTTCGCCCGCATCGAGCCGCTGACGTCGATCACGAGATCGACCTTCGCAGCGGTGGCGGTGGTCTCGTCGGCGCTCGCTCCGGCCGGGAAGACCAACCCGGCCGTGAGCGCGGCGAGCAGGGCACAGACCCCGGCCGCCAGCCGTTGTGTTCTGATCATCGGCGGATCTTATTGATCAGAGGTGCCCCGCTCCAAAACGAGCCGGAACACCCGCTGGGCGATCCGTCAGAACACCTCGGTGACCAGCGGATTGGGCAACTCGGCCCACTGGTCCCCGGGCGTCCCCGGCGACAGCCGCATCAGCGACAGCGCCTTCGTCGGCAGCGGCTCCCGGCGCAGCGCGGCCAGATCCACGGTGCCCGGCAGCTCCCGTACGACCGCCTCCAGCGCCCCGCGCAACGCCGTACCCGAGCCCGCCGTACCCGCGAGCGCGCCGGCCACCAGCGAGCCGAACAGCTTGCGGCGCAGGACCGTCACCTCGTCCGTGACGACCCGGCCGGTCAGCTCCGGCAGCGGGACGCCGTGCCGGGCCAGCCGCGCCGGACTCACCCGGACGTCGGCGAGGTCGCGGTAGACCAGCCGCACCGGGGAGCCGTCGGCCGACAGCACCACGAGCAGGTTCTGGCCGTGCGCCTCCAGCGCCACGCCCAGCTCCAGCAGCCGCAGCCCCACGGTGAGCGCGAGCCGTGCGAAGTCGGCCAGCCACGCCGGGGACCGGGGCAGCCCGGTGGTGGCCAGCGCGGCCACCGGCACGACCCGCTCGCCGGGCCCCGCGTACGCCCACGGCGACTGGCGCACCACCGCCGCCAGATCCGGGGAGTTCGCCGTCGCGGCGCCCAGCGTGCGCGTGACGTGCAGCAGCCCGTCCATGCGGGCCGCCAGCGTCTCCGCGAAGTCCGACAGCGTGGCCGACAGGCCGATCGAGTACGTCGAGATGTCCCGCACCGAGGACGTCAGCCGGGCGCTCAACGCCGTCTTGACGTGGGGTCCTTCGGGCACGGCGAGCGTGCGCAGGGACATCAGCGGATGCGCGGCGAGCCCGCCGGCGTGGGGATCGCGGGGGCGCTTGAGCACATGCTCGGCCTGCCACGGGTGCACCGGGATCAACAGCCGCGGCCCGTCCCGCATCCCCTCCGGCCACGCACCCGTCAGCAGGCACTCGTCCGACCGCACCGGCACCAGCCCCAGCGTCACCACCGGCCGGTGCTCGGGCCCGTACGCCAACTGCTCGGCGACCGAGAACCCCGGCCGGGAACGGCAGTTGGGGTGGAACGGATGCCCGTCCACCACCCGCTGCTCCCACTCCCAGTCACGCCCCGGCCACTCCTTCGAGTGACCCGCCTGCCCGGCCCGCGACAGCGCCAACGAGGCGACACTGTGGCCGAGTTCGGCGGCGAAGGAGGTGCCGTGCGGTACGGCGAGCGCGGTCATCAGCCGGGCCGGATCGTCGTACGGCGTCCCGTCGAGGCGTACGGCGGTGACGTATGCGGCGGTGGCGTACGGATCGGCGCGCGGGCCGCGCAGCCGGCGGCCGTCCGAAAGGCGCAGGGTCAGGCCCTCCCGGGCGGGCTCGCGGCGGGCCACCCAGGGCAGCGGCTCATGGGCGAGCGCACGCCACAGCCGGGTCAGCACGGCCGCGCGGGCCCCGGGGAGCTCGGCCGCGTACCGCGACGCGAGCCCGGGGCGGACATCGGCCAGTTCTGCGGCGACCTCGGCCTCGGCGCTGGGGAGACGGTGCACGGGCGGGCTCCTCGGGTACGAGTAGGGCGTCGGGCAGGCACCGACGACAGACATACTGATCGTCTTCCCACCGCAACGGACCGTAGAGAACGAGTGGATCGCGTGCACCTCAACCCTCCGCCCGCGGCGGACGCCGCCGAACGCGCCGACGCCCGCGCGATCGCGCCCCTGCTCAACTGCCTGCTGCGCGAGGTGGCCGAGCTGGAGGGTGGGTCCGGGGCGCGCGGTGGGTCCGGGTCGCAGGGTGGGTCCGGGGCGCATGGTGGAGCCGGGCCACGCGGTGGTTCCGGGGCGCAGGGTGGCTCCGCGGCGCCGGGTGGGTCTGGACCGGACGGTGAGTCTGGACCGGACGGAGGGGCGGGACCGCACGGAGGGGCCGGACCGGACGGAGGGGCCGGTCCGCACGGAGGGGCCGGTCCACGCGCGGGGTCCGGCGAGCGGCGGGTGTACCGGCTGCCCGGCACGGGCCGGCTGCTGCGCGTCCGCGGCGGGCGGCGGCCCGCCGAACCCGAGGTGCGGGTGTCCGGCGCCTGGCAGCGCATCGGGCATACCGAGCTGGTCAAGCTGGTCGCCGACGAGCTGCGCCGACACACCGGTCTGTCCAACCACGAGCTGCCCGCCGAGATGATCGACAGCCGGGACGCGGTGGCCGCGCTGCTCACGGCACGCGCGCGTGCGACGCCGCCGGACGACCTCTACCTGCGCTCCGAGCAGTCCCTCCTGACCGGCCACCCCTACCACCCCGCCCCCAAGGCACGCGGCGGCGGCCCGGTCGCCGCCTGGCTGCCGTACGCCCCCGAGGCGCACGCCCGCTTCCCGCTGACGCTGCTCGGCGTGCGCGAGGACACGGTCGTCGAGGAGGGCGACACCGCCGCCCTGGACGCCCTCGGCGAGGCCCCGCCCGGCTACCGGCTGCTGCCCGCGCACCCCTGGCAGCTCGACCTCGTCGATCTCACGCCGGCCTACGCCGACGGCCGGCTGATCCGGCTGGGCACGACCGGCTTCGACACCTGGCCCACGGCCGCGATCCGCACCGTGTACGCCCCTGGCCACGACCTGTTCCTCAAGTTCAGCCTGGACGTGCGCATCACCAACGACATCCGCCGGCTGTGGCGCCACGACCTGCTGAAACTGCGCCGCACCGACCAGGCGACGGCCACCGCCTTCGCCGCGCTGGACGGCCCCGCCGCCTGGCTCGGCGACCGCGGCTACCGCACCGCCGGCTTCGCCTTCGAAGAACTCGCGGTCCTGGTCCGCGACGGGCTGCGAGGCAGCGTGCTGCCGGGCGCGACGCCGCTGCTCGCCGCCGGGCTCGTCGAGGGCTTCGACGGCAGCCCGCTCGACGGCGCCCGGGACCCGGCGGCCTGGTGGGAGGCGTATCTGGCCCAGGTCGTCCCGCCCGCCCTCGCGGCCTTCGCCGACCACGGCGTCGTACTGGAGGCGCATCTGCAGAACACGCTGGTCGCCGTCGACACCGACGGCATGCCGGTGCAGGCCCTGTTCCGGGACGCCGAAGGCGTGAAGCTGCTGCCGGAGGTGTCGCGGGCGGCGGGCTGGGAGCGGCTGGTGTACTGCCTGGTCGTCAACCACCTCGTCGAGATCGCCGGCGCGCTGGCCGAACGCCACCCGCCCCTGGACCCCTGGCCCGCCCTACGCCGGGAACTCGCCCGCCACGACCTCCCCGAGATCGCCGGCCTGCTCACCGCGCCCACCCTGCCCGGCAAGACCAACCTGCTCCTGCGCTGGACGAACGCCGACGGCGCCGACGCCCGCTACCGCCCGCTGAAGAACCCGCTGGCCAGTACATGATCTGAATCACCCTGGCCGGTGTGCTGCGCGAAGTGCCCGCCGTCCGATACGTGACCCCGCTGCGGTCCGGCGGCTCCGTGCCGCTCGATCCTCCCCAGATTCTCCCCGGGAGCGTCGTCGCGGGCGACGGTGATGAGCGCAATCACCGTTGCTCCAGGCACGCTGAGTGACTTCGGTTTGGCGCGCGCCGTTGCGCTCCTGGTGGTCGATCGCCTGCCCTGCTGGGCTCAGTGAGGGGTGAAGACCTTGGAGACGAACTCGGCGATCTGCTCGTCGGAGACATTCCGGGCGAGGTCGGACTCGCTGATCATGCCGACCAGCCTCTTGTCGTTCTTCACGTCGATCACGGGAAGCCGTTTGACCCGGTTCTGTTCCATCGTGTCGAGAACCTCGAGGACGTCGGCATCGGCGTCGATCCACTTCGGGGCGCCCTCGGCCAGTTCTCCCGCGGTGACCTTGGACGGGTCGTGCCCGGAGGCGACGCACTTGAGCACGATGTCGCGATCGGTGATCATGCCGGTGAGCATGTCACCCTCGCCACAGATGGGCAGCACGCCTACGTCGAGTTCGCGCATCCGCTGCGCCGCCCGGTCCAGGGTCTCGTGGGCAGGGATGCATTCCACGCCCGTGTGCATGATGTCCCGCGCCTTCATCGCAGTCCTCCTCCTTCGAACTGACCGGACCGCCCGAGCCGGGCGGCACCCTTGATCCGCAGCATTGCTCCCACCACGCGCGATGCGGCGAAACGGCACACCCGCCATATGGCTTCGTCCGGCGCTTCCAGGGCCGCGAGGGCCGAGGCGCGGCTGGGGGCGAGCTCACACGCGACACCATGTCGATCAGCTCGCCTGCTCGGTCGGGCTGCTAGCCCGCGGCTGTGATCCCCGGGCGGAATCCCCCCGTCGGCCATGTGGGGGATTCACGCTGGTCGTTGCGTGGCCCCACGACGTGATCCGCCGCATGTGATCTCCCGGTGGGCAGGCGCCGGGGCCGCGGGCGAGGCAGCGGCCGGGGCTGCTCCGCCCAGATGGTCTTTCCCGTCGGCGTGTGACGGGTGCCCCAGCGCTCGGCGAGCTGGCCGACCAGGAACAGGCCACGGCCGCCCTCGTCGAGGGCACGGGCGCGGCGCGGATGTGGAGCGGTGCTGCTGGCGTCGGAGACCTCGCAGATCAGAGCAGTGTTGCGGATGAGCCGCAGATGGATGGGGGCTCGGGCGTGCCGGATGGCGTTGGTGACCAGCTCGCTGACGATCAGCTCGGTGGTCGGGGCGATGTCCTGCAGCCCCCAGGCGGTGAGCTGGTCGGCGGCCCGCCGGCGCGCGTCGGCGACGATGACGGGCGCCGCGGGCAGGTCCCAGGTGGCCACGTGGGAGGGGCCCAGGGCGTGGGTGCGGGCCACGAGCAGGGCGACGTCGTCGTCCGGGTGCTCGGGCAGGAGTGCGCTGATGAGGTTGTCGCAGGTGGCTTCCAGCGAGGGGGTGGGGACGGTCAGGGCGTGCAGGAGTTCCTGCATTCCGGTATCGATGTCCCGGTCATGGGCTTCGATCAGTCCGTCCGTGTACAGCACGAGCAGGCTGCCTTTGGGCAGGCGGACGTCGGTGGCCTCGAACGGAAGGCCACCCACCCCGAGTGGGGGACCTGGGACAACGGGGAGGAATTCGACGGAGCCGTCCGGCATGACGGCGACCGGGGCGGGGTGACCGGCGCTGGCCAGGGTGCAGTGGCGCGACACCGGGTCATAGACCGCATACAGGCACGTCGCGCCGACCTCCCCGGCGGATTCGATGCCCTCTTCGATCTCTTCGAGGATCAGGTCGTCGAGCTGGGTCAGCAGTTCATCGGGAGGAAGGTCGACATCGGCCAGGGTGCGCATCGCGCTGCGCAGCTGGCCCATGGTGGCGGAGGCGTTGATGCCGTGGCCGACGACGTCGCCGACGACCAGAGCCACCCGGGCGCCGGAGAGCGGGATGACATCGAACCAGTCGCCGCCCACACCGGCCTGCGGATCGGCCGGCAGGTAGCGCATCGCCGTCTCCACGGCCGGCTGCGCGGGCCGGTGATACAGAAGCAAACGGCGCTGCAGGGCCAGATCCGCACCGTCGGCCTCCTGCCGTACGGCGTGAACGAACCACACGACGTGGTCATCGGCACCCACCAGCGGGTAGGCCCGCACATCGGCCTCCACCCGATGGCCGTCCCGAGCGCGCAGCACGATCCGCCCGGTCCACGCCTCCTGCTGTGACAGGCTCCGCCAGGCCGACTTCGGAAGACGAGCGGCAAGAAGATCAAACGCCGGACGCCCGATCACCTCACCCGGCACATATCCGAGAAGCAGTCGGGCACCCCGGCTCCACGCCGCCACGACGCCTTGCGCGTCCACTGCGGCCGCCGCGTTCTCCACCGCCAAGGGGTTGCCGTACATACGTTCCACCCACCCCTTCCATTGTGCTCCCGAACGCGACTCATCCAGGCACGCCCATCGTGATCTCGTCGACGCCGGGCTCCGATCAGGTCGTACGACAAGCCGTCGAAACCGTCCGTGTATCCGAAGCTTCGACCACGTCGTGACGCATGATTGCCCCGGCTGTCCTGTGGCGGCCGGCCGACGCACACGGCACGAGAGTGGAGGTCGCGGTGACGGAGCATCCAGTGATCGGCTATCTCGTCTGGGCGGTGCTGTTCGGCGCCCTGTTCGCCTGGGAGGGCCTGGCCCTCGTCCGGACAGGCGACGGCTTCCCCACCCTCAGCGATGCCCTGCGCGCGGTGATGCGCTACCCGTTCGGGCGATGGGCCCTGTTCGCGCTGTGGCTGTGGTTCGGCTGGCACACCTTCGTCCGCGGCTGGCACTTCCTGCTCCGGGACGCATCATGACGGCGTTCCGTCGGACCTAGGCCCTGCCGTGCTCCCCCTGCCTCTGAACATCGGGATCATGCTGACCGGCTATCTGCTGGTCATGGGGTACCTCGCCGTTGGCCTGCGGCTCCTTCACCGACAGCGCCCCGGACCGGGCAAGGCGGCCGACAAGCCGGAGCGCCTACTCGCGAAACAACTCGCGCCCAGCGCGCCAGGACCAGGGTGGCCCGGCCTGATCCGCCAGGTGCTCGGCACCGCCCTCGGGGGATACGTGCTGCTGATGGCCGTGGTGGTCGGCTACTACCACGGGGTGGCGCGCGTGGCGGGCCGCTTTCTGACAAGCGCGTTCACCGGCTCCGCGCTGCTGGTGGCGATCGCCCTGCCCGTGTTCTTCACCGTGTCATGGCTCACCGAGCGACACCGGCGTAAGCGCGCTTCAGAATGACGCGTAAATGACGCGTATCGGGGCGGCGACGGCGCGGTGGCGCTGCCGTGGCCTGCGCGAGAGGCTGGGAGAAAGGCGCTGGGTCGTTACCCGCGCCAGTACGTCACGACGACTTCTCGTCACCGATCGGCCATGTCGAGGGTTGATCGCCGATCCTGGGAGTGAACGACGTAATGACGGCGCTGGTGACCGGGGCGACAGGGAATGTCGGTTCGAGGGTCGTCACGGAGCTGCGCGATCTCGGCGTTCGCGTGCGCGCTTTCGTCAGGGATCCGGGCCGGGCGGCCGCCCTGCTCGGCGGTGAGACCGAGCTGGCCGTGGGGGATTTCGGTGAGCCGTCGACGATCCGGCGCGCACTCGAAGACGTCGACCGGGTGATCCTGATCTGCCCGAACGACCCGCGGCAGGTCGAGTACGGGACGGGGGCGATCGACGCGTCGGCGGCCGCGGGGGTGGCGCAGGTGGTCTTCCTGTCGACGGTCGGGGCGCAGGTCGGTTCGCCGCTGGTCTTCTTCGACCAGCACGCCCGGATCGAGGAGCATCTGCGTGGCTCGGGGATCCCGGGAGTGGCGCTGCGGGCCGGCCACCTGATGTCGAACCTCATCGGTTCGGCCGCGACCATCGCACAGACCGGTCGCTTTTTCCTTCCGGCCGGGGACGCCCCGATCGCGATGGTCGATCCGCGCGACGTCGCCTCGAGCGCCGCCGTGGTGGCGACCACCGCAGGGCACACCGGCCGTACGTACGAGCTCACCGGCCCGGAGGCGATCAGCTACGCCGATGTCGCGCGGCGCCTGTCGGGCGTCCTGGGCCGATCCGTGGAGTACGTGGACGTACCGGACGAGGTGGCCCTTGCCGGGCTGGCCCAGGCGGGCCTGCCCCTCTGGCTGGCGGAGCAGGTGGTTGCCGTCTTCGGCGCGTTGCGGGCGGGAGTGAACGCGTCCACCACCGGCACCGTACGGGAGCTGACCGGCCGTGAGCCGCGTCGATTCGAGGAGTTCGCGCGGTCGGTGGCGCCGCTGCTGCTCGGCGGGCAGCGCGACTGACACGGTGCGGCGGGTGCGCGAGCGCGGCACGATCGCCCGGGCGGCGCCGAGCCGTGCTGAACCCTGTGGACCTTTCCGGTCACCGCACCAGTCAAGTCGATGTGGCCGCCCACGGGCCGCGGTACCGCCGGACCACAGGCATGGTCGCCACGCAGATCTCCACCGAAGGCCAAGAGCCGGACGACGCACCCGGGCCGCGTCCCAGGTGGAGATTGAACATCCGCCCGGGACACCGTTCGGCATGACGACGACGAACGGGTTCGATCACGAGGTTTACCGCCGGCCGGGCAGGGCTACCCGAGAGGCATTCTGAGCAGCAGCTGATGCCGTACACGGTGGCAAGCGGAGGTGTCAGCGATGGGTGACGCTGAACTTTCCCGCCGCGAGGAACGGACTCTCGCGGAGATCGAAGCCGCGCTGAAGAGGGACGACGAGGTATTGGACCGCAGCCTGCGCACCATGCACCTCACTGCTCGGCACCGCCGCCTCTGGGAGGAGATCCGCCGACCGCGCGGCTTGCTCGTGCTCGCCGTGTTCTCTCTGTGCCTGCTCATCGCCGCACCGGCGGCATTGGGGGCCACCGTCATCTGGCCCTTCGCGACTGCCTGGCTCGTAACGCTGCTGATCGGCTTCAGCCTGCTGCGAAGGCGGACGAACCGTCCGCGGGGCTGACCGGTCCGGTCGTGGGCGAGCGGACCCGATGCTGCCTGGTGACCATCGTGCCCGGCCGATGAGGCTGCCGCCCCAGTTGTGCCTCTTCGACAAGCACACAGGGTTTTCGACCGGCTGTCCGTCAAGCGGACCGCGCGGGTATGGGGAGTCGGGAATGGAGCAATGGTGGTGATCAGTGACAGCACCGCCGGCGTCGTACTGGTCGGAGTCGATGCCTCACAGCAGGCCCGGCCGGCGGCGGACTGGGCGGCAGCCGAGGCCGAACGGCACGGATGGGATCTGAAGCTCCTGCACGTGGTGGATGTCGGCGCGCTCAGGCTGCTGGGCGCCGGCGGCCTGACCGAGGCCGCCGATCAAGCCGTCAAGGAGGCCGACACCATGCTCCACAACGCCGTGCACCAATTGGCGCAGCAGCGTCCCAGCATGGTGGTGAACGCCACCGTGGTCCAAGGTTCGCCGGCCGCGGCGATACTGGACGCGGCCGAGGACGCCGCGATCGTGGTGCTCGGCACCCGCGGGCACGGCGGCTTCGCGGGCCTGCTGCTGGGCTCCGTCAGCCGAAGAGTGGCAGCCCATGCGACCCGTTCGGTCGTGGTGGTACGAAGCGCTGTCGGCGGACCGTTCCAGGGGCCGATCGTGGTCGGCGTGCGCGACGAGCGGGACACCGGCGCCGTACGGTTCGCCCTGGGCGAGGCGGATGTCCACAACGTGCCGGTGCGCCTGATCCACGCCTGGACGCCGACCCTCCACCCCGGCGTCCTCGCGCCCCAGATCGACATGGCCGAGGAGCAGCGCCTGCACGCACAAGTGCTGAACCACGCGGCCCGGCCGATCGCGGAGTATCCCCGAGTGCACGTGGACACGGAAGTGATCAGCGGCCGAGCGGCGGCCGCGCTCGTGGATGCCTCGTCCGGCGCCGGCTTGCTCGTGGTGCCGCGCCACCCCCCTGCCGAACGTCTGGGACTGCGCCTGGGCTCCGTCGTGCACGCGGTGCTGCACCACGCACACTGCCCGGTCGCCGTCGTACCGGTCACCTGACGGCCCGCTCGGGCCATGCCAACCCGACCCGATGCAGCCACACGGCCCCGCACCGGCAAACCGGGCCGGGTCAAAGGCTCGCCGGCCCGGTTTGCCGGTGACGCCTCCCCAGCCGGTCTCCGCGGCCGACGAACCCACGGCCGCCGTCGGCTCCAGGGGCTCTAGGTGTATTGATCACGCCAGCGGCTTCGTCGCGGTAGCCGCACGCCTTCGTGACCGCGGCCCGCACAAGAGCGTTCCGCTTGCCACCGGAAGGTGTCCGGCACGTACGGACACACCGGTCACCAGGCCGGTTCGTCCGTCGGCGCGGAGCATCCAGGCCGCCTTCACCGGCCTGGGTCTGGCCATGATGCTGAGCGGGGCGGTGCGCCGCCGTCGCAGGAGCCTGCAGAGGTAAGGACATCCGGGCCTGGGCAACGGGAGGCACGGAGACGCGACGGTGCGGGCGCGTGCTGATCGACGCCGACGACACGTCGCCCGGCCGCACAGCGGCGAGGACACCCAGCCATACCCGCTCGCAGGGCGTCGTGTACGACAGCGCGGCCGCCATCGCTGCCTCGGAGGTGAACACCGGAACGAACGGGCCCTCCCTTCGGCGCCGGACGACGGGCACGGGAACCGCGGCACCGGGCTGCCACTGGCTGGGCTCGTCCGCCTGTGGCACCAGCACCTCACCCTCGGCGAGGGCGTGCACCCCGGCGGGGACTGGTGCGTGGCGGTCATCGGCCAGGGCGTCGGGGTCGCCCACGTCGATGACCATGCCGAGGTCGTCCGTCGGCCAGTAGGCCGCGAGCAGCGCCATCGGCACCCGTCGGTAGCCGGTGATGCGCGGCAGGGTGCGGGCCATCCGCAGCTCCGACGTGAACACGGCACCTGCGGTTTAGCGCCGGATCCTCGATCACCGGCAGCGTCAGCAGCCCCAGCCGGTCATCCGATTCGTCGTGGCGCTCTTGAAGGGCCTGCTCGCCGGAGGTGCCGTCCGTCAGCCCCAGCAGTCGTCCTTCCGGATCGGTGACGATGGTGTGCACCCCTGCCTCGGCCATGCGCTCCAGCAGCGGGCCCACGGGCGCATCGTCCCGCCGGTCGGTCAGGATCCAGCCGTGCCCGCGCATCCCGGCACCTCCCCCTCCAGCACAATCATCACGTAAAGTCAGATATGTGGCAGTGAGTGATGGAACGTATGGTTTCGGAGCTCCGGCCGGCCGCCTGCTGGTCAAGACCAGCCGCGCCGGGCTCGGCCGGAAGGCGGGGCACGATCTCACGCTCGAGGCCGCCCGATGGTCGGGGAACGCGACGGTCGTCACGAGCGACCCCGAAAAGTCGTCGGTGAGCGTGACGGTCGAGACGGCATCGCTGACCGTCCGGGAGGGAACTGGCGGACTCAAACCCCTCACCGACGCCGACAAGGCGGAAATCAACCGGACGCTGGAGGGTGAGGCCCTGCTGCACACCGCGCGGCACCCCACCATCACCTTCCACTCCACCAGAATCACCGGAACGCCTGACTCGTTCCAGATCACCGGGGAGCTCACCATCAAAGGCCGGACCCAGCCTGTGACCGTGCACGGGGGCAGCGACGGGGACGGCATGGTGTGCGGCTGGGCGACCGTCACCCAGTCCACCTGGGGGATCAAGCCGTACAGCGCGTTTCTGGGCGCCCTGAAACTGGCCGACGACGTCCGGATCGAGTACGAGGTGACCAGGCTCGAACCGCTGCCCGGCCCCGGACGGGCGTCCGGGTAGCGGCGCCGGACGTTCGAGCAGGCCTGTGGCAACTTCCGGCAGCAGCGGCACGTACAGGAAGTAGTCGTCGCGAGCGCAACCAGGCTGCGGCAACCGTCCCGTACGGACGACCCGGACGACCCGGACGATCACAGGCTGATGTGTCGAGGCAGGGCTGTGACGAACACCTGCGCCGGGTGGCGTCCGCGCCGGACGTCCCGCCAGGGGTTCTTCGACCGCAACGCGCAGCGAGCAGGCGCGGACTACCGAAGGCCGTGTAGGAAAACCCGGCGTGTGATCGAGGTTTCGCAGGGGGTGCCGGCTCCGGCTCACCCTCCGCGGCACCCCCACGTCCTGCGTCGAAATTGGGGTCTCCCGGCGCAGACCGCGGTTATGGGAGCAGGACCTGCCGAGCCGAGCCCGGTTTCAGCGCGCTCGGTGTCACCGGGGGTCGGCAGTGGCTGCGGGCATGACCCAGCGTGGCCCTCGGACGGGTCACTCGGATTGCGGTGTGCCGCGACCTGCGCCGTACTCGATACGGAAGGCCCGTCAGTACGGGCCGCAGGCCGCGCCTCACCGCCGGGGCAGGCTGTCCCGTTCCGCAGGAGCTTTGATGCATCACATCGCCAAGCCGTGGGTGACCGCGGTCGCCGTCGCACTGCTCGCCGTCGTCTGCAACGGTTGCGGGGACGACGACGGGGGACCGGAGGCAACCCTTCCGCCGGCGGTCCCGACCACCACCACTGCACCGGGCACCGGTACGCCCACAGGACCGGCGACCGTGTCCCTGCGTTCGAGCGGGCTGGGCCGGATCCTGGTCGACGACAAGGGCCGCACCCTGTACTTGTTCGAGGCCGACACGTCTTCCGAGTCGACCTGCAACGACGCTTGCGCGCGAGCGTGGCCTCCGCTGACCACGTCCGGCGAGCCCAAGGCCGAAGAGGGCGTCAAAGGCGACCTGCTCGCTACGACCACCCGTGACGACGGAGACATCCAAGTCACCTACAACGGCCACCCGCTGTACTACTACCAGGACGATGAGAAGCCCGGCGACACGACCGGCCAGGGTCTCGACGACTTCGGCGCCGAGTGGTACGTGCTCAACGCGGACGGCAACAAGGTCGAGGGTGAGGGCGAGGACCGAGACGGCGGCTACTGAGCCCGGGGGCGCTGCTGCTGGAGAGCGACGCTCGGGAGCAGCAGGCCGAGATGATCCATTTCCTGAAGGACGTCGCGCTGGGCGGGGCGGGACTGATGCTGCGGCGCGCTGCATCGTCACCACCTGAGGGACCACGGACGGACATCGGCGCCGAAGCCGGCGCAGCGGACGCGCCGTGGGACCGCCGCCTTCGATGGGCACACCGTTCCAGAAGGCGACCTGGTTCTTGATGCGGCGGGAGCGACGACCTGCGGCGGCGGTCATCGCTCATTCCAAGTGTGAGCAGACCAGACCCGGTTGGCCGGACCGGAATCCGGTCGGCCCGCAGATCGAGAACAACCAGGAGCCCAGGCAGTAGCCCGACGTCCTCACAGACGGCGGTCCGGCAGGCCGTCAGTGCTGTCGGCGTGAGGTCACCGTGAACTGGGCGCCGTCGGGGTCGCGCAGCACGGCCTCGTGCTCGCCCTCCTTCAGGATGCTGCCGCCGTACTTCTCCGCGGCCCGGGCGCATGGTCCCACGTCGGCCACGGCGAAGTGGACCTGCCAGTGCGGCCGGACCGAAGGGTCGGGCGGCGTCTCCACCGGACCCGACTCGACGCGGGCCACGATCTCACCCCGGCTGCGCAGCAGCACCTTGTCCGCTGCGTACTCGACCTCGCAGCAGCCGGGGAGGCCCGAGGCCCAGTCGAAGATTTCACCGTAGAACAGGGCGGCGTCAAAGGCGTCCCGGGTGTGAAGGGTGATGAACGTCGATGCCGCCTGCCGCCACGCCTCCCACTCGGTGACGAGCTTCCCTTGCCATATCCCGAAGGTGGCCCCGTCGCGGTCGGCGACCAAGGCCGCTCTTCCGGGAGGGAAGGAGAGCGGCCCCACTGCCACGGTCCCGCCGCGCTCCTGGACGCGGGCCACGGCCTCGTCCGCGTCCGTCACGGCGAAGTACGGCGTCCAGGCCACGGCCATCTGCCACACGGTGGCCACCCCCGCGATCCCCGCGACGGGTATCCCGTCCGCCAGTGCGGTCCGGAAACGGTCGCCCAGTCTGGCGTTGCGCCACTGCCAGCCCAGTACGGCCCCGTAGAAGTCCTGCGTGGCATCGAGGTCGCGGCTGGTCAGACTCACCCAGCACGGCGCGCCGAACACGGAACGCGTGAGGACGACGTCCGCCCCACCGGACGAGTGTGTCGTGTGATTCATCGCCATCGCGCCCTGATCTTGTACGCCGGCGAACACTGCTCTTACTCGTTACTCCAGTGTCCAACCGGAGATTCGGTCCCGCACATCGCCTGCCGTCACTCCCCGTCCAAGGGTCCGGCCTCAGTGTGAACGGGTGATGACCCACAGTGAGGTCGACCGGTCCGGCGGAGACGCGCACTATGGAAAGCGACCCGCATGGTCCGATCCCGCGGAGGTGAAACCGATGACGCTGCCCGTACGACACCGGCACGGCAGCATGCTGGAGAGGCCGTTCCCCGCCTTCGGATGGGGTGAACCCATCACCGCCGAGTTTGACGAGCTGTTCGAGCGCATGAACCGGCTGCTGCAAGGCGCCGCCGCTCCTGCCGCGCTGGCCTGGTCTCCTGCGGCCGACATGCGAGAGACCGACGACGCCTATGTGGTCGAGGCGGAAGTGCCCGGGATCAAGCGAGACGACATCGACATCGAGATGAGCGAGCGGGAGCTGCGCATCACCGGGGAGTACAAGGAGCAGGAGCGCGAAGGCGTCCTGCGCCGCAGCACCCGCCGCACCGGCCGCTTCGAGTACCGGGCCCTCCTGCCCACCGATGTCAGGTCCGAGGAGGTCAGCGCGACTCTGCACGACGGTGTCCTGACCGTCACCGTGCCCAAGGCGCAGGCCACCAAGCCGCGGCACATCGAGATCACCGAGTCCTGACCCGGCCCGGCGCGTGCCGCGAAGTCGTCGCTCGGCAGGCCCGTTCCGGGCGGGCGTGCCGTGCGGCGAGCCATCTGCCGGCACAGGGAGGTGCGGTCACGAAGATGCTGATGCCCAACGTCAGGACCGTCGCCGCAGCGCTTGGCGATTACCGATCCGCATGGGCCGCTCTGCTGGTCGATCCGGCGAGCCCGCTCAGCTACCGCCGGCTCGACGACGCGGCCTACACGCTCTGCGTCCTCATGGGACAACGCAACGCCGCCGACGCCGCGGCACACGCAGAGAGCCTTCTCGCCCGGGCCTCGGCCGAGGACGAGAGACGGCGGGCCGGGCAGGCGCGGACCGTCATCCGCTGACGTCGAGCACTGCCTTTCGCGATGTCGTCACGGGCGCGATCGAAGATCGGGATGCCGTCGCACACCGAGGACTCCTCGTGCGGCGGACGGTGCTTTTATGGCGGTGCCCTTTGGAGTCAGGCGGTATGTGCCGCGTGGCCGACTGCGGTCCTGCCCGCCTGCGGGGGCTGCCATGCGATTCGTACTGATCAAGTGCTGGACGTCGGTTGCGCGCGGTGAGGCCGGATCCGGTCCGCGGATACGATCGATCCTGCCCTCCGGCCCGGCGTGGTGTTCACAGGCGCTGCGGACAGGTACGGGAGACATCGACGGTCGTGCGCGGAGCGTGCGCAGCCAAGGTCCGGACGATCGGGTGGTACGACACGGTCCGCAGCACGAACGCGCTGCCCCGTACCGGTCTGCGGACGCCGTGCCGGAAGACCGGCTGGGCAGGGCATGGTGCGGGATCTCGTACTCCACCGGGGCCAGCCGCCCGTAGTACGCGCGAGGGTCGTGACCCTGCCATGCCGTATTCCTCGTCGCAGAACGCGTGAGGGCGCGCAGGCGCACTCGGCCGCTCGCAGCACCAGACCACGCGTGCCGGCACCCGGGAATCGGCGGCGGCGCGAGCGTACCCGTGTTTTGGGCCGCGGCACGCTCTCGATCAGACCGAGGCACGCGACTCGGCGGCGGAGACGACCTCCTGGCGTTGCCGGTGACGCTGTTCGTACTCGAGCACCTGACGGGCGACGCCGGAGGGCGCGTCCTGCAGGCTTGCGGTGATCTCAACCGTGCCCATGGCGTCGTAGCCGGTCCACGGCTCGGTCCCTCGCATCTGCTCGATGGCGTTCAGGACGCTCTTCCGGCGGGCATGTGCGCGCTCATAGCCCTCGACCACCGTCAGATCCAACTGGGACAGCGTGCGCAGCCGCCTCTCGATCTCATCGGTGCCGAGCCGGCCGAACCCGGGAATCGGCAGGTCCTCCTCCCGCCTGACCGCCCCCAGGATCTCCTCGGCCATGGGGCCGGGCTCCGGCATCTTCCGCGCCGTACCTCCGGCCGCCTCCCTGACGCGCCGGATGCCTCCCCGGGCGACATCACGCGCCCGCTCCAATACGGTCCGCACCGTCTGGGCTGCCGCTTCGGCCACACCGCCACCTCGGCCTTCGCCCTGGCTGGAGCCGTTGGCCGAAGTCGCCATGGCGCGGGCGTGTTCGACCAGGCTGCTCTCCAGTTCCTGCAGCAGTTCCTCGTCCTGACGGCGCAGCGCGCTGAGCAGGTCGGCGATGACGTCGTCCTTCACCTGCTCGGCGAGGGCCTCCCCGGCCCGGCACGCCGCCAGCGCCCGCGCCGCAGCCGCGTACTCGTCCTCCGCGTTCCTCAGCTGCTGTCGCGGATCTGCCGGATGTCTGCCGGGCAGCATTCCTCTCACGGCCGCCGACCCGATCGTCAGTGGCAGCGTCGCCGTGCGCACCGCGCCCCGCGAGACGAACCGCGTCACACTGGCCGCCGTTCCCAGTACCCCCGGCGGCTGCAGCTCCCGCACCTGGCGCTGGATGCGCTGGACACTGACCTGGACTTCGGCGGCCCGGCGTTCGAGCATCTGGCGGTGCGGGCCCGGCGGCGTAACCGTGGCATCCGCCCGGAACCGGTCGAGGGCCACGGCATGAGCATGGCGCGCATCCTCCAGTACCGGTACGAGTTCCTGCGTCATCACAGCCATACGGTGCTCCCTGAACAAGGAATGGAGCGGCGGTCCGCCGCACATGGGGCGCGGCTGCCCCAGCGACCCTCCAGACCAGGCAACCAGCACCATCTTGCGGGACCCATGCCAAGATCGCTCGGCGGACCGCTATCGGGAGTCTCCTGGCTGCCCCGAGCCTGCGGCACCGTTGACGCGATTGAGTATGTCCACGGCCCAGACGATCGCCGGCGGACCTCAGCGTGAGTTGAGTGGACTTACGAAGAGACGGTGGCCGCAGGTCGCAGCATGGATCCCGCCCATGCTGTGTCCGTGAGCGCGATGAGATCACGGCAGGGCCGGCCGCCGTACTGGCCCCGGCCGCGCTCCTGCATGCGTTGAGGGCGACACGCAGAGCGAGGCGTAGGCGCCGGAGGCGGTCAGGCGGGTGATCGTGCCGTCCGCGTCGCGGCGGAAGATCGGGCAGTGGCCTCGGCGGGTCCGCGGCGGGTCGGCACGTTGGCTCGGGCACGTCCCCCGCCGTCACGCTTGATTACTATGCTCACTTCATGCCGGAGGCCGGAAGCGACGGCCGCACCGCATTGACGGACCGCTGGGGAGAGAGGGAGGACCGGGATGCCAGTCGAGACTCCCCGGATTCTCCCCAGGGCTGAGCGGGGAGCTTGCCGTGGAATGTAAGGTGAACAAGCCGTGGGGCTCTGGAAGATGTTGAGAGAGGTCACCGCAACCCGCTACGTCGCACCCCTCCACTCCGGCGGCTCCGTCCCCGGCGTCGTCGAGGCCGACGACCTCGGGACGTATGTCGTGAAGTTCACCGGCTCCGCGCAGGGCCGCAAGGCGCTGGTCGCCGAGGTGATCGTCGGCGAGCTGGCCCGCGCCCTGGGGCTGCGCTTCCCCGAACTGGTCCTGGTCCACTTCGATCCCGCGATCGCGGACAACGAGCCGCACCAGGAGGTACGGGACCTGCACGCCGCCAGCGCGGGAGTCAACCTCGGCATGGACTTCCTGCCCGGCGCGCGGGACTTCACCCCCGAGGTCGCCGAGACCTTCCGCGTCGACCCGCTGGAGGCGGGCCGGATCGTCTGGCTGGACGCCCTGACCGCCAACGTCGACCGTACGGTCCACAGCTCGAACCTGATGATCTGGCCGACCCTCGGCACGGTCCCGCCGCGCCTGTGGCTGATCGACCACGGGGCGGCCCTGGTCTTCCACCACCGCTGGGACGGCTCGGACCCCGAGAAGACCTACGACTTCCGCCACCACGCCCTCGGCCACTACGCCCCCGACGTGCGCGCCGCGGACGCGGAGCTGGCGCCCAGGGTGACGCGGGAGCTGCTGCGCGAGGTCGTCTGCGAGGTGCCGGACGCCTGGCTCACGGGCTTCGCCACACCCGACGAGGCCCGCGCGTCGTACGTCGCCCACCTGCACGCGCGCGTGCGGGCGTCGTCCGCGTGGCTCCCCACCGACTTCCCCACCCGGGAGGAACTCGCCGCCGAGGAGGCCCTGCGGGCGGCGCGGACACAGCAAGGCCGGCCGAAGTGGCTGAAGCGGGTCCCCGACCTGCACGGCAAGCCGGCCGCGGAACAGGATTGGTCGGTGCACCTCGGATGAGTGGCCGTGTCGAGATCGAGTACTGCACCCAGTGCAGGTGGCTGCCCCGCGCGGCCTGGCTGGCGCAGGAACTGCTCACCACCTTCGAGGCGGAGCTGTCCGAGCTGGCCCTGAAACCCGGCAAGGGCGGGGTCTTCGTCGTGCGCGTGGACGACGAGGTGGTCTGGGACCGCCGCGAGCAGGGCTTCCCCGAGCCTACGGCGGTCAAGCAGGCCGTACGCGACCGAGTGGCCCCGGGCAAGTCCCTGGGCCACTCGGACAAGCCTGCGCAGGAGTAGCTCAGCCCTTGAGCTGCTCGTAGGCCGGCAGCGTCAGGAAGTCCGCGTAGGCCTCGTCGAGGGAGACCTCCAGGAGCAGGTCGTGGGCCTGCTGCCAGTGGCCGGCCGCGAAGGCCTCCTCGCCGAGCTCGCTCTTGATGTTCCGGAGCTCCTCGGCGGCGACCTTGCGGGCCAGCTCCGGCGTGGCCTTCTCGCCGTTCTCGAACTCGACCCCCGCGTTGATCCACTGCCAGATCTGCGAGCGGGAGATCTCGGCGGTGGCCGCGTCCTCCATGAGGTTGAAGATGGCGACCGCGCCGAGGCCGCGCAGCCACGCCTCGATGTAACGGATGCCGACCTGGACGGCGTTGACCAGGCCCGGGTACGTCGGCTTGGCGTCCAGCGAGTCGACGGCGATCAGGTCGGCCGCCTCGACGTGGACGTCCTCGCGCAGGCGGTCCTTCTGGTTCGGCTTGTCGCCGAGGACCTTGTCGAAGGACTCCATGGCGATCGGGACCAGGTCGGGGTGGGCCACCCAGGAGCCGTCGAAGCCGTCGCCGGCCTCACGGTCCTTGTCGGCGCGGACCTTCTCGAAGGCCACCTTGTTGACCTCGGCGTCCCGGCGGGACGGGATGAACGCCGCCATGCCGCCGATCGCGTGCGCGCCGCGCTTGTGGCAGGTGCGGACCAGCAGCTCCGTGTACGCGCGCATGAACGGGGCCGTCATCGTCACCGCGTTGCGGTCCGGCAGGACGAACTTGGCGCCGCCGTCACGGAAGTTCTTGACGATGGAGAACAGGTAGTCCCAGCGGCCGGCGTTCAGCCCGGAGGCGTGGTCGCGCAGTTCGTAGAGGATCTCCTCCATCTCGTACGCGGCCGTGATCGTCTCGATCAGGACGGTGGCGCGGATGGTGCCCTGCGGGATGCCGACGTAGTCCTGCGCGAAGACGAACACGTCGTTCCACAGGCGGGCTTCGAGGTGCGACTCCGTCTTCGGGAGGTAGAAGTACGGGCCCTTGCCGAGGTCGAGCAGGCGCTGGGCGTTGTGGAAGAAGTACAGGCCGAAGTCGACGAAGGCACCGGGCACCGGCCGGCCGTCGACCTGGAGGTGACGCTCGTTCAGGTGCCAGCCGCGCGGGCGCATGACGACGGTCGCGAGCTCGTCGTTCGGGCGCAGGGCGTACGACTTGCCGGACGCCGGGTCGGTGAAGTCGATGTTGCGGGTGTAGGTGTCGGCCAGGTTGATCTGGCCCAGGACGACGTTCTCCCAGGTCGGCGCGGAGGCGTCCTCGAAATCGGCGAGCCAGATCTTCGCGCCGGAGTTGAGGGCATTGATCGTCATCTTGCGGTCGGTGGGGCCGGTGATCTCGACCCGGCGGTCCTGCAGCGCGGGCGGGCACGGGGCCACCCGCCAGGAGTCGTCCGCGCGGATCGCGGCGGTCTCCGGGAGGAAGTCGAGCGTGGAGGTGCGGGCGATCTCGGCGCGGCGCTCCGCACGGCGGGCGAGGAGTTCGTCACGCCGCGGCGTGAACCGGCGGTGCAGCTCGGCCACGAAGGCGAGGGCCGCCTCCGTGAGGACCTCCTTCTGCCGGGGCAGGGGCTCGGCGTCGACGATGGCCAGCGGGGACGGCGCTGGTGCGGACATGAGCTGTCACTTCCTTCAGCGGTGGCACCGGGTGCCAAGAGGCACGAACAGGGCAGTTGGCACCCGCTGTGCGGCCAGGTGCTTCTGAGCAGTGGATAGTAGTTTTCTCATTGTGGAATTTCAATTGTTTGTTGACATCGAGATTCTCTGAGTCGAGGCAAGGTGGCGCTCCGTGCCATCCCGCTCACTCAAGGTGGACCAGGTCGTCGACCGTGTCGATGTCGTACGGCCGCGCCACGTCCCCGCACTCGACGAGCCTGATCACCTCCTCGTGCTCCTTCAGATAGGCGCGAGCCCCCTTGTCCCCGGTCGCGGTCGCGGCGATACCCGCCCAGTGGGCGGCGCCGAAGAGCACGGGATGGCCGCGTACCCCGTCGTAGGCGGCCGAGACGAGCGAGGTGTCGTCCTCGTACGCGCCGAGCACGCGCGCGACCGCCTCCGGACCGATGCCGGGCTGGTCGACGAGCGAGACCAGCGCCGCCCGCGCCCCCGTGCCGGAGAGCGAGTCGAGCCCGGCGCGCAGGGAGGAACCCATCCCCTCGGCCCAGTCGGGGTTCTCCACCAGGACGCAGTCGCCGAGTTCCGCCTGCTCCCGTACGGCCGCCGCCCGGGCGCCCAGCACCACATGGACGCGGGCGCAGCCGGCCGCGCGCAGCACCCCGACCGCGTGCTCGACGAGTGGCTGGCCGCGGTGCCGGAGCAGGGCCTTGGGCCGACCGCCCAGGCGTCGTCCGCCGCCGGCCGCGAGGAGCAGTCCGGTGACCGGGGAGGCGATCGGGGAGGTGATCGGGGAGGCTTCGTTCTCCGTCATGCGTCCTGCATACCTGACACCTGCGCGAGTGCCCGACTTCCAACGACTGAATTTCCGTCCATGTGGTGGCGCTTCGGCATCGGGTGGCGTTTACCGACCCGCGTCCCCGGCGCCCGAGCTATGCCAGGGGTGCTCGGCGAGGGGCGCGCGACCAAAGGCGCACAACGGCGTGCGAGGGGGGAGAGCTGTGTTGCGGAGCTTGGGACAGAGGCTGGTGACGGGCAGCGACGAGGACCCCAGGGTGGCGGAACTGCGGACGGCGGTGTCCCGCCTGCGCCGCGAACTCGCCGCGCATCCTGCGGAGTTCCCGGACCGGGCGATCGCCGAGGACGAGCTTGCCGCGCTGGCCGCGATGGCGATCTCCGGAGCGCCGGAAACTCCCCGGCTGCGGAGGTCGCTGCTGCTGATCGCCGGGGCGATCGGGTCGGTGAGCGCGCTGTCCCCGGGCCTCACGCAGGTGCGCGACGCGGTGGAGCTGTTCGGGCAGCCGCACGGCTAGTTCCTCGAACCGCTGCCTTTTCGCCCCGCCGCACAGGCTGGTTGGTCAGCCCCTCCGGCGTTTGAGGAGCGGGGGTCCAGGGGGCAGCGCCCCCTGGGATGGGACGGGTAGGGGCGGCGGGGGCGATCTCTCTCCCCCCAGCCACCCCGGACCGGCGCCGCAGCGGCGTCAGGCGTGGTTCTGGGTGGCCAGGGCCTCGGACAGCTCGCCGGCGACCTGCTGGAGCACCGGCACGATCTTCTCCGTCGCCGCCTCGGTGACCCGGCCCGCCGGACCGGAGATCGAGATCGCGGCGGCGGTGGGGGAGTCGGGGACGGAGACCGCCAGGCAGCGCACGCCGACCTCCTGCTCGTTGTCGTCGACCGCGTAGCCGTTGCGCCGCACGTCCTCCAACGCCGCGAGGAAGCCGTCCGCAGTGGTGATCGTCTTCTCGGTGGCGGCCGGCATCCCGGTACGGGACAGCAGCGCCCGCACCTCCTCCGGCGGGAAGGAGGCGAGCAGCGCCTTGCCGACGCCGGTGGAGTGCGGCAGCACGCGCCTTCCGACCTCGGTGAACATGCGCATCGAGTGCTTGGACGGCACCTGGGCGACGTAGACGATCTCGTCGCCGTCGAGCAGGGCCATGTTGGCCGTCTCGCCGGTCTCCTCGACCAGCCGGGCGAGATAGGGGCGGGCCCAGGTGCCCAGCAGCCGGGACGCGGACTCGCCGAGGCGGATCAGACGCGGGCCGAGGGCGTAGCGGCGGTTGGACTGCTGGCGTACGTATCCGCAGGCCACGAGCGTCCGCATCAGGCGGTGGATGGTCGGCAGCGGCAGCCCGCTGCTCGCGGACAGCTCGCTCAAGCCGACCTCGCCGCCCGCATCCGCCATCCGTTCCAGCAGGTCGAAGGCGCGCTCGAGGGACTGGACGCCGCCACTGGCGTTGGATTTGGCGGAGTCGGTGGTGCTGGCGCTGGACGTCGGCACGGCGCGTTCCTTTCGGGACCGGTGGGAGGGAAGAAGCCTACCCGTCGGTCGGTTGACTCCCCGCTCGTAGGTAGCTACGTTCTGCTTGCTGGAATTCTAATTCCGCTTTGTGGAAACGTCCAGAGGTGTGCGCGTTGGGTGCACTGTGGAGAAGTGTGCCCTTGACGGCGCGGAAGCGGGAGTGAAGACTCCTTCAACAGAAAGTTGAATTCCGTTACGCGGAAGTTAACGGCGGCAGAGAGGGGTCCGGGTGTCCGACGCTGAACTGGTGCTGCGCTCGACGCGCGTCATCACACCCGAGGGAACGCGCGCCGCGTCGGTCGCGGTCGCCGACGGAAAGATCACGGCCGTACTCGGGTACGACGCCCAAGTCCCCTCCGGAGCCCGGCTGGAGGACCTCGGCGACGACGTCCTGCTGCCCGGCCTTGTCGACACGCACGTGCACGTCAACGACCCAGGCCGCACCGAGTGGGAGGGCTTCTGGACTGCCACGCGCGCCGCAGCGGCCGGCGGCATCACCACCCTCGTCGACATGCCGCTCAACTCCCTCCCGCCGACCACGACGGTCGACAACCTCCGTACCAAGAGGGACGTCGCCGCCGACAAGGCGCACATCGACGTCGGCTTCTGGGGCGGCGCCCTGCCCGACAACGTCAAGGACCTGCGCCCGCTGCACGAGGCCGGCGTCTTCGGCTTCAAGGCCTTCCTGTCGCCGTCCGGCGTGGACGAGTTCCCGCACCTCGACCAGGAGCGGCTCGCCCAGTCCCTGGCCGAGATCACCTCCTTCGGCGGCCTGCTGATCGTGCACGCCGAGGACCCGCACCACCTCGACGCCGCCCCGCAGCAGGGCGGCCCCCGGTACGCCGACTTCCTGGCCTCGCGCCCGCGCGACGCGGAGGACACGGCGATCGCCCAGCTGATCGCCCAGGCGAAACGCCTCCACGCGCGCGTGCACGTGCTGCACCTGTCGTCGTCCGACGCGCTGCCGCTGATCGCCGAGGCCAAGCGGGACGGCGTACGGATCACCGTCGAGACCTGCCCGCACTACCTCACCCTGACCGCCGAGGAAGTCCCGGACGGCGCCAGCGAGTTCAAGTGCTGCCCGCCGATCCGCGAGTCGGCCAACCAGGACCTGCTGTGGCAGGCGCTGGCCGACGGCACCATCGACTGCGTGGTCACCGACCACTCGCCCTCCACGGCCGACCTGAAGACCGACGACTTCGCCACCGCGTGGGGCGGCATCTCCGGGCTGCAGTTGAGCCTGGCGGCGGTGTGGACCGAGGCTCGCAGGCGCGGGCACGGCCTGGAGGACGTGGTCCGCTGGATGTCCGCGCGGACGGCGGAGCTGGTGGGCCTCGACGACCGCAAGGGCGCCATCGAGGCGGGCCGCGACGCCGACTTCGCCGTCCTCGCGCCCGACGAGACCTTCACCGTCGACCCGGCCGCCCTCCAGCACCGCAACCGCGTGACGGCGTACGCGGGCAAGACCCTGTACGGCGTCGTCAGGTCCACCTGGCTGCGCGGCGAACGCATCGTCGCGGACGGCGAGTTCACCGACCCGAAGGGGCGACTCCTGACCCGTACCTCCTGAATCCCACCCACCGACTCGAAAGGCAGACCTGATCACCGTGACGGCGATACCCGGCTTCACCGGCGACGCGAACCCCTACGGAGGCGGCGACCCGTACGCGGACTACCGCACCGCCGACTTCCCCTTCACTCAGTACGCCAACCTCGCCGACCGCAGGCTGGGCGCCGGAGTCATCGCCGCCAACGACGAGTTCTTCGCCCAGCGCGAGAACTTGCTGGTGCCCGAGCGGGCCGAGTTCGACCCCGAGCACTTCGGGCACAAGGGCAAGATCATGGACGGCTGGGAGACCCGGCGGCGGCGCGGCGCCTCCGCCGAGCACCCGTGGCCGACGACCGAGGACCACGACTGGGCGCTGGTGCGGCTCGGCGCGCCCGGGGTGATCCGCGGGATCGTCGTCGACACGGCGCACTTCCGCGGCAACTACCCGCAGGCGGTGTCGGTGCAGGGCGCGTCGGTACCGGGCTCCCCGTCCCCCGAGGAACTGCTCGGCGACGACGTGAAGTGGACGACCCTCGTCCCGCGCACCCCGGTCGGCGGCCACGCGGCGAACGGTTTCGCCGTCCTGGCCGAGCAGCGCTTCACGCACCTGCGCGTCAACCAGCACCCCGACGGCGGCATCGCCCGGCTGCGCGTGTACGGCGAGGTCGTCCCCGACCCCGAGTGGCTGTCGGTGCTGGGCACCTTCGACGTGGTCGCCCTGGAGAACGGCGGCCGGGTCGAGGACGCCTCCAACCTCTTCTACTCGCCCGCCACCAACACCATCCAGCCGGGCCGCTCCCGCAAGATGGACGACGGCTGGGAGACCCGTCGGCGCCGCGACCAGGGCAACGACTGGATCAGCTACCGGCTGGTGGCGCAGTCCCAGATCCGCGCGATCGAGATCGACACGGCGTACCTGAAGGGCAACAGCGCGGGCTGGGCGTCGGTGTCGGTGAGGGACGGCGAGAGTGGCGACAGCGACGAGACCGCAGCCTGGACGGAAATCCTCCCGCGCACCCGGCTCCAGCCCGACACCAACCACCGCTTCGTCCTGCCGACCCCGGCGGTCGGCACGCACGCGCGCGTGGACATCTTCCCGGACGGCGGCATCTCCCGCCTGCGCCTGCACGGCTCGCTGACGGAGCAGGGCGCGGCGGGCCTGGCGGCGCGCCATCAGGAGCTGGGCGGCTGACGTCGGGGCGCACCGGATCTCCAACTCCGGTGCGCCCCGCTATCGTTGACCTGGTTGCCGTAGAGACGCCAGGGGGACGCGATGGGCGTGCTGCTGTACTACCCGACGGTGCGACCGCCCACCGAGGTCGTCCACCAGGCCCTGCTCTACTGGGACGGTCTCGCCTCGGTCGTGCCCCGTGACCCACGGGTGCACGACGCACTCGTCGGTGCCGAACTGAGGCGGCTGGAAGAGCGTGCGCTGTACCGGCCGCTCGCCTTCACCCCCGAGTCGCTCGACGTCCTGCACGGTACCGGGCCCCGCGCCGGCCAGAACTGGTCCGTCCTGGAGCGTGAGCTCCGGAGGCTCGCGGCCCGCCCGGATCCGCCCCGGCCCACCTCGCCGCCCGAAGCGGTCCTCTACACGTCGAAGATCACCTACGGCCTCGAACAGCTGCTGCTGGAGCTGGGGCTGGCCGCCAGGCTCGTGCCCCGGCGTCTGCGAGCGGAGCTCTCCGTCGCCAAGGAGGTCCAGAGCCTGGTCGTCGGCGTGCTGGCCCGCGAGCTCGCCGCCACCACGGACCTCGCCCTCTTCCCGTACACGGACAGCGCGGAGGCGTACCGCCACAGCCTGCGCCCGGTGTACCCGACCCGCTCGCTGGCCTGGGAGATGGAGCTCGGCCGGCTGCTGCCCGTCCCGGCGCCGGACACCGCGACCGAGGACGTCCTCGCCTTCCGCGAGAGGTACGCCGACGAACGCCGCCGGCTCATGCGCGCCCTGCACCGCATGCTGGGCGATCTGCGCCGCGACTACGAGCACCCCGCGGACGTCTTCGCCCAACTGCGCGGGGAACTCGCGGAGGCGATGGAGGACTACCGCGCGGCGCGTCGCGGCAGCCGGATGGCCTGGGTGCACCGTTCCGTCACGGTGTCGGTCGCGCTCGCCGCCGCGGCCGGCGGCGCCCTGCTGCTGCCGGACCTGGGCTGGCTGCTCGGCACGGTCGGCGGCTACGCCCTGAACGTGGCCACCCGGGAGATCCGCCCCCTGGTCAGGGCCCGCGCGGACCACGACTTCAGCTATCTGCACCGGGTGCAGAGCGGACTGGTCTGAGGGAGGACGGCACGATGGCACTGGCGACGAAGCACCCCGGCAGCGCAAGGCTGGAGGCGGGCCACCCCTGGAGCGTCCGGATCACCTACGCACAGAGGCGGCACGCACTCCGCCTCTCCGCCGGGCCCGCGGCCCCGACCTGGCACGAGATCGACCGGATCCTCGCCGAGAACGGCTACACCCGCACGGGAGCGGCGCCCCGTCACGCTCCTCGCGAGGGCGACGAGTTCGACGTCGTGGGCTGGAGCGCGCACCGCTACGGAGGAACGCGCCCGTGGGACGAGGACACCGAGTGGCCCGGACCGCCACGGGACGTCGCCGTGGTGCTGCCCCTGGCGGAGGCGGGGGAGATACGACGGGCCCTGGACGCCTTGCGGGCCGGCTATCTGCGACCCGACCAGACCGACGCCTCCGTGCTGATCGAGGCCCTGGACGCCGTCGGCACGGTGACGGTGACACTCCCCGCCGCCACCGCGAACACCCTCCACTACACCGTGTCGGCGCTCGGCCCCTGGACCAAGGAACTCGACGAGGAAACCGTGCGTGTGCTGGGCACCCTCGCCCGGTACCTGGGCATGTCGCAGCCCGTCGCCGGCCCCTGGCCCCACGTCCGGGACACCCTTCAGGACGCCCTGCGCGGGGCCCTGTCCCGCCCCGGCGCCGAGGGCCTGGCCGCGCGCGACGAACTGCTCGCCGTCCTGCGCGGCTTCGCCGACGCCCACGCGACGGCGACGGCGGCGGACGACGCGCGGCAGAGGGAGCTCCAGGCGGAGAGGGCGGCGGGGGAAGGGGCAGAGCCCTAGGTGCCGGCCGCGCCCTGCCGGCGCTACGCCGCGTGCCCGCCGTCCACCGCGAACTCCGCGCCCGTGACGTACTCCGCCGCGGCCAGATACGCCACCGTCGACGCCACCTCGTCCGCCGTGCCGAAGCGGCCCAGCGCGGTCATCTGCGCCTGGCCGGGCGCGTACGGGCCGTCCGCCGGGTTCATGTCCGTGTCGACGGGCCCGGGGTGCACGATGTTCGCCGTGATCCCGCGCGGTCCCAGCTCACGGGCCAACGCCTTGGTCAGGCCGATCAGGGCCGCCTTGCTGGTCGCGTAGAGCGTCCCGCCCGGACCCGGCACACGCTGGACCATGCAGCTGCCGATCGTGATGATCCGGCCGCCGGCGTCCATGCGGGCGGCCGCCGCCCGCGAGGCCAGAAAGACGCCCCGGACGTTCACCGCGAGGATCCGGTCCACGTCCGCGAGCGTGATTCCGTCCAGCGGGCCCAGCACGCCGACGCCGGCGTTGTTCACCAGCACGTCCAAGCCGCCGAGCGCCTCCGCCGTACGCCCCACCGCACCCTGCGCCTCGTCCGCGTCACCGGCGTCCGCCCGCAGCGCCACGGCCCGCCGCCCCAGCGCCCGAACGGCCCGCACGACCTCCTCGGCCGCCTCCTTGCCGTGCACGTACGTCAGGGCGACGTCCGCGCCCTCCCGGGCGAGCCGCACGGCCGTGGCCGCGCCGATGCCGCGGCTGCCGCCGGTGACGAGCGCGACCTTGCCGTGCAGGGTTGCGTGCGTGTCTGTCGTGGGTTCGTAAGTGGTTGTCATGCGTCCATCCCAGCGCCGCACGCACACAAGCGCTGGCGGCGAACGGACACCTAGCCGGCCGAGCGATGAGTTGCGGGTGCCGATGGGGTCTGAGCTGATGACAGCAGACCCCACCGCAGAAAGCAGAGAGGCACCCCTCATGGGCAAGCTCGTCTCCACCCTCTTCGTCACCCTCGACGGCGTCTACCAGGCGCCCGGCGGCCGGGAGGAGGACACCCGCGGCGGCTTCGAGCACGGCGGCTGGGTCTTCCCGCTCGTCGACGACGACTTCGGCCAGTTCATCAGCGAGGTCTTCGCCCGCCCCGCCGCCTTCCTCCTGGGACGCCGTACGTACGACATCTTCGCCTCGTACTGGCCGAAGGTGACCGATCCCGACGACCCGGTCGCGGCCAAACTCAACGGTCTGCCGAAGTTCGTCGCCTCCTCGACGCTGACCGCCCCCGAGTGGGCCGGCACCGGCGTGATCAGCGGCGACCTCGGCAAGGAGGTCACCGCCCTCAAGGAGCGCACCGACGGCGAGCTCCAGATCCACGGCAGTGGCGCCCTGGTCAGGTCCCTGCTGGACCTCGGCCTCGTCGACACCCTCCACCTGCTGACCTTCCCGGTCGTGCTGGGCACCGGCCACCGCCTGTTCACGGAGGGCATCGCGCCCACCGCCTTCGAGCACACCGGCGGCAGCATCACGAGCAAGGGCGTCGCCATCAACTCGTACGACGTGGCCGGCCGCCCCGATTACGGCACGTTCGAACTCCCCGAGAACGCCTGACCGCCCAGCTCACGGCGTTCTCGTACGACCTCGTGGAGATCGCGTGAGAACGCCGGAGCGCACGTTAGCTTCCCGAAAACTCATAGGACGTGAAGGGAAATTCTCTCGTCTTGACATTGACATGCCACTAGTCAGGGAAGTCCGCGGGCATCGCCCGCCGGGAGATCCCGCCCGCGACCAGATACCGGATTGCGTCCAACATCTGGCGGTGGCAGTAGCCCTCCGGCTGCCCGCCCCGCCCCTGGAGCCAGGCCGGCACCGGCAGCAACGGCCGGATGGCCGCCCACTCCGCGTCCGTCATGTCCGACGGATACCGCCGCATCCGATCGGGATGATCGGCCGCGTTTCCGTACACGTGCGCGAGGCAATCACACGATCGAGAGCCCGAGTTGAGAACAGCGGCTCGGTTCGGTTCGCACCTCCGAGCTACCAAGGGGCCCTGCCCTCATGCGTTGACCGCCAGAAGATCACCCCAGCGAGAAACCTGTTCGACTCGCACGTTCCATGATCGGTTGAGATACGGCTTCTGAGAGTTCCAGCCAGATGACGCTGAGCCAGAGATAGTGGTCGCCCATACGCAGCCACCAGAGCTCGAACACATACGACATAATCCGACCAGACTCGAACATGGCACCCAGCTCCGTACCGAACGGGAGGGGACGACCCATGAGGTCCATCGGAACGCAGCAAATGTTCGCTCTGCAGCGCCGGGAGAGGCTGATGGACCAGCTTCGGTTGCACGGGGCCGTTCGCGTACGCGCTCTCGCCCGGGAGCTGTCGGTCAGCGAGCTGACCATCCGGCGGGACATCGCCGCCCTCGCCGATCGCGGTCTGCTGACCCGGGTGCACGGCGGGGCCACGCTGCCGTCGGCGCTGGAGCGGGAGCCGGTGCGCCGACGACGGCTCGAGACGCCCGCGTTCACGCTCGGGATGGTGGTCCCCTCGCTGGATTTCTACTGGCCGCAGATCGTCAGCGGCGCCCGTAACGCCGCGGCCGCGCACGGTGTGAACATGCAGCTGCGCGGCTCCAGTTACGACCGGGCGGAGGACCGCAGGCAAATCGTCCGGCTGACTGAATCGGGCCAGGTGCAGGGGTTGCTGCTGGCGCCGAACCTGGACGGCCCCGACCCGCGCGAGACGAACGAAATGATCGACTGGATCAGCAAGTTGCCCATCCCCGTCGTCTTCGTGGAGCGCAAGACACCCGAGTGGACCCCGACGCCGCACCAGCTGGAATGGGTGCGCAGCGACCACGCGCTCGGCCTGGAGATGGCGGTCCGGCACCTGCATGCGCTCGGCCACCGCAACCTCGGGCTCATCCTGTCCAAGGGCAGCCCCACGTCGGCTCACCTCGCCGTCGGCTGGCACCGCGTCTGCGGCGAGCTCGGCCTCCCCGACGACTTCCTGATACGTGAGAGCATCGCGCTCAGCATGCCCGGGCACCGCGGGATCATCAGCGACATCCTCGATGGCTGCCGCCGCTCGAGCACCACCGCACTCATCGTCCACAGCGATCCCGATGCCATCTCGCTGCTCCAGTACCTGACGGAGCGAGGGATCCGCGTTCCCGACGACATGGCGCTCGTCAGCTACGACGACGAGGTCGCCCACCTCGCCGATCCGGCCATCACGGCGGTGCGGCCGCCGAAGGCGCTGGTGGGCCGTATGGCCGTGGAGATGCTGGTGGCACGCCTCCTCGAGGGCAGCCGTCGGCCCGTCGAACGGGCCCTTATCCTCCCGGAGCTGATGATCCGGGCCTCGTCGCTGCCGGGCTCGCCGAACCCGCTGCCCGGCAACGCGAAGCGGTCGGCGCCGCGCCGCTCGCTGCCAGGACAGCGTTGATTCCGGCGGGACGGAGCTCATCGACTCGCGGCTGACGATCAGCCGAGGCGAACGTCGACCACCCGGATCGGCGACGGTGTGGTGCCGGTCGAGCGCTGCTGGTACTGGAACGACAGGACGCCGTCCACCGCCACTCTGGACGTGTCGACGTTGACCTCGCCGAACGCGTTCATCGACGGCCGGTCGAAGACCAGGGTCCAGTCCTTCCAGCCTTCGGCCTTGCTCGCCGAGACGATCCGGCCGCGCGGCATCACCAGGTAGGCGTTGTCGTTGCGGTCGAAGACCAGTTTTGTGCGCTGCGTGCTGCCCGGTGGGACCGGGACCTCGCGTTTGGTCCAGGTGCCGTTCGCGTTGCGCACGACGTGGAAGGTGCGGCCGTACTGGGTGCGCTGCTGTGCGTAGTTCGAGACGCACTGGGTGAACCTGCCCGGCACGTAGCTGATCACGACGTGGGGTGTGCCGGCGGAGTCCGCGCCTTGGCCCTCCTGGTTCATCAGGCCGTGGTTCGGGTCCAGGGGGTCGGCGATCAGGCCCGGCGAGTTGACCGAGATCCGGGTGCCGCCGGTGGTCCCGACGACCATGCCCGCGCCATTGCGCCAGGTCCGGCCCCGGTCGTCGCTGTAGACGTAACCGGTGTCGTGGTTGCTCAGACCGCCGGGGCTGCACAGCACCCTGGTGTTGCCCTCGCGCCAGGTGAACGCCGCGTGCAGCCGCCCGCGCCGGTCGTAGGTGAGACCGTGCAGGTACATGTTTCGCGTCGTGGAGACTACACCGTTGGGCCCGGTGTAGTTCCCGGTCGCGGACGACCACCCGCCCAGCTTCCGCCAGCTGCCGCCCGTGTACTCGGCCAGCTCGTTCACGCCGTTGCCCGACCCGCCGGTCCGGTAGCTGAACTGCAGCGCGCCCTCGGGCGTCACGACGAACCGCGGGTACGTCATGTTCCCCAGCTCGACGCCCCCAAGAGTCCGCTGCACCGTGCCGAACACCGACGGCGACCACTGGTGTGAGCCGGGCTGGGTGGCGAGCCCCGCCACCGACTTCGTGTAGTACAGCCGGGTGTTGTGGGTGTCCATCGCGACGTGCAGGGTGCCGTCCTGTGGCGAGATGCCGATCGAGATCACGTTGTGCGAATCGTTGACGCTCAGCTGGTGCGGCAGCACGGCCTTCTCCCAGCCGCCCCCGCTCAGCGCACGCCGCGCGATCACGGCGTTGCGGCTGGAGGTGTACCAGGCCGCGTACTGGTACCCGTTGTAGGTGACCAGCGCGTCCTGGAACGCGTTGTTGTTGACCAGCCCGTCGTACGACACGAAGTACAGCGCGGACTGGTCCAGCACGGTATCCGCCAGAAAGGTCACACTCGGCCCCGCCTGTGCGACGGTCGGCTGGGGCTGCAGTTGAGGCTGGAGCACGGAGGCGGCGAGCACCATCGCCGCCACTACGCTCTTCACCGGACCACCCCGTCCACCTGGATCGTCTGTACGGCGCCGGCCGCGAACGGAACGCGTACGAGCTTGCCGCTCACCGTGAGGTCCTGGCGCCGGGTGTACCGGTCACCGGATCCCGAGGTCAGCGTCGACCAGCGGGTGGCCGTGCCGTTCGGCACCGTACCGAACGCCGAGAGATTGAAGGTCAGGGTCTGCGCGGCACCGTTGTTCGCGGCAACGATCACCAGGCGCTGCGCGGCCGGGTCGTGCGCCGCCACCGCGTAATTCACGCCCGTGTTGATGATCCGCATACCGGGCCGGATGTGCCGGGTGAACTGCGCCAGGACGTACAGCTTCGTCTCCACGGCCCCGGCCTGCCCCGAGCTGCCGTCGTAGCGGATCGCGCCCCAGCCGGCCGTCGGGTCCATCACCTGCCAGTAGCACCAGGCCGTCGGCTTGAGCCAGCGGAAGTCCATCAGCAGGCAGCGGGCCGTCATCATGCCGGTGCCGTTGTTGTCACCGTGCTCGGAGTTCCACAGGATCTTGCCCGACGCGCGTACGTCGTTGCCCAGCAGGTCACGGCGGCCGCTGAGGCCCTGGTAGCCGTGCACGTTGACCTGGCGCACCCGGCCCTTGGTGGCCGAGTCGAAGCTGTTCCAGGTGGTGCGGGCGAGGTCGTAGCTCGTCTCGTCGGATGCCGCGACCGCCACCCCGTCCAGGCCCAGCCGGTCCAGCTCGGTGCGCAGGTGGGCGATGACGCTGCGCTGCGTCGTCGCGTCGATGTGGCAGCCCTCCTGCTTGCCGTCGGCCTTCCACCAGTTCGACGACGGCTCGTTGAACGGCTCCACCGTCCGGAAGTTCACGCCCCACTGGTCACGGGCGCGGCGGGCGGTGGCGGCCAGGTGCAGTGCGTGCTGGCGGTGATTCCACGACTGGAGGTTGTTGCCGCCGTCGGCCGCGCCGGACGGGTTGTGGTTGTTGCACATCCACCACATCGGCGAGTTGGCGAACAGCTCGCTCATCGCGCCTCGCTGGGTCGCCTTGACCAGCATCGCGCGCTGCTTGGCGTCGGCGCTCCAGTTCCACGCCGAGGATGCCGGATCCTCGTTGCGCCAGTCCTGCCAGAAACCCTCGATCTGCTTGAACCGCGGGATGTTGGGCGACACGACCATGCGCTCGCCGCCGACGTCGTTCCAACTGCACGCGCCGAGGTTGTAGCGGACGATGTTCATGCCGAGGCCGGGCAGCGAGGCGCCGTTGTAGCTCACCGTCTTGGTGGAGAAGAACAGGTCGGCGAAGTCATCCCGGTCGCCGAACACATTGGCCCACCATGCCAGGGAGGTGCCCCAGCCTTCCCAGGCGCCCTGGTCGGCGGCGGGACTGATGCCCACGGTAGCGTCGGCCCGCGCCACGCCCGTGCCGAGGGCTCCGGCCACGAGCGTTCCGCCGGCGGCGGTGAGCAGGGTCCGGCGGTTGATTCTTGCCGGTACGTCCATGGCGCTCTCCTCGTGAGGTGATGAGGACACTTCAATGCATGGCGTGGCCCCGGTCCAGGAGACGAACTCAAACAATCAAACTCGAACGGAAACGACCGACGAAGGCAAGGCGCGTGCTAAGCGCCTGCGACAAGGTCGACCAGCGTGGTGATCAGGGCTTCCTCGCCGACCCCGGCGGGCTGGTGCCCGAAGAATCGGACCGACAGGTGGTAGCCGGTGAGCGCGAAGGTAATGACCGCCGCGAGGGCCTCCGCGTCACGCGCCGGGATCGCCCCGGCTGCCATCAAGCCGGCCAGCCGCTGCGAACGGATGCTGACGTTACGGGCGACCAAGAGCTCGTCGAGATGGTCGACCGAGGCTCCGAGGTGGTCGCGCTCGCGTGCGACGAGCTCCATGAGCGGGTGGAGCCGCCGCAGATTGCCGAGCCGGCGCTCGAACTCGACCGCGAGCGCGGCCCGCACGTCGCCTCCGGTCTCCTCGGGCTCGGGGCCGGTCTGCCGCTCGGCGTTGGCGCGGTCGACCTCGCGGTCGACGACCGCCTGGAGCACCTCCCCCTTGGACCGGAAGTGCCGATAGAAGCTGCCGCTCCCGGCCGACAGGCCCGCCGACGCCTCGATCTGCGTCACCGTCGTCCCGGCGAATCCCTCCCGCAGGAACAGATCCCACGCCGCGTCAAGGATCCTCGTCCGCGTAGGCACTGGCATAGGTGCGATTGTAAGGACAAGAGGACCGCCCTCGGGCCGGGGCCTGGGCTCTTCGTGCGATGCAAGAAGATTCTTGCATCGGCATCGTCGGACTGCCAAGCTGCCGAATATGACTACCCGTCACTTACGCATACTCGCGGGATCAATCACCCTGGCGTGCCTGCTGATTCAGGTGCACGCACAGCCGGTCGGGGCCACGGACAAGAACACGTCCTCGGCCGCTGCCGCAGTCCGGCAGCCGCTGCTGGACTTCGATCCGAACAAGGGCACCCTCGACGGCTCACCGGTCGACCACCTGCCCGACCACATCCGGCTGCTGGACATCCAGCTGCCGAACGACGGCGCACCGCAACGGGCCGACTGGTCTCCCGATGGCAAGCGCCTCGCCTTCCTCGACGCTCCGATCGGTGACCTCTGGGAGTACGACCTGGCGACCGGCGCGAGCCGCAATCTGACCAAGACGTCTGCGCTCCAGGGGGGAGTGCTACGGGCGCACCACCTGAGCAACGGCGACATCGTCATGTGCGCGGTGGATGAGCGCAGCGCCGACGACCCCGAGGGCGACCGCTTCCGCGGCGAACTGTGGGTGCTCCAGCGGCCTTTGGGCACACGTGCCCCGGTCCGTCTCGGCGAGAGTTGCTGGGAGGGCGTCGCGGTGTCCAAGCAACCTGGTTCCACCCGCATCGCATGGAACCAGTCGACCATTGACTTCACCAGCCCGGACGTGATCGTCGACGCCCTGTTCGGCAAGTCGAAGATTCTGACGGGCCGGATCGTCTACCGCAACGGCATGCCAGAGATCGCCGGTCGGCGGGTTGCCCTCGACAAGCGCGATGTCTCCCTGGCCACACCCGCCGTCGAGGCTCAGGACTTCCGATCCCTGCCCGATGGCGACGCCGACCCGGACGACGAACTGATCTTCTCCGCCTACTTCCACAAGGGCGGACAGGCCATGGGCGTCAACCTCGACACCGGCGCCGTCAATGATTACGCGCCGACCTCGCTGTTCTACGAGGAAGCCGAAGGCACTGACCCGGCCGGCCGCTACATGATGGTCGAGCGAGACCTCGCCTTCGTCCTGTTCCCCGGCATGGTCGACATCTGGCGCCTTTCGCTGGACGGCTCCGGGACGCTCGAGCGGATGACCACGTTCAACCACTACAAGGGCTTCGGGGCCAACAATCCGGTCGTATCGCCCGACGGCACGCGCATGGCCTTCGGTCTGAAAATCGAGGGCGGCGCGGAGGGCGAGGGCGACGGCATCCTCCTGATGGACCTCCGCGGGTGAGTTGGTTCGTCCCGACGGCCGACGGCGGCCGTCGGGACGGCCTTGCCGGCTCGTGTACGGGCGGGTTGCCCCCGGGCTGCGCCACTGAATCGTTTATAGCGGTGGCTGCTGAGTGCGTTGGAGTCCGCGGCCTCGCGGTCGCAGTCGCACGGAAGCGGGCAAAGGCTCAGCGCGTCCCCGATCGCCACCGAGGAGCATGGGTTAAAGCGTTTGCGTGGTCGCTGGAACTTGGGACCGGAGCGCCGCGCGATCATCACCTGGGTCGACAATGAAGACGACCGTAGCGCTTGACACGATCACGTCACCGGCAGTAGTAAACGTTTCAACACGCCTTGGACAACGGCGCCACTGCCCGAGCACTCCCATCACTCTCCCGGTCGGCGCCGCACTCCGCGGCGAAGATCGCCCCTCACCACGCCGGCGGGCTGGGCCGTGCCGACGAAATCATGACCGACGGTGATCACCTGCCCTGTCCCTGCACGGGAGGATCTATGAAACGTTCCATCAAGATCTCGACGGCGGTCGGGCAACACGCTGTGGGAACCACGAAGTTCGTCACCCGTGCCCTCCTGGTCTCGGCGGTCACGGCCGGCTCCATCACGATGGTTCCCAGCTCGACGTCCGCGAGTGATGCGGCGGCCGGGAACACCTACTACGTCGCTCCGAACGGGAGTGACAGCGCAGCGGGTACGCAGGCCGCTCCGTGGCGGTCGATCGCCCGTGCGCAGGCTGTTGCCACGGCGGGTGACACGGTCTACTTCCGGGGCGGCACCTACGCCTATACCCGCGCCAACAGTGCCTGTTCGAGCCAGACCGCCAGAGTCGACGCGATCACCCTGAACAAGAGCGGCAGCTCCGGCAACCCGATCCGGTACTGGGCCTATCCGGGCGAGAAACCGGTCTTCGACTTCTCGCGCATGACGGACAACTGCCGTATCAAGGGCTTCTCCGTCACCGGAAACTGGATCCATCTCAAAGGACTGGACGTCACCGGCGTACCGCAGAACAACACCCGGAATGCCGAGTCCTGGGGAATCTGGGTCTCCGGCAGCAACGGCGTCTTCGAACAGATCAATACCCACCACCACATGGGAACCGGCCTGTTCATCAACGGCGGGGCAGGCAACCTCGTCCTCAACTCGGACTCGCACGACAACTACGATCTGCGCAGCAATGACGGGCCCGGCGAGAACGCCGACGGATTCGGTGCGCATTACACGCCGGCCGGCCGGGCCGCAAATGTGTTCCGGGGATGCCGCGCGTGGTGGAACGCCGATGACGGGTTCGACCTCATCTCCACCTACTCGCCCGTGACCATCGAGAACTCGTGGGCCTGGCGCAATGGATACGTGCCGGGGACGACGACGCCCTCCGGCAACGGAGCCGGCTTCAAGTCCGGCGGCTACGGGGGCGACTACCAGGCGAACGCGCCGAAGCACACCGTCCGCTTCTCGGTGGCATTCCTCAACAAGGCGGCCGGCTTCTACGCCAACCACCACCCGGTGGCCAACGACTTCTTCAACAACACCGGCTACGGAAACCACCCCAACTTCAACATGAGGGGAGTCAACTCGAGCGGCGCCGCCGTCGGCCGGGGCGATCTGCGCAACAACATCGCCTACACCGGAACGCTGACGTCGTACATGGACGGCACGAACGCCGCGTACAACACCTGGAATCTCGGCATCCCCTTGTCGGACTCCCAGTTCCAGAGCGTGTCGACGTCCGGCTGGGACGCGCCCCGCCAGACCGACGGAAGCCTGTCGCTGCTGCCCCACCTCCGGCTCGCAGCGAACAGCGCCCTGATCGACAGGGGCACCAATGTGGGACTGCCCTTCAGCGGAAGTGCGCCGGATCTCGGCGCCTTTGAGAATGATGGAAGGTGACATCTTGAAGCACAGATCGCGTGCTGTCTCGAAGTACTGGAAGTGGGCCGCCGCCGCGGTGTTATCCATGGCGCTGGCGGCCCCGGTGTCGGCGAGTACCGCTGCGGCGGAGGCACCGGTAAAGGAAAAACTGACGGCGCAGGCGCCGGAAAAGGAGGTCCAGGACCGGCGTGCCGCTGCCGCACCGGCGAAGGAGCGCGATCTGAAACACATCGTGTCCGAGTACCAGACCCGGACTCCGTCGAAGTACACGGCCCGCTCCTGGAAACCCTTCGCCAAGGCGTTGCGGACCGCGGCCGCGGTAGCCGACGACACATCTGCCGCCAAGCCGGAAGTCGCCGACGCGAAGACAGCCCTGATGACCGCCGCCGGCGATCTGAAGGCCGCTGACGAAGGCACGTTCCAGACCATCACGAACAACACCTTCTGGAACGACACCGACGGCAACCCGATCTATTCGCAGGGCGGCGGCGTCTTCAAGTTCGGCGACACCTACTACTGGTACGGCGTCCACTACCGGGGCGCCGAACTCTACCGGGCCAATCCGACGAGGAAGTACGACGGCGACGTCAGCTTCGTGTCGATCCCCGTGTACTCGTCCAAGGACCTGGTGAACTGGAAGTTCGAGAACCGCGTCGCGACGCGCTCCACCGGCGTCGGCAGCGGCGCCACCATGGGTGGTGCGGGCTGGGTCGGGCGGCTCGGCGTCTCGTACAACGAGAACACCGGCAAATACGTGCTCGCCACGCAGATGTGGCACCCGGGCAGAGGCGGGCACGGCGTTCTGCTGCTGCAGGGCGACTCGCCGACCGACACCTTCGACTTCGGCTACTTCCAGACGCAGATCACCAACTCGCCCACGACCGGCACCGGGGACCAGACCGTCTTCACCGACGACGACGGCAAGGACTACCTGATCTTCTCCAACCGCGAAGGACGTTCACGCGGATTCGTGGCCAAGTTCCGGGAGTCCGACTCGCTGCGGATCGAGCCAGGCGTGGAGATCCGCCGCGGCGCCGGTCGCGAGGGCAACGCCATGTTCAAGCTCGACGGCAAGTACTACCACGCGGCATCCGACCTGCACGGCTGGAACACCTCGGTCAACTACGTCAATGAGTCGACCAGCAGCAACGTCCAGGGCTCCTACAGCAGCGAGTTCGTCCTGGCCGGCACCGAGATGGACTACAGCCACGTGACTCAGACCGGGTTCTTCGTGACGGTCAAGGGCACCAAGCAGAACACGGTGATCTACGCCGGCGACCGCTGGGCCGACTTCGCCTGGAACGGCATCGGATACAACCAGTGGGTGCCGATCACCAAGACCGGCGCGAGGCCGCAGTTCCACTCGGTGAGCCAGTGGCAGTTCAACGTCACGACCGGAGAGTGGCGTGTCGGGCCGGCGAACAACTACATCCTCAACCCGGACATCCAGGCCGACCGCATCATCGTCTCCAGCGTGCGGGGATGGCGGAACCTCGGCGGTTCGGTGACCAACGTCAACGGTGGTGTGAACGGCTCTCGCTTCGCCCTCCAGATAAGCAACAGCGGCGGCGTCGAGCAGCGGAGAGAGTCGGTGCCCGCGGGCACCTACACCCTGTCCCTGCACGCCCGGGGCAGCGCCGGACAGGTCGTGATCACCGGCGCCAACGGCAGCCAACGCACCCTCAGCATCCCGTCGTCGAGCGGCTGGGCCAAGCGCGAGCTCACCGGCATCGAGCTGCCCAGCGGGGCCGCCACCGTCACCGTGCGGGCGTCCGGTTCCGGCGGCGTCATCGTCGACCAGCTCTCACTCGTCAAGACCTCCGGCGACACACCACCGCCGCCGGGGGTCCGCTACGAGGTGGAGACCGCCCCGGCGGAGTGCCAGGGCACGATCGACTCGGATCACTCCGGCTTCTCCGGCAGCGGGTTCTGCAACGGCGCCAATGCCGCGGGCTCGTACGCGCAGTTCACCGTGAACTCGGAGACCGCCCGCACGGCGACGGTGGGGATCCGGTTCGCCAACGCCGCCAGTGCCGGGGCGAGGCCGGCGAACCTCGTCGTCAACGGCACCACGGTGGGACCCGTTTCCTTCGAGACCACCGGCGCGTGGTCGAACTGGTCGACCAAGACCGCAACCGTCTCGCTGAAAGCCGGCAGCAACACCATCCGGCTGGATCCGACCACGGCAGCCGGACTACCCAACATCGACTGCCTCGATGTCGCTGCCCCGGCTGCCTGACCCGCTGCACGCTCTGCCGGTCTCCTCTCCGACCGGCAGAGCGTGCGGCACCGCCTGCCTCGGACCACGACACCGGCACATGGTCAGGAGAAGGAATGAGCAGCAAGCGTCCGGCCCGCGTCATCGCAGGCACGACGACGTTGGTCACCGTGGCGTCCGCGACGTTACTCATGGCGCCCACGCCGGCGAATGCGATCTACGGAAGCGCGGACATCAAGCCGATCGAAAGCAATATCGCCGCCAAGGCCTGGGCCTCGGCGACGGCCGGCAGCGGCTCGTCACAGGCCGGGCTGGCCATCGACGGCGACCCGACGACGTCCTGGCACCCCGATCGCGCCGGCGCCCGGGAATGGCTCACTGTCGACCTCGGGGGCGGGTACGACAACCTGCGCAAGGTCAAGGTCATCTTCCCGGACCGTGGCGTGGCCTACCCGTACGTGGTCGAGGCTTCATCCGACGGCCGCCGGTGGAAGACCATCGCCGACCGGTCCCGTAACCGAGCCGTGGCGCGCGGGGAAGTGCACCTGTTCACCCGGCCGGGAACGCGCTTCGTCCGGCTGATGTTCACCGGTGGGCAGGGGAGTGCCCGGGCCGGGGTCAGCGAGCTCCAGGTCTTCAACTACCTGCGCGACAACCTCACCCTCGGTGCCGATCTGTCCTGGGTGGACGACGTCCAGGACCGGCAGTACTGGGTCAATCCCCTGACCGAGGACCGCGGCGCCGGCCCACACCTGCTCGACGTGGCCAAGGACCGTGGCATGCAGTACGCCCGGCTGCGGATCTTCAACGAGCCGCGCAGCGAGAGCACCGGTCAACCGACGCCGATACCGCGCCAGGGTCCGGAGCGCTCACTGACCTCAGCCAAGTGGATCAAGCAGCGGGACATGGGCCTGGGCATCGACTTCCACTACGCGGACTCATGGGCCGACCCGAGCAAGCAGCCAAAACCACGCCGCTGGGCCGAGCTGGAGTTCGCGGACCTGTCCAAGGCCGTGTACGACTACACCGCCGACTACCTGGACCGGCTGATCAAGCAGGGCACCACACCGGAGAAAGTGGCCGTCGGCAACGAGATCATCAACGGATTCATGTACGGCAGCGAGGCGGCCCGCATCGGAACCACGAATCCGCCGTATTTCGTCGACCAGGCCGATATCTACCAGTCGAAACCCGGCGGTGGCCTGCTCTGGAAGTACTGGAAGTCAACCGACCCGGCGGAGCGGAAGCTCTACGACGAGTCGTGGGACCGCTTCACCACCCTGGCCGCGTCCGGGATCAAGGCCGTCCGTGACGCGTCACCGAAGTCCAAGGTCGAGATCCACGTGATCGTCGGAAAGGACAACGACGGGCTCGCCAAAACCATGGAGTTCTGGGACCAGTTCCTCACCCGGGTGAAGGCAAAAGGCCAGAACCCTGACGTGCTGGCCATCTCGTACTACCCGGAGTGGCATGGCACGCCCGAGGCGCTGGATCACAACCTCAACACCATCGCCACCACCTACCCCGACTACGAAGTCGACGTCGCCGAAACCGCCTACCCCGCCTCGGGCGGCGACGGCTCGCCGGTCCCCGGCTCACCGTACCCGCGCACGATTCAGGGACAGGCGGATGCCATCCAGCGGGTCTTCCAGGCCGCCAACGACGTGGTCGACAACCGCGGTTCAGGAGTGCTGGTGTGGGAGCCGGCCGGCTTCCAGCCGATGTTCCGGGCCGTGCCGGAACTGCCGAATACATGGGAGCCGCACGCGTCCATCAACGTCTTCAACGCCAGCCGTGCCAAGCACATCCTCCAGGACACCGTCTACACCGCCACCACGGTGGGTGCCGCCCCGAAGCTGCCCTCCTCCATCCGCATGCTCACCACCGCCAACGACACGATCACCGGCGTCCCCGTCCGCTGGAAGCCGCTGCCGCCCGGCGCGACCGACAAGCCGGGTGAGGTGACGGTCACCGGGATGACCGGCAAGGGACCGGTCACGGCGGTCGTCGACGTCGTCCCCAAAGCGGCGAACAGGTCTTGAGCGCCCCCTCTCCCCGTACCCAAGGAGCCATCCATGACCATGCAACGACGGACATTCCTCAGCATGAGCGCGGCCGGAGCGGCGGGCGTGGGCCTGTCCCTGCTCGGCGCAGGACAGGCACCGGCCGCCGTCGGACCGTTGGACACGGCGCCGACCACTCCGTTCGCGGTCGGCGTGCGCCGCTACGACTGGACCCGCGGCAGCCGCCGGTGCACCACTTACGTCTACTACCCCGCCACCGGCACCCCCGGCGGCAGCCCGGTCACGAACGCCCCGGCCGCCGACGGTGTCTTCCCCGTCTACAACTTCACCCACGGCTACGGAAGCAGCCCGCAGAACTCCCTGTTCATCATCCGAGCCCTCGCCTCCGCGGGCTTCATCGTCCCCGCCCCGCACTTCAACCACAACTTCAGCGACGTCAACAACGGCAACACCTCCAAGGACGTCTCGCAGGTCCTCACCAACACCCTCGCGCTCAACGCGAGCGGACCGCTGGCCGGGCACATCAATACCGGCATAGGCGTCGGCGTCTCGGGCCACTCCCTGGGCGGCATGGTCACCCACGGCCTGCTGACCTCCTGGCCGGACAGCAGGATCATCTCCGCCAACCCCCAATCCTGCGTGGACATGGGCAACCCGTCCAGCTCGGTCACGGCCAAGGTCCTGTTCGTGCACGGCGACCGGGACTCCACCACGCAGTACTCCTCGGCCCGGCAGGCGTACTCGGAGATCACCTGGCCCAAGGCGTTCCTCACCTTCGTCGGCGGCAGCCACACCAGCTTCTGGAGCGACCAGCGCTTCCCCAGGACCGTCGTCGACTGGGCCCGCTGGACGATGTACGACGACACCGCCGCACGGGACCGCCTCCCGGCCGACGCGGCCGGATCCAACACCAGGTGGGAAGCCCAGCTGGGCGGCGACACCCCCGGGGGCCCGGCCGTCTACAGCCTGGTGGCCCAGCACAGCGGCAAGGCCGCCGACATCTACGAGGCCTCCACCGCCGCCGGCGCCCGGCTCGTCCAGTACACCGCCAACAGCCGCCCCAACCAGCAGTTCGAGTTCGTGGACGTCGGCGACGGCCACGTCCGCGTCAAGGCCCGGCACAGTGGCCTGTTCCTCCAGCCCGCGGGCACCACGACCGGCGCGGACATCGTTCAGCAGACCGACTCCGGCGCCACCGGCCAGCAGTGGCGCGTCGTCGACCACGGCGGTGACGTGATCAGTCTCGTCAACCGGGAGTCCGGCCTGGCCATGGACGTCTGGGAGTACTCCACCGCCAACAGCGCTCGCATCACCCAGTACACCTACTCCGGCAACGCCAACCAGCGCTTCGCCCGTCGCCGCGTCTGACGTGTGGTGGGGCGGGGCCGATGATCCGGTACCGCCCCACTCCACGCTTCTGGAGGTCGATCATGCTTTTAGCCAGACGGCGCGGAGCGCTGCTCACTGCCGTACTTGCCGCAATACTGGCCGGCGCCGGCCACATGGTCAGCCCCGCGGTGGCGTCCGCCGCGGCCCCCCGGTACGAGGCGGAAACCGCGCCGGCCACATGCGATGGGCTCATCGAGTCGAACCACGACGGCTACTCCGGCACCGGATTCTGCAACGGCGACAACGAGGTCGGCGCGGCCGCGCAGTTCACGGTGAGCGCGACTGAGGAAGGTACGGCGACGCTGGCGATCCGATACGCCAACGGCTCCATCACGGCACGCCCCGCCGCCGTGATGGTGAACGGCGTCACCGTGCTGTCGACGTCATTCGAGCCCACCGGCGGATGGAACAGCTGGACCACGAAAACCTCGGCCGTGCGGCTGAATCCAGGCAGCAACACGATCCGGCTCAGTCCGACCAGCGCCGGCGGTCTGCCCAATGTGGACTACCTCGACGTCGAGGCCGGCACATCGCCCGAGCCGCCCGGCCGGCCGCCGCAGTGCTCCGGCGGCGCGCCCATCGTCTGCCACTTCGACGTCGCTCCCGGCAACTTCACCGTCACCGCATGGATCGGCGATAGCGCCGCGGCGGGCAACACCTCGATGTCGGTGGAGGCCCGCCGCCGCGTCCTGCCCGCGGTCGACACCGCGGCCGGCACGATCACCCAGCACACCTTCACCATCAACGTCCGGCAGCCGGAGGGCCAGCCGACGGGCCAAGGCGGGACGGGCAGGCCCGGACTGGACATCACCTTCGCCGGAAAGGCGCCGCAGCTGTCCGGCCTGACGGTGCAGGCGGCGACCGACCCCCTGGTGGTGTACCTGGCGGGGGACTCCACGACATGTGACCAGATGCTCGCTCCGTGGACCGGCTGGGGCCAGATCCTGCCCACGCATGTGACGGCGGGCGCGGCCATCGCCAACTACGGGGATTCCGGCGAGAGCTCGGGGAGCTTCCTGCGCAACTCGGCGCTGTTCCCCACCATGAAGCCACTGATCAAGAGCGACGACCTGGTACTCATCCAGTTCGGGCACAACGACAAGTCCACTTCGGCATCGGCGTTCCGCAGCAACCTCACCTCCATGATCAACCAGGTGCGGGAAAAGGGCGGCGACCCCGTTCTCGTCACACCACCGGTGCGGCGGCAGTTCAACGGCGACCGGCTCACTCCCACCGCGCTCCATGTCAACGGCGTGGGCGTCGACCTGCCGGCCGAGATGCGCAGGCTCGGCTCCGCGCTCAACGTGCCGGTCATCGACCTGACCGCCAAGAGCAAAGCGCTGGTGGAGTCGCTGGGGCCGACCAGCTCCGCCGCGCTCTACCTGCGCCAGTCGGAGGACGGGGTCACGGACAACACCCACTTCTCCGAGTACGGCGCCGGGAAGATGGCGGACCTGGTCGTCGAGGGGGTCCGCGAACACAACCTGTCCCTGGTCAGCTATCTGCAACCCAGGAGGGTTCCATGAGACAGCCTTTCCACGCACCGGCCGCACCGAGACGTCCGTTACGCCGCCGCACGATATTCGTCCTCGTCGGCGCACTGATCGCCAGCTGCCTCGCGGCGATCGTGGGACCATCGGCGAATGCGGCCGTGATCGATCCGGGCGCGTACTACCAGCTCGTGGCGCGGCACAGCGGCAAAGCACTCGGCATCGCCGACCAGTCGACCGCCGACGGCGCCGCCGTCCAGCAGCAGACCCGCGCCGACCGGGCCGCCCAGCAGTTCCAGTTCGTCGACTCCGGCAGCGGCTACTACAAGCTCCGGGCCCGGCACAGCGGCAAGGTGGTGGACGTCTCCTCAGCGTCCACGGCGAACGGCGCGAACGTCATCCAATGGACCGACACCGGCGGCACCAACCAGCAATTCCGCGTCGTGGACACCGACAGCGGATACGTCAAGCTCATCAACCGCAACAGCGGCAAGGCGCTGGACGTCTGGGAGCGCTCCACCGCCGACGGCGCGCGGATCTCCCAGTACACCGACACGGGCGCCGCCAACCAGCAGTGGCAACTGGTCCGGGTCGACGCGGCACCGGTCCCGAAGTACGCCGGCTATCTGTTCACCTACTTCACCGGTGAGAACACCTCCGCCGGCGAGCAGGTCTACTTCGCGCTCAGCCAGGGCAATGACCCGACCCGGTGGCGCCGGCTGAACGACGGACGGCCCGTGCTGACCTCGACCGTGGGCACCCGCGGCGTGCGCGATCCGTTCATCATCCGCTCACCGGAGGGCGACAAGTTCTACCAGATCGCCACCGACCTGCGGATGTACGGCAACGGCAACTGGGACCAGGTCCAGCGCACGGGCAGCAAGTCCATCGTGGTCTGGGAGTCGACCGACCTGGTGAACTGGAGCGCGCCACGCCTGGCACGCGTCTCACCGGACACGGCCGGCAATACGTGGGCCCCGGAGGCGTACTACGACGAAGAACTCGGCAAGTACGTCGTGTTCTGGGCGTCGAAGCTGTACTCGGCCGGCGATCCGAACCACACCGGCAGCAGCTACAACCGAATGATGTACGCCAGCACATCCGACTTCCGGACCTTCAGCGCCCCACAGGTCTGGGTCGACAAGGGCTACTCGACGATCGACTCGACGCTGATCAAGCACGACAGCACGTACTACCGCTTCACGAAGGACGAGCGGAGCGCGTCGCAGACCGCGTGCGGCAAGTTCATCCTCGCGGAGAAGTCGGCGACCGTCCTCAACCGCACCTACTCGTTCGTCGCCGAATGCCTCGGGAACAACGCGATCAGCCAGGGCGAGGGCCCGTTGGTCTTCAAATCGAATACCGACGAGCGCTGGTACATGTTCATCGACGAGTACGGCGGGCGGGGCTACGTCCCGTTCACGACCACCGACCTGAACGCCCGGCAATGGACGCCCGTCTCCGGCTACTCCCTGCCCGGCCGGCCGCGCCACGGCACCGTCCTCCCCGTCACCCAGGCCGAGTACGACCGGCTGCTGCAGCGCTGGGGCTGAGCCGCCCCGTCGTGGAGCGACCGAAACGATCACTGTCGAGAGGGCTCCGACATGTCCGGTACTCGCTACCGCGTCCTCCTTGCCGTGCTGATGGCGCTGTGCACGGCGCTGTCTGTCGGCATCGCGCAGCCGGCCTCCGCCGCACCGGGCCGCCCGTACGCCAATCCGATCAAGGCTCAGAAGGGGGCCGATCCCTGGCTCGAGTACTACAACGGCAACTACTACCTGATCACGACGACGTTCACCAACAAGTTGCTGATGCGCAAGGCGCCGACGCTGGCCGGGCTCGCCACCGCGCCCAGCGTGCAGGTCTGGGAGGACAGCACGTCCTCGCGCGGGACCAACTTCTGGGCCCCCGAGATCCACTTCATCGACGGCCGGTGGTACCTGTACTACTCCGCCGGCCAGGTCGGCGCCGCCTGCTGCGACAGCCAGCGCACCCACGTGCTGGAGAGCGCCGGCGCCGACCCGATGGGCCCGTACACGTACAAGAACAAGCTCGCCGGCTCCAATCTCACCCCGGGTGGCTGGCTCATCGACGCCAGCGTGCTGCGTCTGGGCGGCTCGCTCTACCTGCTCGGCAGCGGGTTCGTGGGCGGCAGTGCGCAGAGCCTGGTGATCGCGCCGATGAGCAACCCGTACACCCTCGCCAGCAGCACGTTCAGCGTCATCTCGCAGCCGACCAAATCGTGGGAGCGGTCCGGCGCGCCGGTCAACGAAGCCCCTGTGGCGCTGCAGCGCAACGGCCAGACCTTCGTCACCTTCTCGGCGAGCTCGTGCCAGACCGCCGACTACAAGCTGGGCATGCTCACCTACACCGGTGGCGACCCGCTGTCCGCCTCGTCCTGGGCCAAGGCAGCCGGCCCGATCTTCCAGCGCAACGACGCCAACAGGGTCTACGGGCCCGGCCACAACGGCTTCTTCACCTCCCCGGACGGCACCGAGAACTGGATCGTCTACCACGCGAACTCGGCCTCCAACGGCGGCTGCGGCAACGGGCGGACCACCCGGGCGCAGAAGTTCACCTGGAACGCGAACGGGACGCCGAACCTCGGGACTCCGGCGGCAACCGGCGTGACGCTCGCCGGGCCGGCCGGCGAGACCGCGGCCACGCCGTCCGCGTACCGGATCGTCAACCGCCACAGCGGCAAATGCCTTGACGTGTCCGGCGCCTCCGGCGCCGACGGCGCGGACGTCATCCAGTGGACCTGCACCGGCGGCACCAACCAGCAGTGGCGCATCGAGGATCTCGGCAATGACACCAGCCGACTGGTCAACGTCCGCAGCGGCAAGGCGCTCGACGTCGACGCCTGCGGCACCGCCGACGGCACCAATATCCAGCAGTGGTCGTGGCTGAACAACAACTGCCAGAAATATCGCATGCCCGTCACCGATCAGGGCGGCTGGGTGCGGCTGACCAACGTCAACAGCGGCAAGGTCGCCGACGTGCCCGGCTGCGGCACCGCCGACGGATCCGCAGTACGCCAGTGGCGCTGGCTCAACAACAACTGCCAGCAGTGGCAGCTGCAACCCGTCTGAGGAAGGAGTGACCGATGCGCAGACGTACTTTCCTCGCCGTCCCCGCCATGGGCGCTGCGGCCACGGCAACCCTGCTGACCGGGCGGGCCGACCCGCACATCTTCCGGCACACCGACGGCTACTACTACTGCACCGCGACGGTGCCCGAGTACGACCGGATCATCCTGCGCCGGACATCGACGCTGCAAGGGCTGGCCGGCGCGAGCGAGTCGGTGATCTGGCGCAGGCACGCCGGCGGGGACATGGGCGCCCACATCTGGGCGCCGGAGATCCACTTCATCAACGGCAAGTGGTACATCTACTTCGCCGCGGGCCGCAGCAACGACGTCTGGCGGATCCGGATGTGGGTGCTGGAGAACAGCGCCGACGCGTTCACAGGCACGTGGACCGAAAAGGGGCGCATCGTCACCCACGCGGACACGTTCTCCCTGGACGCGACGACATTCGCGTACAACGGCACCCGCTATCTGGCCTGGGCCCAGCAGGACCCGACGATCGGCAACAACAGCAGCCTTTTCCTGGCGCCGATGAGCAACCCCTGGACGATCTCCGGCACCCCGGCACGGCTGAGCGTGCCGACGCTGTCGTGGGAGACGAAAGGGCACAAGGTCAACGAAGCCCCGTCGGTGCTCATCCGCAACGGCAGGGTGTTCCTGACCTACTCGGCCAGCGCCACGGACAGCAACTACTGCATGGGAATGCTGACCGCTCCGGTGACCGCCAACCTGATGAACCCGGCGTCGTGGAGCAAGAGGCAGCAGCCGGTATTCAGGAGCAACGCCGCGACGAGCCAGTACGGCCCGGGGCACAACTCGTTCACGGTCTCCGAGGACGGGCAGAGCGACATCCTCGTCTACCACGACCGCAGCTACCGCGACATCAGCGGCGATCCGCTGGGCGACCCGAACCGGCGGACCCGCATCCAGAAGCTGTACTGGAACGCTGACGGCACACCGAACTTCGGCATCCCGGTGCCGGACGGGGTGACGCCGTACCGGTTCAGGTCGTACAACTTCCCGGACCGCTACATCCGGCAGGTCTCGTTCCGCGGACGGATCGACGCGGATATGACGAACCTGGCCGAGTCGCAGTTCCGTATGGTCACCGGGCTGGCCGGAAGCGGCACGGTGTCGCTGGAGTCAACCAGCAATCCCGGCTATTACCTGCGGAACCGGAACTACGAGATCTGGCTGGACAAGAGCGACGGCACGACCGGGTTCAAGAACGGCGCGAGCTTCACCCGGCGGGCAGGCCAGGCCGACCCGGCCACCGCCACCGACCGCGCGGACGCCACTTTCCACCTGGAGTAGCCGTCATGCGACTGAAGTCTGCCATCGCGGGCTTATGCCTGCTCATCAGTACGTTCGTTGTGGCACAAGGGAATTCGGCGCACGCGGCGGCGGCGCGGTACGAGGCGGAGAGCGCCGCCGCCACTTGCGTCGGCACCATCGATGCGAACTGGTCCGGGTTCTCCGGCACCGGCTTCTGCAACACGGACAACGCCGTCGGCGCGCACGCACAATTTGCCGTGAGCGCGGCGACGGCGGGCACAGCCACGCTCGGCATACGCTTCGCCAACGGTGGAACAACCGCGCGCCCGGCAGACGTTCTGGTCGACGGCGCGACCGTCCAAAGTGTCTCGTTCGAGCCCACCGGTTCCTGGTCGTCCTGGACGACGAAAACGCTCACGGTGCCGATGAGCGCCGGAGACCACATCATCCGGATCAGGTCGGCTGCCGCCACCGGGCTGCCCAACATCCGCGCACTCAAGGATCCGTCGGTCGTGTACCACAACGGCCGTTATCACGTCTTCGCCACGACCACCAACCAAAGTGGCGCATACAGCATGGTGTATCTGAACTTCACCGACTGGTCGCAGGCGAATTCTGCCACGCAGCACTACCTCGATCAGACCGCGATCGGCGGCGGCTACAAAGCGGCGCCCCAGGTGTTTTACTTCGCGCCGCAGCAAAAGTGGTATCTCGTCTTCCAGACCGGATCGAACGCGGCGTACTCGACGACGTCCGACATCAGCAACCCGCGGTCGTGGAGCGCGCCGAAGCCTTTCTACGCCGACGGAATGCCGCAGATCATCAGGGACAACATCGGCAACGGTTACTGGGTCGACTTCTGGGTGATCTGCGACAGCGCGAATTGTTACCTGTTCTCCTCCGACGCCAACGGCCACCTGTACCGGTCGGAGACCTCACTGTCAAACTTCCCCAACGGCTTCGGTAACACCGTCATCGCCATGCAGGACAGCGCTCGATATCCGCTGTGGGAAGCGGCCAACGTATACCGCTCAGCGAGCTCGCAATATCTGCCCATAGTCGAGGCGATCGGCTCCGGCGGCAAGCGCTACTTCCGCTCGTGGACGTCACCTGCCATCACCGGACCGTGGACGGCGCTGGCCGTGACAGAGGCCAGCCCGTTCGCCGGCGCGGCGAACGTGACATTCAGCGGCACGACGTGGACGCGTGACATCAGCCATGGCGAGATGATCCGCAACGGCATCGACCAGACACTGCCCATCAGCCCGTGCGGGATGCGGTACCTGTATCAGGGCAAAGACCCGAATGCCGGCGACCCGTACAGCCTGCTGCCGTGGCGGCTCGGCCTGCTCACCCAAACGAACTCGACCTGCTGAGGTTGCCATGAAAAGTCGACTGCTCGCCGTGATGGCCGCGATGATAACGGCTGTCGCCGGCACTGCCGCGATCGAACCCCCGGCTCCGGCGGCCGCAACGGTGACCGTGAACGGCTCGACCGAATACCAGAAGATCGATGGCTTTGGCTTCTCCGAATTCTTCGGCCGTTCGGCAATCATGCGCGGATCGCAGGGACTGTCGGCCCAGAAGCAACAGGAGGTCCTGGACCTGCTGTTGTCGCGTTCCACCGGTGCGGGGCTGTCGATCCTGCGGCTGGGGATCGCCTCCGGCAGCGGCTCCATCCAGCCGGTGAATCCCGGTGGTCCGAACGCGACACCGCGTTATGTGTGGAACGGCAACGACGATGGCCAGGTCTGGCTGGCGCAACAGGCGCAGGCTTACGGGGTCAACCGGTTCTACGCCGACGCATGGAGTGCGCCGGGTTACATGAAGACAAACGGCAGCGACACCAACGGCGGCACGCTGTGCGGGCTGTCGGGCGCTTCGTGCGCCGGCGACGACTGGCGGCGCGCCTACGCGAATTATCTGGTGCAGTTCGCCAAGTTCTACGCCCAGGAAGGGATCGCCATCACCGATCTGGGTTTCACCAACGAGCCGAACTGGACCACCGACTATTCGTCGATGCGGCTGACGCCGGCGCAAGCGGTGGAGTTCAGCAGGGTCCTCGGGCCGCTCGCGGACGCCAATGGGCTGAAGTTGGCGTGCTGCGATGTGGTCGGCTGGGACGGGCAGAAAACCTATACCCATGCGATCGAGGCCGACAGCACAGCACGCGGGCTGGTCGACCTGCACACGGGTCACTCGTACGGCAGCTACCCGAGCACACCCCTGCCCACATCGAAGCCGACGTGGATGTCCGAGTGGTCACCGGACGGCACCACGTGGAACGAAGCCTGGGACGACGGCAGCGGCTACGACGGATACCGGGTGGCCAATGAGATTCACACGGCGCTGACCGGTGGCAACGTCAACGCCTACGTGTACTGGTATGGCGCATCCACCGGGGCCACCCGCGGCTTCATCCAGCTCGATGGCGATGCATACCGCGTGTCCAAGCGGCTATGGGCGATGGCCAACTACAGCCGGTTCATTCGTCCGGGGGCGACCCGAATCGCAGCATCGACATCGGACAGGAATCTGCGCATGTCCTCCTTCCGCAACACGGACGGCACCGTGGTCATGGTCGCCCTCAACGCGGCAACGAGCGCCAACGAGGTCACGTTCTCCTTGCGGAACACCGGTATCGGCGGCGGCATGGCGACGCCGTACCTCACGAACGGCGGCAACAGCATGACGGCCCAGCCCGCGCTTGCCGTGACGGACGGTGCTTTCACCGCAACCGTGCCGGCGCGGTCGGCCGTCACCTACGTCGTGCGGGGCAGCGACTCCGCCTCGCGGTACGAGGCGGAGTCGGCGCCGACGGTGTGCAGCGGCACCATCGACGCCAACTGGCCCGGCTATTCGGGCACCGGATTCTGCAACGGTGACAACGCCGCCGGCGCCTATGCACAGTTCACCGTCAACGCGGCCGGCGCGGGCACCGCCACCATCGCGGTCAGGTTCGCCAATGGCACCACGACGGCCCGGCCCGCGGATCTCATCGTCAACGGCACGCGAGTCCAGCAGGTGTCGTTCGAGGGCACGGGCGCATGGTCCAGGTGGATGTCGAAGACGCTGACCGTCAACGTCGGCGAGGGCAGCAACATCATCCGCTTCAACCCCACCGGCGGCGGCGGTCTGCCCAACCTCGACTACGTCGAACTCGCCCCGGGCTGAACAGCACCCGCATTCCTCCGATCACACCTTCAGGAGTTGTCATGCGAACGGCAGGCAGAACGGCGCTCACCGGCATACTCGGCCTCGGGTTGGCCCTCACCACCGTCTCCCCGGCGGCGGCCGCCCACCATCTGACCGACGGGACCTCGGTCGAGCTGATCGCCCGGCACTCGGGCAAGTGCGCCGACGTCGTCAGCGCCTCGACGGCCGACGGCGCCGAGGTCGGCCAGTACACGTGCAATGACGGGCTGAATCAGCTGTGGCGCATCCGCGACCTCGGTAACGGGTATGTGCAGCTCGCCGCCCGCCACTCCGGCAAGTGCCTGGACGTCTCGGGTGCCTCTGCCGCCGACAACGCGGCGGTCATCCAGTGGCCGTGCTCCTCCAGGACCAACCAGCAGTGGAAGATCGAGAACACCGGCGCCGGCCACACCCGGCTGATGGCGCGGCATTCCGGCAAATGCCTCGAGGTCCCGGGCGCCTCGACCGCCAACGGCACCCGCCTCCGGCAGCAGACCTGCGGCACCGGGACCAACCAGCAGTGGGAGCTGAACACGGTGTCGAACCCCGCGATCCCGGGACTGTTCGCCGACCCCAACATCGTGCGGTTCGGCGACACGTACTACCTCTACGCGACCACCGACGGCTTCGCCGGCTGGTCGGGCACCCAGTTCCGGGCCTTCTCCTCCAAGGACCTGGTCAACTGGACCGACCACGGCGTGATCCTGGACGTCGACAGCGACATCGCATGGGCGGACAACTCGGCCTGGGCCCCGGGCATCGCCGAGAAGAACGGCACGTACTACTTCTACTTCTCGGCCGGTCGCGCCGGCGGCGACACCCGCAAGCACCTGGGTGTGGCGGTGGCCGACTCACCCACCGGCCCGTTCCGCGACGCCCTCGGCAAGCCGCTCGTGCCGGCCGGCTCCCATGCGGGCCAGATGATCGACCCGGCCGTATTCACCGACGCCGACGGCAGGTCGTACCTGTACTGGGGCCAGGGCTCCTCGCACCAGGTGCCGCTGAACAGCGACATGGTCTCGTTCAACTCCTCGCAGGTGCGCACCTACCGGCCGGCGAACTACAACGAGGGCAGCTTCGTCGCCAGGCGCGGCAACACGTACTACTTCATGTGGTCGGAGAACGACACCCGCTCAGAGGACTACCGGGTCGCCTACGCCACCGGCTCCTCACCGACCGGGCCCTGGAGCAACCGCGTCGGGACGATCCTCCAGAAGGACCTGAGCCAAGGCATCAAGGCCACCGGTCACCACTCGGTCGTCCAGGTCCCCGGCACCGACCAGTGGTACATCGCCTACCACCGCTTCGCCATCCCGAACGGCGACGGCACCCACCGCGAAACCATGATCGACCGCCTGTACTTCAATGCCGATGGCAGCATCCGACCGGTCGTGCCGACCATTGACGGCGTCGACCCGATATAGGGATCTTCATCAGCGGGGGTATGGCGGCGTGAGGTCGGGTGGGCAGTGTCCAGCAGGCGGGCGTCTTCGGACTCGGTGAAGCCTTTGCGGCGGCCGTGGCATGGACCGCGGTCGCGTTCACGGCGGATGCGGTGGATCGGACGGTCGCGCCATCCGCGACCGCCAGAACCAGGCGTATCGAGGTTTATCCCTTCAAGCCCGAACTGACGACGCCGCGGATGAAGTAGCGCTGAGCGAACAGGAAGATCACCAGGACGGGTACCACGTAGAGGGTGGCGGCGGCCGCCTGCACCGTGGCGTCGGGGTTGCCATGAGGGTCGACGTACAACGAGGCGATAGCGACCGACAGTGTGGTCTGGTCGGGATCGAGGAACAGGGCCGGGGCGATCCAATCGCCCCAGGTCCAGGTGAACGAGAGCACAAAAGAAGTCAACAGCACGGGCCGGGACAGCGGCAGGAAGATCTGCACGAAGATCCGGCCGTACCCGCACCCGTCGATGATCGCCGCCTCCTCCAGTGAGGCGGGGATGGCGGCGAAGAACTGGCGGAACAAGAACACCAGGAATGGCGACGCCGCGAGGCCCCACATCACCCATGGCCAGTACGTGTTGACCAGTCCCACCCTGGCGAACAGCACGTACGTCGGGATCAGGGTGAGGATCTGCGGCAGCATCATGGTGGACAGCACCAACACGAACAGCGGGCGTTTGCCGCGCCCACGCAGGCGGGCGAAGGCAAACCCGACCGCCGCACTGGACAACGTCACAAGAGTCGCGAACACGAACGACAGGAACGCCGAATTCCCCAGGTACGCCAGGAAGTTGATCTCGGTGAGGGCCTGCGTGAAGTTCCCCCACTGTGGATCCTCCGGCAGGATGGTCGCCGGGATCGTCACCCATTCCGCCTTGGTCTTCAACGCGGCAAGCACAAGCCACACGAAGGGGCCGGCGAACAGCACCGCGAGCGCCATCAGGATCAGGTAGGTGCGCGCCGCGTTGCCCCGACGGCGTGGGCGCCGACGCCGGGCAGTCGGCGGTGTGCTGACGGCGGGCGGCGTGGCCGCGGTGGTCTGCGTCATCGGTCAGCCTCGCTGTCGACCTCGTAATGCACCCACAGCCGGCTGGACCGCAGCACGATGAGCGTGACGACCAGGATGACCAGGAAGAACACCCACAGCATCGCGGAGGCGTAACCGTAGCGATTGTTGGCGAAGTACTCCTCGTACACCTGCACCATGAACAGGTGGGTGCTCTCCGGCACGTGAGTCACCTGGCCGACCTCGCGCGTCTGCGACAGCAACAGCGGCTGAATGACGATCTGGAAGGTGAAGATGACGCCGGTCACCACCTGGAAGAAGATGACCGGCGAGATCATCGGAACGGTGACGTTCCGGAAAACCTGCCAGCGGTTGGCGCCGTCGATGATCGCCGCCTCTTCCAGTTCAGCCGGCACGCCCTGCAGGGCGGCAAGCATGATCACCATCCCGCCGCCGAGTCCCCACAGGATGAGGATGACCAGCGCGTAGAACGCGTTCGGGTCGACCAGCCAGGTGACCGGAGGGATGCTGATCACATCGAGAATCTCGTTGAGGATGCCGACGTCCCGGTTGAAGATCAGCTTCCACATGATGGCCGCGGCAACCATCGGGACGACCGATGGCAGGAAGAAGATCGCCCGGAACAGGCCGACCGCCTTCAGCCGCTGGTTGAGCAGCACCGCCAGACCGAGCCCGCCGGCCACCATGATCGGCACCGCGATCGCAGTGAACGCGAGGGTGCGGACCATGCTGGCGAGGACATCCGCGTCGTCAAAGAGTTCGGTGTAGTTGCGCAAGCCCACCCAGCGCCAACGTGGGCTGCGACCGTCGAAGTTGGTAAAGCTGATCGCCAACGCGTAGCCGAGCGGTAGCGCCGTGAGCAGTGCGAAGCCGAGCAGCCAGGGCGAGGCGAACAGGTAGAACGTCCGGCTGGAATACCGCTGCCAGCCTTTCCTGCGTCGCCGGGTCCCTTTCGTTGTCATGGCGGTCACTAGCCGATCTGGTCCTTGCCTTGCTGCAAGAGCTTGTTGATCTCATCGGTGATCGCCTTGCCTGCGGCCTCGACGGTGACCTCGTTCTTGATGGCCCGCAGAAGGTGCTTGTTGAGTACGGGGTCCCATGCGGTGGCGCCGCCGATGTAGGGAGAGTCGGGCAGTTGCTCGGCGTACTCCAACTCGGCCTGCTGCGTCTGATAGACCTGCTTCTGGTACGGCAGCTCCTGAGGCATCATCTCCAGCTGCGACTTCAAGGCCGGAATGCCCCAGCCGCTCTTGGCCCGGTCCTCCGACGGCTTCCCGGCCATGAAGTACTCCATGAGCTTCCAGGCCTCGTCCTTGTGCTTGGCCTTCGCGGGGATGTAGGCGCCCCAGCCCGCGTACGTCGGACTGATCCGCTTGTCGCCCATCACCGGCGCAGGCGCCATCGCGATGTTGTTCTTGATCTCGTCGGACTCTTCGACGAAATTGCCGCCATACCAGTAACCGTCTTGGGTGATCGCCATCCGCTTGGCGAGGAACAGCGACAGGTCTGCGCCGTCCGGCGCCGGGTCGAGGGAGGTGGGACCGACGCCGGCCTTGGCGAAGTCGACGTACCACTTCAGCGCTCGCAGGGCCTGCGGCGTGGTCATATCGGTCTCGGTCAGGTCCGAGCTGTAGACCTCGCCGCCCTGCTGGAGAATCATCATCGAGAGCGGCGCGTACAGGTTCCATGCCCATTCCACGCCGAGGCCGTAGACCTGAGTCTTGCCGCCGCTCTTCTTGGTCAGCTTCTTCCCGATCTCCAACAGCTCGTCGTAGGAGATCGGCTCGGTCGTGCTCAGCGGCTCGATCTTGGCCTCTTTGAACAGCGCCCGGTTGTACCAGAGCGTCGCGTCCTGGCTCCAGTCCTTGACGAGCCCGTAGTACGGGCCACTGCCGATCTGCTTGCCGTCCCACCGGAAGCTGTCGTTGACAGGCAGCAGGCTTTCCTTGTTCAACACGCTGCTCTTGTCCAGGTACTGGTCCAGCTCGGTGGCCAACCCCTGTGCATTGGTCCGCGCACTGCCGACGGCCGGCCCGCGCACGAAGTCCGGCGGCTCGTTCGAGGCGAGCATCGCGTTGAGCCGGGTGCCGTCGTGCGCAATAAACTTGATCTTGATATCGGGGTTCTTGGCCTCGAAGTCGGCGATATGCTCCTTCGTCAGCTCGTTGGCCATGTACATGACGGTCAGGACGGTCTTGCCGTCGCCGGACTCCGTGCTGGCGTTGCAGGCTCCGAGCAGCGGCACTGATAACGCGCCACCGGCCGCAAGCGCCGAACTGGTGAGGAAGCGGCGCCGGCTGATGTGTTGGCCTGCCGGCGGCCTGGGGAACTGGCTCACGGCGCCGGCCGGAGCGGCGCCGATCAGTTGGGTGCGGCGGGGAAGCTGAGGCACGAGCACTCCACTCGAAGGGTGTGTTGAAACGATTTAACATTTGGGACTCGGAAGCTAGCCCCACGCCCGAATAGTGTCAATACAAACGGTTAAACTTTCGATTGCTTGCGCCTGTTGGCCGGCCCCGTACAGCAGCGCCGTGGCGGCGACCGATGTGATCCCGTTGCCGGCGGTGAAGTGACGGGGGAGCGGCAGAGCAGCCCATCGCGCGGAACCGGGCGGAGAAGCGTGAGCAGGTGCCACGCTGTGTCGGCGGCTGCGGTGAGACTCGCGGCCGTCTTGTCGTGCGCCAGGTCATCACAGATGCCCTCTACGAACGCGAAGCACGCACCGGGTCGGCGATCAGGGCCCTCGCCGCGGCAACCTGAGGCCTATGGCGGCAAGGAGGTCGGGGAGCTCATCACCGATGGTGTGCAACCAGCGGATTGACCACGGCTCGGCCGCGGCGGCGTAGTAGCTGTGGGGTACCCGCTCAAGGGCCGCGCCTGGGGACGCGAGCTCGAGGAGGTCGTCCCCGAAGGGCCGCACGGTCTCGGTCGGGTCGGTGAACAGGTGCTCGGCGAACGCCTGGGACCGTCGCGGGGGAACCGGTCGATGACGATGCCCGCCAGGTCCGGAGTGTCGCCGTCGGCCAACGCGCCTGGGCCATCATGCGGGTCACGATGTCGGTGGCCGCAGGTCGTACGTCCAAAGGCTGGGAGTGCGCGGTGCCGCACGCGGCGAGGGCGGGTGCGGCGAGCAAGGCCGAGGCCCAGTCCGGTGCCGCCGCACAGCAGGGCGCTGCGGCTGACCGGGGTGCGGTCAGTCATGGCCGGATCCCCGCGGTGCGCGAAGTGTGAGCCGCCGCAGCGGCAGGAGCGACACGGCGTCCACGGACGTCCGGGCGCGGGCGGCGTCCAGGCCGTCGCGCGCTGTGGGGTCCACATAGATGCGGCTCTCGCGGGCCGCCGGGAGGACCCGGAGCTCGATCCCGTGCCGGACGACCTCGGCGGCGAAGCGCCGCAGCCCGATCTCCCAGACCGGGCCGTACCAGAAGTGGTCGGCGATGAGCTTGCCGCCGATGTAGGCCCGGGCCACGTCGCCGGTGTACTGGATGCGCAGCAGGACCTCACCCGCCTCCTCGCTCTCGTCGAAGACCTCGGGCAGGACGGCGATGTGATGGACACCGGCCCGTTCGAAGTCGGCGTCCAGCGGTGCGGAGGCCCGGCCGTGGGAGCCGCCGGTACGGGCCGGGGCGGCGACGGCCTCGGACCGCACGCACGTGACGGCGGGCGCGGGCGGGGGCACAGACGCGGGCGGGCTCAGGGTCCAGCGGGTGAACGCGCCGTCCCGGACGCCGGGTCCTGCGGTGGTGCCGGTCAGCCCGGGCGGCGCAGGGAGGAGGGCGATGTCCGGGGCGGCGGCCGTGTGCACGCGCAGTTCCTCGCCGTCGGCGAGCACCAGGTCGTCGCAGAGCACCAGCCGGTCACATCCCCAGATATGGACGCGGCTGACTTGCCGCCCCTGCTCGGCGGAGAGCACCAGCACGCGGACCGGGCCGTGCGGTCCGTGGACCGTCAGCAGCGCGCCGGTGCCGGGGTCGGGCACGGCCACCAGCGTGCCGTCGGCCGCTTCCCGTACCCGCACCGTCGTGTCCGGCCCCTCGACCCGCGTACCGGCGGGCAGGTGCAGCCGCGGTGTGACACCCTCGGTGGCCGCCAGTACGGCGGTGGGTGTGCCGCCGATCTCCAGGCGGGTGAGGGGCTGCGCGGCCGCCCAGTTCAGGCGCACGCCGGGGCCCAGCTCGTATCCCAGCGGCCAGACGAAGTGGGCGCCGGAGGGCACGGTCACCGGCTCCTCGGGCAGGGTCACCGTGCCGCCGGTCAGCTTGACGGCGAAGCGCACGTCCTCGTGGTCCGGCAGCGGCTCGTGCGGCTGGTGGTTGTTGACGAAGAGGAAGCCCGTGTCGCCGCGCGAGCGTACTGCCCAGCGCAGGGTCATGCGGTCGTCGAGGCCGCCGGGCCCGGAATCGGGCAGCGACAGCGGCATGTCCGCCAGCTCGGCGCCGGCGTCCTGGAGGAGGAGATGCTGCCGGCGCAGCGCGTGGTAGGCGGGCCGGACCTGGCCGTACTCGCCGAGCGGCGCCTGGAAGTCGTACGTGACCGAGGGCAGGTCGTTGGGATAACCGGTGGCGTGCGACTCCTGGTTGGGAACGCCGTGCTCCAGCCGCTGCGAGCAGCCGTGGTAGAGGTAGTAGCCCTGCCACACCGAACCGCTGCCGATCTTGGTCAGCGCCAGCGCCGTGACGTCCCGCTCGGGCACCAGCGGCCGCCGGTGGTAGGCGATGGCCATGCCGCCGCCGAGCTCGCAGGTGGCGTACGGATAGCGGCGGTCGTCCGGGCCGCCGGCGGGCGCCGCGTTGCGGAGGTCGGCCCCGATGGCATGGTCGTCGCGGACTGGGGTGAAGAAGTAATGGCGGCGCATCTCCCGCGCCCACCCCGGGTGGGCGTCCTCCCAGAACGCCTCCGGGTAGCCGCCGTACAGCGGCAGCAGCACGTCCGGGGGTATGCGGGCCCCGCCCCAGGCGGTGGCCGTCCACAGGGGGGCGTCGGCCCCGGCTTCCTCGGCCATGCGCCGCAGCGTCGCGAGGTGCCCGGGCTGGTCGTACAGCTCGTTCTCGACCTGTACGGCGATCACCGGGCCGCCGTCGCGGTGCCACAGACCGCGCAGCTCGTGGGCTATGCGGGCGAAGTAGGGCCTGACAAGCGCCAGGTACGCGGGGTCGTCCGTGCGCGGGACGCATTCTGTGCTGGCCAGCCAATCGGGGAAGCCGCCGTTCCGGCATTCCCCGTGTGACCAGGGCCCGATGCGCACGGCTACCGACAGTCCCAGCTCCGCGCAGAGTTCGACGAACCGGCGGATGCCGAGGTCGCCGTCAAAGCGGTAGGCCCCCCGCTGCTCCTCGTGCTGGTTCCAGAAGAGGTACGTCGCCACCAGGTTGATGCCGCCGGCTCGCATCTTCAGCAGCTCCTCGCGCCATTCGGCGGCGGGGTACCGGCTGAAGTGGAATTCGCCCATCACCGGAATCCACGGCCGGCCCGCCCGCAGCACGCGTCTGCTGTCCACGGTCAGGGGCACGGGTGGCCCGTGCGGGCTGCCCATCGCGAGATGGCCGGTGAGGGGAGCGGATGGTTCTTGGGCGCGCAGCGACAGCATGGCAGGTGCTTCCTGCAGGGGGCGGCTCGGGAAGTAGGTTCATCGAAAAGGAAGTCGGCATGGTGTCCTGCGCCGAGATCTGGTGCCGGCGCGTTGCAGGGCAGACCCCAACAGGTCGCTATCCAGGCTCCAGGAGTTGTCTTCGGCGTCCCAGGCGCCGCGCCATGCCGTTGGATGCGGCCGTGCATCTTTCTGTCATGGCGAAATCTCCGTTCAGTGAGGGCTACCGCACAGGCGGCGGTTCTTCGGTCGTGGGCTCGTAGGGGCAGGTGTTCTCGTACCGGGAGATGTCGTCGGTGTCGGCCAGGTCCGGACAGAGGAACTGGGTATAGCGGGTGTCGTGGTCGATGAAGATCTTCAGCCAGGGGATCGCCAGGCGCGTGACGGATATGTTCCGCGACGTGGGGAAGGCGTGGCTGCCGCTGGAGAGCTGGACGTAGGAGCCGGGGGTGTCGGCCGGCAAGGTGGCGTAGAGCTCGTCGAGGTACTCCGGTGTGACAGTTGGGTCGTCGATCGCACCCATGACCATGGTCGGGACCTTGACGCCGGACAGGTCCTGCGAGAACGAGGCGGGGGCGAACAGGACGGCGGCCTGCAGCTCCGGCCGCTGGGTGGCGGCGTGGATGGTACCGCCGCCACCCATGGAATGTCCCATCACGCCCAGCCGGTCGGGGTCGACTCGGCCGGCGACGGGGCTTTCCTCGGTGAGGTAGTCCAGCGCGGCCAGCAGCTGCCGGCCGCGGGCGTCGTCCCGGTCGGTGGGGCTGTTGGTGTCGATGCCGATGACGACGAACCCGAACGAGGCGATCCAGTGCCCCATCCAGGCACCCTCGTCCTTCCAGCTGGCGGTGTAGCCGGGCACGACCGCGACCGCGCCCCGGGTGCCCAGGCCGGTGTCCTTGGGGTAGTACATCTTCCAGCCGTTGAACCCGTGGCCGGGCTCGACGTCCAGCTCATCGGTGGCGAAGGTTCCCCTCTCGGCCGCGACGCTCTCCACGGTGGGGTCCGGGCCCCGCTCGTACGGGTTCCCATGGGCGGAGGCCGGCGGCATCGCGACCACTGCCGTGATCATGCCCACGATGGCCGCGAGCAGGGCCACGCCGAGTCTGCGCGGCTCGCTCCTTCCGCGGGGTACTGCCCGGCCGGTTCCGGTGCCGGCGGGCGCCGGGAGTCCGGTGACGCTTCGCTGCATTGCCGTGTTCCTCCTTGCGGTGACGCTCGACGGACCCGGGAAGGGCCTTGCGTGCGGGTTACTCGAGGTGCTCGCCGACAAGGGCGAGGCACTGGATGGCCGCCAGGCCGAACTGGGCACTCGCATTGGTGGAGAACTTCGCCTCGTCGATGGGGTTGAGCACGGCCGGACCTTCGATGCGCTCCGATGTGAAGGGGTGATCCTCGGGGTAGCCCGCATGCCCGGTACGCAGCTCCTTCCAGGCACGCTGCGCGAGCGCCTCGTCCCCCAGCTGCTTCGCCGCGTACGCGGTGGCCCGCGCATACGCCTGCCGCAGGTTGAGGTTGCCCCAACTGGCTCCCGTGGCCGCGCGCTGCTCCTCCGGTGTGGCGTTGTAGAGCCGGCAGAAGGCCACCCACGCGTCCTCCACCGCCGGTTCGTCCACCAGGTCGATCAGCTCGGTCATGACCTCGATCAGCCCGAAGACGGAGCTCAGCGCGCCCACGGCGATGATCTTCTCGTCCGGTCCGGAAAATGTGCCGTCGGACAGTTTGTACGTGACGTTGCCGCCCTGCACCCAGCCGTTGGGCAGGGCGGCGATCGTCCTGGCGCCATTGATCAGCTTCGTGCGGGCGACCGGATCGCCGCCCCGCTCCCACCCGGTGAGCCACGCCCCCGCGAGCGCGCCCCAGTCGGTGGAGATCCCCACCGGGAGCGCCTCGGGGTCAGGGTCGAGCGGACCGCCCTCGCGTATCTTGCGGAGCGGGTCGAGGGCGAGGAAGCTGCGGTCGGAGTCGATCAGGTCGTGCATCAGGTCGCCGGCGCGTTCGTCGGCGGTGAGGAAGTAGTAGAAGCGCCGGTAGCCGGCGTTACTGATCCGGACCTGCTTGGCGCTGTCGGCCCAGTGCGTGACCCCGTGCCGGGTGCCAAGGCCCCGGTATTTGCCGAGGTGGTAGACGTCGACCTCGCCGGTGTGGCGGGTCATCGCCTCGGCGAAGCGGAACGCCTTTGCGTCGCCGCTGCGCAGGTAGTGGTACCACAGCCACAGATCCGTGGAGAGCTCGGAGTTGTCCCAGGCGTAGCCCCCGACGTCGTACCGCCACACGTGCCGGTCCGGGTCGTAGGTGTGCATGATGTCGCCGTAGTCCCAGAAGCCGTACCAGGAGCGCTGGTCGACCTGCTCCCGGTGGAAGCGGTGCATGGCGTCAAGCTTGTCCTCCAGCTCCGCCTTCGCAGGAGTCGAGCGGTCGACTGGTGTCCATGAGCCGAACACCCCCGCCGCATGGTTGTGCTCGGGGTTCGAGACCAGCAGCGGCGGCGTCCCGTTTGCCGCGGCGAGCTCGGCGAAGCGCTCGGCGGTCGGTGTCGCCGCGAGCGCCCAGAGGGTCAGCTCGGTGGTGCGTGCGACGCCGTACGGGGTCCCGAAGCCGGGCTCGTAGTCCTCGTAGGTGATCTCCAGGGCTTCCAGCTGCTCCGGGTAGGTGTCCTGCCCGAGGCCGTCGTGGTAAAAGCGCAGGTCCATTGCCTCCGCCCGGGGTGACCACATCCATACGGCAGCCTGCGCCTCGTCGCCGCCGGCGCCCGTGATCTCCAGCTCGGTCGGGTGCAGCTGCCAGAAGTTGCGCATGCCGAAGGCCAGGCCGCCGGTCGGTGAGCCGACGTAGGCCAGTCCCCGCGACCGGCGGCCGCCGTCCACCCGGACCCACGAGCGGCCCTGCGCGGTGCGCTTGTGGATCTCGTATCCGTGGGCGTTGAGCTGGCGCAGGCTGTAGTCACCGAAGGCCGGGATGTACTGCAGGCGGGAAGTGACCCGTTGGTCCCAGGTGGCGGTGTCGGGCGTCGTCCGTCCTTCATACTGGGCCCGCCTGACGTTCTCTCCCGGGTCGCGGCGCAGCCCCGTTATCCCGCGTACCGCCTCCGCGAGCACGCCGTTGCCGTCGCCGGCGAAGCGGACGTGCCGGTCGTGCAGCGCTCCGCGCATCGGCACCGTGAACTGCATGCCGAGGCCGTTGATGAAGTCCTTGTCCTCATTCCCGTCGAAGACGAAGGTGTGCACCACACGGATGGCGTCCGAGCCCGCGTACAGGTAGAACCGCACCACGAAGGGAAGCCAGGCGCGCCGGCCCTTCTCATGCTTGCCCTCGACCTTGATCACCGCGCGTACGGGGCCGTCCTGCTCGACCTGCACCGAGCGCACGACGCCGCTGAACGACTCGGTCCTGACGACGGCAGCGCCGTCGGTGCCCGGCTGGTCTTGCCGGGAGGCGACCAGGCGTCCGCCGTTGGCGATGACCGTGCCGCCGCGCCGGACGGCCGTGACGACCTGCTTGCCCGAGCGCCCGAAGGACACCTCGATCACGCCGGTGTTCACGGTGACTTCGGCACCGCCGGTACGGACGGTCAGGGGCGTGGCGGGCAAGGCCGGGGAGCCGGACCGGAGCCGGTATGCGGCGGCGCGCGGCGCGGCTCCGCTGATCGCGTGGGCCGTCCACTTCACGGAGCCGTCCGGCCACCGGCCGGTGGGCCAGCTCTGCACGGGGACCTGCTCCCCCGAGTCGGTGGCGAGCGAGAACTCCTGATCGGGTGCGAAGGAACCGCGGGGCCACGGCACGCCCCAGGTCGTGCCCGCCGCCATCTCCGCCGGAGCGTCGCCTTCGAGCCATCGCAGGCCGACCGGGTCGTGCCCCTTCAGCTCGGGGAGCGCCGCCCGGCGAGCGGGCTCGGCGTGGGCGCGGCCGCCCGCGGAGGCCAGCACGGCCGCGGCCGTCGCACCGGCGGATGAGGCCAGCACTGCACGTCGACTCATGGGAACCACGGTGATCAACTCCTTGAAGTGCGCGTATGGCTGGTCCTCAGTCGCTGCCCGCGTAGCTGATGTCGGGCCGCGGGGGCTGCTCCATGCCGGCGCCGAGGAAGTAGTCGACGTGGTGGGACTGCATGTAGCCCTTGACGGTCATGTCGTTGCGGTAGACCGGGTTGTGGGCGAGGGTGTACAGCCGGATGTCGCTCGGGCGATCGGTGGTGAAGACGAGCAGCTCGTCGGAGCTCCCGTTGGGCAGCACGACCTCCTCGCGCCAGTCGCCGTGGATGTCGCCGAGGAAGCCGGGCTGGCTGCGGGGCCCAACGGTCCCGCCGTAGTCCTGGGCCCGCAACAGGCGCGGCACGCTGTTGGTGGGGGTGGGGTTGTCCGGGTCCCACTTCTCGAACTTGCCGTCGTTGAACAGCTCCATCGTGATGTCGCCGTCCCACCACAGGCCCATCTGCGGCCACGGCCGGAGGTTGGTGTCGGGCTCGGCCAGCTGGTTGCTCGGGGCGTTGTAGAGCCCGTCGAAGGACCAGACCTCCATGCCCGGGTGGTTCGGGTCGATGTCACCGGCCATGCCGCGCCCCACGTCCGCGACGGAGCCGTAGTGCTCCCAGATGAGCTCACCGGTCGCGGCGTCGTAGTAGTACTCGTGCAGGCCGCTGGGGTTGTCCTGCTGCACGCCGTAGCCCTCCAGGCCCGGCCGCGACGGGTCCATGTCGGCGATGTGGAAGCGGTCACCGTGGACGATGCCCTGGCCTCCCATCGAGTAGAGCAGCGAACCGTCACCGTCCAGGACGAACCCGATCTCGGCGAACTCGTCGTCGCCGTCGCTGTCCACGTCGAGGCAGCGGCTGTTGTGCCCGTCGGGGTGGTTCCCGTTGCGCAGCCACTTCCACTGCATGTCGACGTTGCTGCCGTCGAAGCTCCAGGCGGTGACCATGAGGTTGAACCCGCCGTTGCCGACGCGGTTCTTCATGTAGCTGACCAGGCTCGGTGTTTCACCGTCGAGATAGCAGGCGGCGAACCGGGCGTACATCGGGCCGTCCGAGATGTAGTCGGTCGGGACCGGGGCCGACGAGCGAAGTGCGCCGGTCCGGCCGTCGAGGATGGCGATGAACTGCTCGGTGTCGTTGTCGTGGCTGAAGGTCTCGCCGTCGCCGAAGGTGACGCCGTCGGCGATCCGCACGGCGACCTCGGAGCGGCCGTCGCTGTCGAAGTCGTAGACGGTGACGCCGTCGTTGTGTCCGACGTCGATCGTGGCCGATCCGCCCTCGATGTTGTTCTGATCGGTGCTGTTCGGCCCCATGTCGACCTCCCACAGGAAGTCGCCTTCGCTCGAATAGGCCTCGATGCTCTGCGGGGAGGTCTGGCGGTCGATCACGTAGTCGTACTCGCCGTCGCCGGTGAGGTCGCCGACCCACACGAACTGGATCCGGCCGCCGTCGCGCAGCGGGACGCGGACCACCGGTTCGTCGGCGGCATCGGCGTCCAAGGTGAATGCGCCACTGGGCTCGCCCTCTTCGCCGTCGACCACGGGCATGACCCGGTAGCTGTTGGACTGCGAGAGGTCGGCACCGGAGTCGACGAAGTTGGTCCCATCGGTGAGGACGTCGTCGTTGATTTGGGACCAGTCGCCGTCGTCGCCGGTGGTGCGGTAGACGTTGAAGCCGATGTTCTCCGGGTCCAGGCCGAGCAGCCGCCAGGAGACCAGGACGTCGCTCTCGCCGGAGCGCACGGCCACCACGCCGCGCCCCAGGTTCTCCATCGGACGCGCGGCCGCCGCGGTCGTGCCCTGAGCCGTACCGGTGCCGGGGGAGGCGGTGCCCAGCTGCGAGAGGCCGACGACGAGGATCATCGCCCCGGCCGCTGCCACCGCGGTGGAACCTGCCCGGCGTAACCCGCTCCGACGTCTGTGCCTGTGCTCCATGGGAGCTCCTCATGCTCGTATACGTGCGGAGTATCAGCGCATGTTGAACCGTTTACACAGGGCGCGATGCAAGCACTGTGAGGAGGGCATGTCAAGAGCGGTGTGTTCTCGCCTCCCTCGTGCTTGACGTGTCACATCGATCGGCTCATCATCGAGTTCAAACGGTTAACAGGCCGAGGCAATAAAACGGGATGCAGGGAGGTCGGATGCCGCGTCGGGTCGCTTCCGGCGACGGAAAGCCCCGCCCTGCGACGATCAAGGACGTGGCCAGACATGCCGGCGTCTCGGTCGCCACCGTCTCGCGCATCCTCTCCGGTACGTACCCCAACGCCCCTGCCACGCGCAGCAAGGTCATGCGGGCCGTGCGCGAACTCGACTACGTGGCCAACGCCCACGCCCGGGGACTCGCGGGTGTGCGGCCCAAGAGCGTGGCCATCGTGGTCAATTCCGTCATCTCCCCGCACTACGCACATGTGGCGCAGGGGGTACACGAGGAGGCCGCGCGTGCGGGCCGGCTCTGCATTGTCGGCACCACCGGCGGAGATCTCGAACGCGAGCTGGCCGCGATCCAGTTGATGCGCGAAGAGCACGCCGAAGCGGTCATTCTCGTGGGGAACATCAACCCCGACGAGGCCTACCGCGAGCGCATGGCCGGCTATGCCCGCGCACTGGCCGCGGTCGGCTCGCAGCTGGTGCTGTGCGGCCGCCCGCCGCTGGGCCCCGACGTACCGGCCATCGTGGTCGAGTACGACAACACCGGGGGCGCGTTCGCCGCTACCAGCCACCTGCTCTCGGCGGGCCACAAGCGCATCCTGTTCCTCGGCCGGCGGTCCGGGTACACGACGCCGGAGAGCCGGGTCGCCGGTTACCGTGCCGCCCTGGCCGCGCACGGCGTACCGCATGATCCCGGGCTGGAGGTCGACGGCGCGAGAATGGTGCGGCGCGAGGGCTACCGCATGATGCGCGAGCGACTCGACGCAGGGCCGCGGGACTTCACCGCCGTCTTCGCCAGCAACGACCTGATCGCCGCGGGCGCGCGCGAGGCGCTGCGAGAGCGCGGGCTGCGCATTCCGGAGGATGTGTCGATGGTCGGATTCGACGACCTCCCCCCGGCCGCCGACATCGACCTCACCACCGTTCACATCCCGCACGAGGAGCTGGGGCGCACCGCCGTGCGGCTCGCGCTGAAGAGCGAGACACCCGGGGCCTCCGAGCACGTCCTGCTGGGCACGCACATCGTCGTCCGCGACTCGGTCTGCCCCAACGTGGGCGAAGCCTCAGGCCCGGACTAGAAGGGTTCACCCGATGAGCCGGCGTCCCACGGCCATGTTCGCCATGGATGCACCGAATCTGCCCCAGCTCTTCCCGCCGGACCTGCTGGCCCGGCTGCGCGAGCTGCTCGACATCGACCCCGCGGGCGTAGTCACCGATTTCGGCGATCCCGCGCTGCGCTCCCGACTGGCCCGAGTGGAGGTGCTGGTGACGGGCTGGGGATGCCCGCCCCTTGACTGCCACGCGCTCGACGCCCTGCCGCGGCTGCACACCGTACTGCACACCGGCGGGACGGTGAAGCGGCTGCTTCCGCCCGAGGGCAGAGCGCGCGGGCTCACCGTATCGTCGGCCGCCGCGCAGAACGCGCTACCGGTGGCCGAGTACACCCTCGGCATGATCCTGCTGCTGGGCAAGGGCGTCTTCGCGGCGCAGGAGGACCGCCGTGCGGCCTGGCACCGGCTCCCGGACCTGGCCCGCTCGGACATCGGCAACATGGGGCGCCGCGTCGGGCTCATCGGCGCTTCCGCCGTCGGGCGACGCGTGATCGAACTGCTGCGGCCGTTCGACTTCGACGTCGTTCTCTACGACCCGTATGTCGACGCGGCAGCCGCGCGGAGCCTCGGGGTACGGAAGTCGGGGCTGGAAGACCTGCTCGCGGACAGCTCGATCGTTTCGGTACACGCCCCGGCCACGCCCGAGACGCGGCACATGATCGACGCGGGCCGGCTGGCGCTGCTGCCGGACGGGTCGGCGCTGATCAATACCGCCCGCGGCAGCCTCGTGGACACCGAGGCACTGGTACGCGAGCTCGCCACCGGTCGTATCAGGGCCGTGCTCGACGTGACCGACCCCGAGCCGTTGCCGGTGGACTCCCCGCTCTTCGATCTGCCCAACGTCATCCTGACCCCGCACATCGCCGGATCCCAGGGCAATGAACTGCGGCGCCTGGGAGCCGCCGTCGTGGCCGAAGCCGAACGGCTGCGCATGGGTGCACCCCTCGCCCAGCGTGTCGAGGTCGCTCACCTCGACCGCACGGCGTGACGCGGCCGCGCCGGGTCTGCCGCACGGTCCGGTGACATTCGCGGAGACTTTTTCCGGACGGCAACCTGTGCGGAGCGCGGTGGCCACTACCGGTCAACTACCACCGTCGACAACCCGGAGGACGCATGTCACCCGCACACCCCCCACCGCTGCCGCATCGCAGACGCCGCCGCTCAACGCGGGGCAAGGTGGTGCCCAGTACGTTCGCCGCAGGTGCACTGACCGCAAGTGCTCTGGTCGCCCTCTCCGGCGCCGCGGGGCCGGAGTCCTCCGGCAACACGGCCGCGGCACCGCTGCTGGAGAACCTGGACCGCGGGCGGTCAGCGTCCGGTCCGGCGACGGCAACCTGGTGAGCTGGCGCTGGCTGGCCGAGGACGCCGACGATGCCGCGTTCAACGTCTACCGCGACGGCGAAGCCGAGTACTCCGTGGCCGCAGTGGTGGACGGCGAAGAGCAGGAGCCTCAGGACGCCCGCCCGATGGCAGACGGCTACACGGACGTGCCGATCGAGGGAAGCCCCGCCCGGCGGCGACGACTATTCGTACACGGCCAACGACACCTCGGTCGGCGACCTCGACGGGGACGGCGACCTGGACTTCGTCGTCAAGTGGTACCCGACGAACGCCAAGGACAACGCGCAGTCCGGTGTGACCGGACCGACGATCCTCGACGGCTACACCATGGAAGGTGAGCGGCTGTGGCGGGTCGACCTCGGTCCCAACATCCGCTCGGGCGCCCACTACACACAGTTCCAGGTGACGGCGGCGCCAACTACGCCAACGACGACGGCTACGTCCTGGACGGGCCGGAGTTTCTGACCATGTTCGACGGCGCCACGGGCGCGGCACTGGACACCGTCGAATACGCACCGCCGCGCGGCACCCTCGGCGACTGGGGCGACGACTACGGCAATCGCGCGGACCGCTTCCTGGCCGGCACCGCCTACCTCGACGGCAAGACCCCGTCACTGATCAGCGCCCGCGGCTACTACACCCGATCGGTCATCGCCGCCTGGGACTTCGCCGACGGAAAGTTCAGCGAGCGGTGGGTATTCGACAGCAACGACAACTCGGGCTACGCGGGCCAGGGGAGCCACTCCCTGTCCGTCGCGGACGCCGACGGCGACGGAAACGACGAGATCATGTACGGCTCGATGGCCGTGGACGACGACGGCTCCGGCCTGTGGAACGCGGGCACCGGACACGGCGACGCGCAGCACGTCGGCGACCTCGACCCGGGCCGTGACGGCCTGGAGGAGTTCAAGGTGTCGGAGGACTCCAGCCAGCCGGGCTCGCTGTTCCTCGACGCCGCCTGCGGCGAGGTGCTGTGGAAGACCGACTCCCGCTCCGACAACGGCCGCGGTGTGTCCGCCGACGTCTGGGCCGGCAGTCTGGGCGCCGAGTCCTGGTCCGCCGCCGACGGCTCGATGCGCGACCCGTCCGGCGCCGAGGCCGGCGCCGGACCCTCCAGCATCAATTTCGTCAGCTGGTGAGACGGCGACCCGGTGCGCGAGCTGCTGGACGGCACGCACATCGACAAGTACGGCCCGGACGGCGACAAGCGCCTGCTGACCGGCGAGGGCGTGCTCGCGAACAACGGAAGCAAGGCCAATCCCGCGCTGTCCGGCGACATCCTCGGCGACTGGCGCGAGGAGGTGGTGTGGCCCATCGCCGACGACTCCGCGTTGCGGATCTACTCCACACCGCACGAGACCGACATGCGCATCACCACGCTGCTGCAGGACCGGCGGTACCGCACCGGTCTCGCCTGGCAGAACACCGCCTACAACCAGCCGCCGCACCCCAGCTTCTTCATCGGCGACGGCACGGACACCGCCCCCCGGCCCACGATCGGGACCCCGTAGCCGCCGACCTGCTCGACCGTGCCGTCCGGGAAACGGATCTCGACGCTGCCGTCCGGCACCTGACGGGCTCGGGTGCCGGTGCGCAGGGCACGGCTGTCGCCGTACAGGCTCGGGTCGGCCGTGAGGACGACCAGGGTGACGAGCAGTCGGGTGCCGCCGGGATGCGGGGGCAGGGTGAGTACAGGCGTCGCCGAGTGGTCACCGTAGGCGTTGTGGCCGCGGGCGTGCACGACGCCACCGGGGGCCGGGGTGCCGTCGTCCTCCCAGCCGAGCAGGCCGACGAGGGCGCTGGTCAGGCCGTCGCGGCGGCGGGCCAGCGCCCAGCCCGCGCCGGTCTCCGCGGCGGGCGGCGCGCTGTCGCAGGCCACGGCCCAGCCGCCCTCGCGCACGGCGGTGCCGGCCGGGGCACACAGGCGGTGCAGACGGACCTCCCAGGGGCCGTGCACCACGCTGACCGTGGTGATGCGCGGCTCTGATCCGTATCGCTCCCGCTCGATGGGCTCGGTGGGGGAGTGCCAGGACGCCGCCTGCCGCCCGGCGACGTACAGCGGCTGGATGCGGCCGCGCCGGGAGGCCCCCGACGCGGCGAGGAACGTGATCTGGTTGTCGGGGCCGGCGACTCCGTCGTCCGGCGGGGTCTCCGGCGCGGCCGCGCTGGAGTACGCGAACCGGGTGTAGTGAGGGTTGTCCTCGGCGGCGGCGGGCGGCGGTGGCTGCCGGTCGCTGCCGTGGTTGACCAGCCGTACGATGCCGTCGGCGCAGGTGGAGTGCAGTAGCCAGCCGGGGGCGGGCAGCGCGAGGCAGCGGTCGGCGGTGTCGACGGGGCCGGGCTCCTCGGGGGCCGTCCAGACCGGATGGCGGGCGGGCAGCAGCAGGCCGAGGAACGCCTTGCTCGCCCAGTACGGCGAGGCGGGTCCCGAGTAGCGCTGGGTGACCGGGAGATACGGCCCGTACCAGCCGAGTCTGAGCAGTCCGGCGGCGTCGGGGGCGCCGCGGCCGGCGAAGTGCTTCAGGGCGCCGGAGGCCAGTCGGCGGATGCGGCCGGGCGGCAGGGACGTGGCGTCGGCCAGGGCGCCGGCCCACAGGGGGGCGGTGACGGCGTAGCGGTAGGTCAGCGACCGGCCCTGGTGGACGGGCGCGCCGTCGGAGCCGAAGAAGTACTGGTGGGTGCCGAGGAACATGCGCAGCCGGGCGCGGTGGGTGGCGATGAGACCGGGGTCGGCGCGGGGCCCGGCGATGCGGGCCCACAGCACGGGGTACAGGTGCAACGCCCAGGCGTTGTAGTAGTCGAACTTCTGCCCGTCGCCGTCGGTGTACCAGCCGCCGCCGCGGTACCAGTCGTCGAGCCTGGCCAGGCCTGCGTCGATCTCGGCGCGGCTGTGCGGCGCGCCGACGGAGGCGAGGAACTCCTCCGTGACGACCTGGAAGAGGCGCCAGTTGGAGTCGTTGGCTCTCGCGCCCACGAAGCCGCCCAGCCAGGCCGCGGCCCGCTGGCGTACGGCGTCGTCGAGCCGGTCCCACAGCCACGGCCGGGTCTCGTGCAGGGCGATGGCGATGGAGGCGGCTTCCACCATGGACTGGGCGCCGTCCGTGATCGGCGGCCAGTGCTGCGGGTGGCCGGGGTCGGTGCCGGTGGCGAGTCCAGTGGCATAGCGGTTGATGAGGCCGCGGATGGCGGTGCTGCCACTCCGGTCGGTTCCGCGTGCGCCGGCGATACGGAAGGCGGCGAGGAGGAAGGAGCGGGCGTAGCCCTCCAGCCCGTCGGACCGGGTGCCGGAGTGGCTGGGTCTGCCGGGGAGGCTGTACTGGGCCAGGCCGGGGGAGGCGTAGGGACGGATGGCGGCCAGGAGGGTGTCGGCCGCGCTCTCCCAATGCGCCCTGGTGTAGCCGGTGAACGGGGACGTAAGGGGGTCGGCGGGTGGCGGGGCGCTGGTGTCGGCCGAGGGTGGCGTGGTGGTCATGCCCGGTGGTGTCCTTCGTGTGTCACCGCGTGCGGCCTGCACGGGGCGGGCCGACGCTGTTCCGTATGACGACGTGGGTGGCGAGCACGTGGCAGGTTCCGGGGAGCTCCCGCGGCTCGCGCAGGGCGAGGTCCACCGCGGCGCGGCCCAGTTCCTCGGCTGGGGTGCGGACGGTGGTCAGGGGTGGGCCGAAGTCCTCGGCGAGCGGGATGTCGTTGTAGCCGACGACGGAGAGGTCGCCGGGGACGCTCAGGCCGGCGTCGGCGATGGCTCGCAGGGCCCCGGCGGCGACCATGTCGTCTCCGGCGAAGACGGCGGTGAACCGCGGTCCGTCCGCGAGGAGCGCCGTCATGGCGCGCATTCCCGCGGTCCGTCCCAGTCCGCAGTCGATGACATGGGCGGCCTCGGGCGGCAGGCCGTGCGCGGCCAGGGCCGCGCGGTAGCCGGCGACCCGGGCGTCCATGGCGGTGTTGCCGGGCAGGCCGCCGAGGAACACGATCCGGCGGTGCCCGGCCGACAGCAGGTGGGTGGTCGCTGCCCTGGCCCCGGCCTCGTTGTCGAACTCGACGACCAGGGCGGGCAGGCCGGGGTCGGGCGACGGGCGTCCGCACAGCACCAGGCGCGAGCCGGCGGCGTCCAGCGTCTGGGCGTAGCGGGTGACGCGCTTGCGGTAGGCGGCGTCCTCGACGATCCCGCCGACGAGGATCACCACGCGTGCTCCTTCCTCGCGCATGAGCTGGATCACCTCCGTTTCCCGCCGGGGGTCGCCGCCGGTGGCGCCGACCAGGCACAGCCAGCCCTGTGCCGCGGCCTCCGCCTCGATGCCTTCGGCGACCTGCGCGTAGAAGGGGCTTGTGACCTGCCGCAGGATGACGGCGACCAGCTTGCGGCCGCCGCCGACCAGGGCGCGGGCGTGCACGTTCGCGACATAGTCCAGGGTGCGCACCGCGCGCAGCACCCGGGACCGGGTTTCCGGCGGTACCCGGTACTTGCCGCTGAGCACGCGCGAGACCGTGGCCGCGGACACGCCTGCCTGCGCCGCCACGTCCCGGATGGTGACGCGCTCCTCAGTCGCCATGCCGCCGGCCATTCCCTTCGCCTGTTCCCGTGTCCGTCCGTGCTGTCGTTGCCGTGCCGGTTCACTTGATGGCGGCGTATTCCTCGGCGTACTCCTCGGCCATCCTGTCGCCGCCGCCGGAGCGCCACTTCTTGACCGCGGCGTCGTAATCGGACAGCGAGGCGCGCCCGGCGATGACCGCGGTGATGGTGTCGTCCATGGATGCCCGGAGAGTGGTCCCCTGCTTGGTGTTCGTGCGCGACTGCAGTCCGAAGGACGCGTCGCGGATCGTCACCGGGACCACCTTCTGCTGCCAGGCGTGCAGGGCTCGTACGGCCTTGGGCTGGCCGGCCAGGAAGAGCACCTGAGGACCCTCGGCCAGGTACTTGACGGGGAAGTTGGTGTTGTTCTCCACCTCGCCGAGCTTGGTCGGCTTCGGCGAACCGTCCTTCCCGCGGGTGAAGTGCACATCCTCGAGGCCGAAGTGCGTGAGCTCCCACTCCTTCGTGCCGAAGGGGGCGGCCAGGTAGTCGAGCAGCCGCAGGAGCATCTCGATGCGCTCCTTCTTGGCCTTCTTGAGGATGGTGTAGCCGAAGGAGCGGCGCGCGGCGACGACTCCACCGGGGGTTCCGTCCACGCTGTAGGGCAGCGCGGGCGCCGGGGTCAGCAGTCCCTTGGAGTCGTTGTAGATGGGGATGTACCCGCCGAAGCCGTCCTGCTTCGAGCCGACGGTGCCGTTGAGGAACAGCGTGTGCAGGTCGGGGGCGGACAGCGAGGTGGCCTCGGGGTGGTAGGAGCCGTTCTTGCGCAGCTGCGCCTGGAAGGCGACGGACGCCCGGTACCGCTTGTCGGTGTAGTTCGAGCGGAAGGTGCCGTCCTTTTCCACCGCCCAGCGCTGCGGGGCGTTGTGGGCGGCGGCGTGCACCGCGTTGCCGAACAGCGAGTCGGCGGACGCGCCCAGCGCGTACGTCGTGCCGCGGGTTCCCTTCTTCACGACGGCGGCGAAGTCGTCGGAGGTCCATCCCTCCTTCATCCCCGCGTCGGTGAACTGCCCCTGGTTGATCCACAGCGTGCTGCCGGGCACCGGGCGCTCCAGCGGGATGCCGTGGATGCGCCCGCCGATGCGGCCCATATCGCGCCAGGCGTGCGTGGGGATGCCGGCCAGGTTGGGGTAGTCCTTGACGGCCTTGCCCGACAGGAACGGCGTCAGGTCCTCGGCGCGGCGCTGGACGAACTCGGCCTCCCGGGGCAGGACGAAGCCGGAGAAGACGTTGATGATGTCCGGCAGCGATTCCGGGTCGCCGGCCATCACCGTGGCCATCTTCTGCTGGTAGTCGGTCTGCGGAATGACCGTGTATTCGATCTTGACGCCGAGGGCTTTCTCGATCGCCTTCCAGAACCGGTTCTGCGCCGCTCCCTTCGGCGGGGTGCCGAAGGTGACGGACATGACCTTGACCGTGGAGCCGTCGCCCGGTGTGCGGGAGACCGAGGCGGTCAGGTCGGCGGGATAGGAGGTGAAGCCGGGCTGGACCCCCTGGTCGGTCGGGGGGAGATCCGGCTTGGCTCCCGGGGTCGGCTGGTACGCGGGCCAGGGGGCGAGGTCCTTGCCCGTGTTTGTGGTGCCGTCCCCGCCCGAGCCGCTGGAGCAGGCGGTCAGGAGCCCCGGGACGGAGACGGCGGCGCCTGCTGCGCCCATGGAGGACAGTAAGGCACGTCTGGACATTCCGATCATGAGGGAGTGACCTTTCTGGCTGGGGTCGGATGACGGTGTCAGCTCTTGATGGCGCCGGTGAGCACGCCTTTGGTGAAGTACTTCTGCAGGAAGGGGTAGACGAGCAGGATCGGCACGGTGGCCAGCACCAGCACGGCCATCTGGATCGTCTGTGGCGCGTTCACCGTGGCTTCTCCGGTGGTGGTGTCCGTGAGCCCGGAGCCGGCGATGACATACGTGCGCAGCACCTGCTGCAGCGGCCAGCGGTCGCTCTCGAGGTAGAGCGAGGCGTAGAACCAGGCGTTCCAGTACGCCACGGCGTAGAACAGGCCGACGACGGCGAGGGCGGCCTTCGACAGGGGCAGCACGATCGTCAGCAGCACCCGGAGGTCCCCGGCGCCGTCCAGCCGCGCGGCTTCATGGAGCTCCTCGGGGATGCCCTGGAAGAAGGCGCGCAGGACGACCAAGTTGAAGACGTTGAGCAGCACCGGCAGGATCAGCGAGGCGTAACTGTCCAGCAGCCCCAGCTCCTTGACGATCAGGAAGTTGGGGATCATGCCGGGCGGGAAGAGGAACGTGAACAGGATCAGGAGCAGCACGGGCTTCCCGCCGAGTACGCCGGGGCGGGCCAGGGCGTAGGCGAGGGTCACCGTGCAGGCGAGGCTGAGCAGGGTGCCGGCCACGGTGACGCCGGCGCTGACGCCGAGGGCGTGGGTGACGATGCCGCCGTCGAGGACGTCGCGGTACGCCTTCAAGGTCGGCTCCTGCGGCCACAGCACCCAGCCGCCGTTACGGACCACTTCGCGCTGGGAGGCGAGCGAGGTGGACACGATGACCAGGAACGGCACGCAGACCAGCAGCACGACCGCGATGAGGGCCACGGCCTTGGCGGCCTGAGTGAGGGGCTTCGGCTTCTCCATCCAGCCGGGCCGGACGACGCGGGTGCTCACTTGTAGACCCCCTGTTCGCCGAGGCGGTGGGCGACCTTGTTGGCCGCGTACACGAGCACGGCGCCGATCACACCCTTGAACAGGCCCGCGGCCGCGGCGTATCCGTAGTCACCGCCGACGATGCCCTGGAAGTAGACGAAGGTGTCGATGACTTCGGCGGCCTCCGGGCCGACCGCGTCGCGCTGCAGCAGCATCTGCTCGAAGCCGACGGAGAGGATCTCGCCGAGCCGCATGATGAGCAGCAGGATGATGACCGGCCGGATGGTGGGCAGGGTGACGTGCCAGAAGCGGCGCCAGGGTCCCGCGCCGTCGATGGCCGCGGCCTCGTACAGCTGGTCGTCGACCATCGAGAGCGCGGCGAGGAAGATGATCGTTCCCCAGCCGGCGTCCTTCCAGATCACCTGGGCGACGACCAGCGGCTTGAAGGCGTCGGGGTTGCCGATGATGTCGACGGTGTGGAGGCCGGCGTCGCCGAGGTAGCTGTTCAGCATGCCGGTGTCGCCGAGGACCTGCTGGAACAGGGCGACGACGATCACCCACGAGATGAAGTGCGGCAGATACGCCACCGACTGCACGAACCGCCGGACGGTGCTCCAGGTGAGGCTGTGCAGGAGCAGCGCGAGGGCGAGCGGGACGGGGAAGAAGAAGACGAGCTGGAGTACCGAGATCAGGAGGGTGTTGAGCACCGAGTCCCAGAACGCGGTGTCCTCGAACATCCGCTGGAAGTTGTCCAGACCGATCCATGGGCTGTCCCAGAGGCCGTCGAAGGGCACGTACTCCTTGAAGGCGATGACGTTCCCGACCAGCGCGCCGTACTGGAAGACAAGGAAGTACGCCAGCCCAGGCATCATCAGCAGAAACAGCGTCCAACTGCGGCGCTTTTGAAAGCCTTTTCGCTTGGATGGAGCGCCTGACGGGTGTCGGGAACGGCGGCGCACCGCCGGTTTCCCGGGGCGTTCGCGCAGCATCGCTGCCACGGAGCCTCCTCGGCTGCGGTTGCGGAGTGAGGGAAAGTTAAAACGGTTACAGTCGGCGGTCAATACTTCTGACACGCCGCCGTGAAGATCGGCATCTGCAGTGCCGGCAGTCAGCGTCTGCGCGTGCACCGCCGCTATGGCCGGCGGCTGTACCAGCAGGAGCGCTTCGAGGTGGGCCGTACCGCCCGCGACGTCGAGCAGGCGGTACTGGGGGCATTGAGAGGCCGGGGCTGAAGCCGTTTCTCTCGGCGTGGGAGATGCCGCAGGCCGGCTGGCGCGAGACGTTCGACCGCGCGGTCGTGATGGAGAAGGAGCTCTGGTCGGTGGCCGCCGCGGAGGCGGCCAGGCGCTCGCGCCTCGACGCGCCTCGGCGCTTGTCAGCGGGTGAGGAGCACGCCGTCGATCGCACCGTGGTGCCGTTGATGCCGAGTCCCCGCGGCATCGGCCGCTTTGAAGTGCTCAGCCTGTTCGAGGACGCGGTGAGCGACTGAAGTCCGACGTCTGCCGGACCCGCGGTGGGCGACGCCGGGGTCGTGGTTGGCGTGCGGCCGCGCCGACCGCACGGAACGACCTGGTCGTGGCGGCCGCGGCGCCAATTCGACACGGTCGTCATGGGGCCGGGGTACCTGCGACCCCGGCTTCCAGGCATGCCTCACGAACCCGTCCGCCCATCTCACCCAGTACGTCGTCTCCACCACCCTGGAGTCCACCGACCCGGACATCCACGTCGTACTCGGGGACCCCGCGGGCACCGTCCGCAAGCGTCATCGGCTCCGGCATCCCGCTCTTCGCGGGCCCGTTCGGCCCGATCACCTTCACCCCCGTCTCGACCCGCACGTCTCGAGGCGGGCGTCGCGATCACTACGTACACCCGATCCGCATGACCCCCGCAGCAGGGACAGGGCCCCGGCGGCGCCGGGGCCCTGTCCTCATGACCCTGTCCTACGTCACCGATGAGCCAGGCCTACGTCACCGGCTTGTACCCCAGCGCGAAGGTGTTGGGGTGGCCGAGCACGCCGCCCGCGAAGTCCGGCCACGCCAGCGCGTACACGGGCACGCCGACCTCCGTCAGCGCCTCCAGCATCCTGGCGTGATGCGGCGCCGCACCGACGTAGAGCCGGAACTCCCCAAGGCTGCCCGTCTCCGCACCGGGCGGTCCTCGAGCGGCACATGGACGTCGAAGAGCGTCCCCTGGTCGTACGGACCCGCGGCCGTGAACGACCCCTCGTTGTGCAGCACCGGCCGAGCCGAACCCGGATCCGGACCCGCGAACCCGTAGTCGCTGGCGAATTCCACCCGCGGATGGTCGGCCTTGACGGTGACGAACTCCCTCGTCGGCGTGGGCTCGACATCCCAGTCCACGACCCGTCGGTACGTGACGTGCGGCCAGGCCTCCGGAGGAGCGAGCGACTCGACGGACACGTCGACCTCGATCAGCTCGGGCCGGGTGGAAGAACGCCGGTACTCCTGGGTCACGTACACCGGATAGTCCGCACCGACGAGGCGGACGACGGACGTCACGCCGAGGGAGTTCACCTCGTGCCTGATCACCTCGGCGTTCGCCGACAGCCCGTGTACCCCGTGCGACCAGCCGCTCCACTGCCCGACGCCGTCCGGCGGGTTCACCAGGATGCCCCAGCCCTCGCAGTGGCAGCCCACCGCGGACACCGCCTCGTAGTTCGTGGTCGTGTGCCGGAGTCCCAGTTCGGTGGTGAGCGTGCCGGCGCTGGGTGGCGCGTCGGGGGTGATGAGGTTGCCGCCCGGCCGCACCCCGATCTCCACGTCGCTGCCGGCGCCGCCCACGATGCCTGACGGGCGAGGTGTACTCGGTCTCCCAGCGCCCCTGCTCGGGGGACAGGGAGGGGGAGCCGTGAGTCAGCATCAGGGTGACCACATGGCACTTGCCGCCGATGCGCGTGTGCATCGTGGCCTCGGGGTCCGGATACGCGACCCGGTCATCGGGTCCGCAGCGACGGGGCAGGGGATCCCACGCCACCACGGTGGCGTGGAGTTGGCCTCCCGCGCTCTGGAACGCCTTGACCGCGAAGTTCCAGATCGCCGCCCGGTCCCCGACCAGGTCGACGAAGTAAGCACCACCCCCGTGGATCACGGCCTGCCCGGACGCCCGGCCGTCGGGAGGCAGAACGACGGTCTCGTGCTGGGGGCGGGCGGCTGGGAAGGTGGTGTCACTTCCCGTGCCGGCCAGGAAGCCGCACCAGGCTCCCACATCCGGATCGCTGTAGTGCCAGCGTCCTGCTGCACGGTCCCCGTGATCTGCACGTCCGCCTCAGGGAACCAGGTGTTGTCGGTCCGCTCCCAAGTACGTCTGATCGCCTCGACACCGAGCCTCTCCTCGGGGAAGGAGGCGAAGATGAAGGCGCCGTATGGGCGTCGGTCGGTGATCGTGCCCTTCAGAAGCTGGCCTCCCGGGTCCTGAAGGAACCGCTTGAGTTCCGATGCGTACCGCTGCCGTGCCGCCGCGTCCACGTTCGAGTCGTCGCGCGGCGCCTGGTGCGCACCCCATTCCGCGGTGGCCTCCATCCACGCGAGCAGCTTCCGCACGTTCAGCACCGCATCGAAGTCGATGTGGTTGTACTGCATCACGTGGAACAGCGAGTGCCGGGCCAGGTAGGGCTCGCACACTCCCGACGGGGGTTCTGATCCACTCTCTGGGGAGCCGTGACTGGGCGTCACGGGTGCCTGAAAGGATGGGTGTTCGTGTGACTTCAGCGTGCTCTGGGCCGCCTTCTCCCATCTGTCGACGGTGGCGGTGGAGGAGGTTGTGGTGGACGACGGCGTGATGACCTATTCGGCGCGTACCGCGATGCGGCAGGCCGTTTGTCCGGGGTGCGGGACGGTGTCGGGCCGTGTCCACGGCGGATACCGGCGGCGCTGGGCGGACGTGGCGGTGTCCGGGCACCGGACCGTGATCGACCTGCTGGTGAGCCGGTTCATATGCCCAGCCCGGGACTGTGATCGCCGGACCCTCTCGAGCAGGTCGACGGGCTCACCGAGCGGTTCGCCCGGCGCACGGCTTCGCTGCACCGGGCGCTGGAGAAGATCGCGCTGGCCCTCGCCGGGCGCCCGGCGGCCCGGCTGGCGACTGCGGGGGAGATGGGCTCGCCGGGCCGCCGAACAGGAAAGAGGCGGATACCGGGACGTTGCCCGGCGAGGAAACCTCAGCTATACATCCAGACCCACCAGCCCGCGGCGACGCCGTCCGAGCCGTCCTTGTACCTGCAGATATGGAATATTCGGGTCTCTTCCGTCCAGTACTGGGCTCGGGTCTTGCAGGCCTCAAAACCTTCTTCGTCCGAGCTGAACGGCCCTTCAATCAGGCACGAAGAAGGTTTCGAGGGGTTGCAGGCCTCGACCACCGGGGAGGCCCCGGCTGCAGGCGCGAGACCGACCACCACCCCGCCCGCAGTCGCGGCCAGCAGAAGCCCGGTCGCCAATCGAACGCGAATACCCATTGCTCTCCTTCTCGGATTACCGTCCGAACTGCCATGGGAATCAGAGAGAATAATGGACTTGCCTTTGCCGTCCTCTCTTGTCCAGTAGTTTTCCAGGGTAGTTCCAGAAAAACAAGGCCACAAGTAGGAGATAGCAACCAGAGACGCTATGGACGCAACCATTTGAATCCGGAATAAGTACCCTACTGATGCTTCATCAGGTCTTCATGTGATTTGGCTGCTTTCCGGCCAGGGTGCGATGACCGTGGCCGCGACATACGGTTCTGATCCACCTCTTGTGGGGCGGTGACAGGGCGTCACAATCGGCTGGAAGGATGGGCGTTCATGTGATTGCAGTGTGTTTTCGATGTTCTCTGCTGTGTTCTCCCACCTGTCATCTGTGGTGGTGGACGAGGTCAGGGCGGACGGCAGCGGGATAGCCCTCATGGCGCGATCGGCGACGCGGGAGGCGGCGTGCCCGGACTGCGGTGCCGTGTCCGGCCGTGTCCACGGCGGTTACCGGCGGCGCCTTGCCGACCTCGCAACGGCTGGGCGGGAGGTCGTGATCGACCTGCTGGTGCGACGGTTCCTCTGCCCGGCCGCAGAGTGCGGCCGCCGCACGTTCGTCGAGCAAGTCGACGGACTCACCGAGCGATTCGCGCGACGCACCCCGCTCCTGCGCCGCTCCCTGGAGAAGATCGCACTCGCACTCGCGCTCGCCGGACGTCCGCGCGCCCGGCTCGCCGCACACCTGTCCATCCCGACGAGTGCGAACTCCCTGCTCAGACTGGTACGTAGGCTTCCGGACAAGCACGTCGGTGCCGCACCCCGGGTGCTGGGTATCGATGATTTCGCACTGAAGAAGGGGCACGTCTACGGAACGATCATCTCGGACATGGAGATCGGAGAACGCGTCGACGTCCTGCCCGACCGCACCGCGGACACCCTCACCGCATGGCTCCGCGCACACCCCGGAGCGGAGATCGTCTGCCGGGACAGGGCCAGTGCCTACGCCGATGCGGCCGACACAGCGGCACCCCAGGCGGTCCAGGTCGCCGATCGCTTCCAGTGCGTCATGCGGCGCCGGTCGGTCGATGCAACGCGCCCGCAAGCGCGGCGACCGCACTCAACTGCGGGAGCTGCGTAAGCAACTCCGCAGCATGCCCAGCATGGATACTCAAGATCCCGGCTATCGGCGGCTGCGGTATGTGCGCTACTGCGATGACACCGTGCTCGGGTTCGCCGGAACCAAAGGCAGAAGCCGAGGAAATCAAACAGCGACTGGCGCAATTCCTGCGTGACGAACTCAAGTTGGAACTGTCGCCGGAGAAGACCCTCATCACGCATCTACATCGAACATAGGAAGCGCAATCCCAGCGCTGACTCTCGTGGACATCGCCGCGGCGCTCGGTGTTGCCACTGGTGAGCTCATCAATCACCTCGCGGAGGGGCGCTCTGGCAATACCGCCCAGTAGCGAGATGGCTCGTCGGCACAGACGCCGGCCAGCACGTGCCAGGCCGCGCTGTTGAGGGCACGGGATCTGCGATGGCACAGTTTGCGAGCAAGATCGCTGGCCTAGGGGCCAGCGTCGATCGGCTGGGGGACACATGGCATCCGAAAGAGCGGGCGACACCGCGTCAGTTCGGCCGTTGCGACCGCGGTGGCGGCAAGCTGCCCCTGTACAGGTGGATTTCCCGCCGATTCGCAACGGGATCGACTACCTCGTCAGCGTCGTCGAGCACTTGGACTCCGACACGTGCACCGGCCCCCGCGAGATCAAGTACGCGGTCCTGCACCTCCAGGCTGCCGCCGAGGTGCTGCTGAAGTCGCGCCTGCTGCGGGAACACTGGAGCCTGGTGTTCAGCGACCCAGCCAAGGCCACCTCCGAGAAGTTCTGGGCCTCCGACTTCACCAGTTGCGGAACGGACGCCGCCGTGGAGCGACTCAGGAACATCTGTGGCCTTAACATCACGAGGAAGGACGCCGAGGCCCTCAAGAACCTGGGCAAGGACCGCAACGCCTTGCAGCACTACGGATTGACCCACAGCGCAGAGGCCGTGGAGTCACGAGCCGGAACGGTGCTCGACTTCTTGCTCCGGTTCCTCGACACTCAACTGCTTCCGCTCCTCGACACGCAGGAGCGCGAGAGCATTGAAGAAGACATGTCGCGCGTGCGCAGTGGCCTCAACACCATCGACGCGTTCGTCAACGAACGCATGAACCGCCTGCGCGGTAACGAGCTCAAGGGCGCGACCGACTCGGTTCTGCCCTGCTCCGTGTGCGGACAGTGGGCTCTCGCCGTCATCCCGAACGGTGCCCACTGTCACTTCTGCGGCACCGACGTGAGCGCCGAGGAGCTGGCCCCGGCCTTCCAGGAGTTCGAGCCCGGACACCCGGTGAACGAATGCCCCCAGTGCTGCGCTCCGACGCTGGCCTGCTTCGCCTTCATGGACGGCGCTGGCGAGGAGGTGTACTACTGCTTCACCTGCCAAGCCCGCTACAACCCACAGGAGTTGACGAACTGCGGGGGATGCGGGTGCCTCTGGCCGCACGAGGGCGACGATGACGGGACTCCCCAGACACTATGCGGCGACTGCCGGCGCGGTATCGAGGAGGAGGAACTGGCCAGCCGATAGTGACACCCCGCCCCCTCGCTGCGTACACGCTCACATCGGCTGCGGATGGCAAGAGACCGTTCGCCCGCCCCGCTCTGGCTACGACGACGCATCACACGTGTGACCACGGCACCCACCCTCACCCCGACGCCGTGAGGTGCTGACGACGCCGCGGAGTCCGGCGCATGCTCCGTCGGGACGTCCGGATCGGTTCGCTCTCAGCGGCCGACTGCTCCGCGAACACCTGCGCGACGATCTCCTATGTGATCTCCCGTCGCGGCAAATCTTTCCGGCCCCGCTCCAGCTGCACGGCCAACTCGGCCGCCGCAGTTTCAAGTTCCTGCCTTGCCCCGCGGCCTACGGCGAAGTGGGGGGGGAACACGGGGCAAGGGGCTCTGCGGTCAGGGACTCGGTCGACGTCAAGCCGCGCCGCTGTCGCCCAGACGCGGCGAACCGCGAGGCCGGGAGTTTGGCGAGTGACGGGCCTGTTTCACCTGTCGGATGCCGCATGGACCTGCTTAGTGATGCAGACCAATTGCTGGTGGCAGCTGGAGGTCCGGCTGAACGCAGGACCGGACCTCCAGCCCGTTGCGCTGTACCTCGGACTGAGTCGTGGGGGACTCAGCAGCCGTAGTTGATCAGATCGAAGGACTCGTAGTGGTCGGCCGTGTAGTAGTCCTCCCGAGTCTCCTCACCGGTGACGATGCGGCGCGCGCCGCGTGTGGAGGAGCCCGGCGTGATCACGGTGTACTCGTGATAGTAGCCAGAGGACTGACTTGGCAGGATGCCTTCCCGGTTCTGGAAGACGGTCCCGTCCTGGGAGTACGGGTAGGGGCCGCCCTGCTCGATCAGGTCCAGGGTGTCGTACGCCTGGGAGGGCAGGTCGCTGTAGCAGATGCTGCCGACCGCGGCGGCTGCGGGGGAAGCCGTGGCGACGGTTCCGCCGACGAGGAGGGCGGACAGGACGGCGGCTGCGGCGCCGATGCGAGTGATTCGTGGGGGGAATCTCATGCCCTCATGATGACGCGCGTAGAAAGTGGCATGTCAATGACAACTCCGGAGATTTTCCCGTCAAGTCCGATGAGTTTTCGCGGAGTTAACTTGTGGCCGAGTGTCACCACGCCGTCCTCACAGGCGGCTGTACTGCCCGGTGACGTACCAACGGAGCCGCTCGACCTCCACGCCCCGAGCAGGGCCGATATCTGGCGCTGGCGCGCGGCTACTCACCTGCGGAACAAGAGTCAGGTCGCCCCTCGGCGGCCTGCGCTACACGTGCCAGCGTGCGGGATGTGCAACTGGTAGGACTGGTACGTAGTTCACGGGTGGATGGTGCCCGACTCGAACCAGGCGTGGAGCGTGGACTTTGCTCCGTCCGGGAGAGCAGCAGACGTAGAACAGGTTGCGTGAGCGTTCGGTGCGGTCGGGTTTGTCGGTGCCGGCGAGCATCTTGCCTATGCTGTACCTGTTCCAGGCGCGGTCGTCGACCACCACTACGACGTTTTCGAATTCGTCACCCTTGACGCCGTGCTGGGTCGAGAACGGGGTGAGTTCATCGATGAAGTGGGCGATGCTGATGACCTCACGGTAGGACACGGTGCGGAGGTTGTTGGAGAAGTCCGCTCGTCGCTGGTCGCGCTCGTCCAGGTGTGTTGCGGATCTCCGGCGTTCCAGGTCCTTGAGCTTTCCCGGCAGGGCTAGGAGATGGCCGTCGGCCATCAGATCGAGCACCTCGCCGATGGTGCCGGTTGTGCGTACGGCGTCGAGTGCACGGATCGCGTCACTGATCGCGCGTTTGTGGGCGTGACGGGTGATCCGGGTCCGTCCCTCGTCCAGCAGGTCGGTCAGCTCGGCGAAGTCGACCCCTGGCTCCTCTAGGCGCGGAGCTCGCCGGATCGTCACCGGTGAGGAGAACCGGGAGGACTACTACACGGCCGACCACTACGAGTCGTTCGACCTGATCAACTACGGCTGCTGAGCCCGAAGATCACGGTCGGCGCCGAGGACGGGTGCGACCAGCCGGGAGTCCGGTCCGCGTTCAGCCGGACTTCCGGCTCTCGGCGGCGGCGAACAGCGCGAACGCCAGCACGAGCAGGGCGACACTCGCGTAGATCTCGAAGCCGTCGAGGAAACCGATCCGCTGCACGAGACCCCAGTCCCAGTCGGTGAACTCGTGCAACAGGCCCGCGATGCCCTGCACCAGGGCGATGAATCCAAGGATCTCCAGCAACTGCTTCATGCCATGACTCTCGCCCCGCGGACCCCCCCCACACCAATCGGCCGCGGGGCGAGCCATGCCCGACGGAAGTCCAGGTTCCGGGTGGGGCCTGCGCACCAAAGTCGCCGGTGATGCGACTTTGGTCTTCGATCGCGCTCGAGGAGGCGCGCCGAGGGCCGGGTAATGCGTAGATTTGTCGACCGTGAGTCGTGACAAACCGGAGGCCGCACAGCAGGCGTTCCCAGGACGCCGCTGGCTGTTGCCGTCGGCCCTGGTGAAGGAGCTCGATCCCGACCCCGACCGCCCCGGACGACCCCGCCGCACCGCGCGCGACTGGGTGGTCGACTTCTCCTGCTTCATCCTCGCCGTGCTCATCGGGCTGGCGGCCGCCGACACACTGCGCAACGAGGACCTGCCGCAGGGCTACGCCGCCTTCGACCAGGTGCTGGGCGCGCTCGCGTGCGCCGCGGTGTGGCTGCGGCGCCGCTGGCCGGTCGGGCTCGCCGTCGCGATGATCCCGATCGGTTTCGTGTCGAACACCGCGGGCGGCGCGGGCGTGGTCGCCCTCTTCACACTCGCCGTGCACCGGCCCTTCCGGTACGTCGCCTGGGTGGCCCTCGCGGACGTGGCGCTGATCCCGGTGTTCTTCTGGCTGCGCCCCGATCCGGACGTGCCGTACTTCTGGGCGAGCGTCTTCGGTGTGCTGCTGACGGGGGCCATCGTCGGCTGGGGCATGTTCGTACGGTCCAAGCGCCAGCTCATGCTGAGCCTGCGGGACCGCGCCCGGCGCGCCGAGACCGAGGCGCGGCTGCGGGCCGAGCAGGCCCAGCGGCTCGCCCGCGAGGCCATCGCCCGCGAGATGCACGACGTCCTCGCCCACCGGCTGACGCTGCTCAGCGTGCACGCGGGCGCGCTGGAGTTCCGGCCCGACGCGCCCCGCGAGGAGATCCACCGGGCGGCGGGCGTGATCCGGGAGAGCGCCCACGAGGCCCTCCAGGACCTGCGGGAGATCATCGGCGTGCTGCGCGCGGGCGACACCGACGACTCCGGCCGCCCACAGCCCACCCTCGCGGCGCTGGAAGCACTGGTCACCGAGTCTCGCGAGGCCGGCATGAAGGTCACCCTCGACCAGCGCGTCACCGACCCCGCCGCCGTCCCCGCCTCCGTCGGCCGCACCGCCTACCGCATCGCCCAGGAGGGCCTGACCAACGCCCGCAAGCACGCCCCCGGCACGGAGGTCACGGTGACGGTGACCGGAGCACCCGGCGAGGGCCTGTCCGTATCGGTGCGCAACCCCGCACCCGAGGGCGAGGTGCCCGCTGTCCCCGGCTCCGGCCAGGGCCTGATCGGCCTGACGGAACGGGCGACGCTGGCCGGTGGCACGCTGGAGCACGGGCCGCCGGCGGACGGGGGTTTCGAGGTGCGGGGGCGGCTGCCGTGGGGGTGACGCGGGGTCCTCACGGTCCGGCTCCTGAACGCCGCGCAACCGTGATTACGTAAGCGACATGACTGTGATCAGAATCCTCCTCGTCGACGACGACCCGTTGGTCAGGGCAGGGCTGTCCTTCATGCTGGGCGGGGCCGACGACATCGAGATCGTCGGTGAGGCGGCCGACGGCGCCGAGGTGGAAGCGCTGGTCGACCGGGCCCGGCCGGACGTGGTCCTGATGGACATCCGGATGCCGTCGGTCGACGGGCTCACCGCCACGGAGCGGCTGCGCGGCCGCAAGGACGCCCCGCAGGTCGTGCTGCTGACCACCTTCCACGCCGACGACCAGGTGCTGCGCGCCCTGCGCGCCGGTGCCGCCGGGTTCGTGCTCAAGGACACCCCGCCCGCCGAGATCGTCGACGCCGTGCGCCGTGTCGCGGCCGGCGATCCGGTCCTGTCGCCCACCGTCACCCGGCAGTTGATGGCCCACGCGGCCGGCGCCGCCGCCGACACCCGCCGCACGCGCGCGCGTGAGCGGCTCACCGCCCTCAACGACCGCGAACGCGAGGTCGCCGTCGCGGTGGGCCGGGGGCTGTCCAACGCGGAGATCGCCGCCGAGCTGTTCATGAGCGTCGCCACCGTCAAGACCCACGTCTCCCGCGTCCTGGCCAAGCTCGACCTCAACAACCGTGTGCAGATCGCCCTGTTGACCTACGACGCGGGGCTGCTGGAGGAAGCGGAGGGCGACGGGCACTAGTCCGGGCTCTGGAGCGTTGTCGGTGTGTCGAAGGGGGCGTCATGGCGGAAGTGATCGACCTGGGGGAGTTCGGAGCGGGGTTCCGCGAGAACCCGCATCCGGTGTACGCGCGGTTGCGTGAACGGGGCCCGGTGCACCGCGTCCGGCTGCCCGACTGGCAGTCCGAGGTCTGGCTCGTCGTGGGGCACGAGGAGGCACGCGCGGCGCTCGCCGACCAGCGGTTGGCCAAGGACGGCACCAAGATCGGCCTGAAGTCGGCCGAGGAGGAGCTGATCGGGAAGAACCTGCTGGCCACCGATCCGCCCCAGCACAGCCGGCTGCGCGGGCTCATCTCGCGCGCCTTCACCATGCGGCGCGTGGAGGAGCTGCGGCCCAGGATCCAGCGGATCACCGACGACCTGCTCGACGACATGCTGCCGCGGGGCCGCGCCGACCTCGTGGAGTCCCTCGCCTACCCGCTGCCGCTCACCGTCATCTGCGAACTGCTCGGCGTGCCCGAGATGGACCGCACGGAGTTCCGCAAGATGTCGACGGAGGTGGTCGCCCCCACCAGCCCGGGCAACGAGGTCGCCGCCTTCACCCGGCTCGGCGCGTACTTCACCGACCTGATCGAGGACAAGAGGTGCGCCGGGCCCCAGGGCGACCTGCTGAGCGACCTGATCCGCACCACGGCCGAGGACGGCGACCGGCTCTCCCCGGACGAACTGCGGGGCATGGCCTTCATACTGCTGATCGCCGGGCACGAGACGACGGTCAACCTCATCACCACCGGCGTGCACGCCCTGCTCACCCACCCCGGCCAACTCGCCGCCCTGCGCGCCGACATGAGCCTGCTCGACGGCGCGGTGGAGGAGATGCTGCGCCACGAGGGCCCGGTGGAGACGGCGACGTTCCGGTACGCCGCCGAGCCCCTGGAGATCGCCGGCACCCCCATCGAGAAGGGCGAGCCGGTGATGGTCGGCCTCACCGCGGCCAACCGGGACGCGAGCCGCTATGCCGCTCCCGACACCTTCGACATCCGCCGCGACACCCGCGGCCACGTCGCCTTCGGCCACGGCATCCACTTCTGCCTGGGCGCACCCCTGGCCCGTCTGGAGGCCCGCACGGCGATACGGTCCCTGCTGGAGCGCGCGCCCGCCCTGGCGTCGGACGGCCCGCCGGGGGAGTGGCTGCCGGGGGTGCTGGTCCGAGGGGTGCGGAGTCTGCCGGTGCGCTGGTAGCGGGTCCGGCATCCGGAAGCCGGGGCTTCCGGTGCGCTGGTAGCGGGTCCGGCATCCGGAAGCCGGGGCTTCCGGTGGGCTGGTGGTGGGTCCGGCATCCGGAAGCCGGGGCTTCCGGTGGGCTGATGGTGGGTCCGGCATCCGGAAACTGGGGGCTTCCGGTGGGCTGGTGGCGGGACCGGAACCTGGGGCTCCGGGTGCGCTGGTGGCCGGTCCGGAAAACCGGGGCCCCTGGTGCGCTGATGCACTGGTGGCGGACCGGAACCTGGGGCTGCCGGTGCGGCCGACCGGAACCCGGGGTTCCCGGTGCGCTGGTAGTGGCCGGGAGCCGGGACTGCCGGTGTGCTGATAGCGGCCGGGGCCCGGGGCGGCCGGTGTGCTGATAGCGGCCGGGGCCCGGGGCTGCCGGTGCGCTGGTAACGGTCCGGGAACCCGGGGCTGTCGAGTCCGGTTCTCACAGAGACGCAGTCGTCGCGGCCCCGCCCGCGATCTCCGTGAGTGCGACCGGTCTGCGCTCGCGTCTCGACACCTCGCAGGCCTCCGAGATCCGCAGTGCCTGCAAGGCCTCCCGCCCGTCGCAGGGGTTGGCCCGCTCGCCGTGCAGGAGCTCCACGAACGCGTTCAACTCCGCCTCGTACGCGGGCCCGAACCGCTCCAGGAACCCGGACCACGGCTTGTCGGCCGCGGGCGGCCCGGTCGGCTCGGTGGACGCGATCGGCGTACGGTCGTCCAGGCCCACCACGACCTGGTCCAGCTCCCCGGCCAGCTCCATGCGCACGTCGTACCCGGCGCCGTTCAGCCGCGTCGCCGTGGCCGTGGCGAGCGTGCCGTCGTCCAGCGTGAGCACCACGGCCGCCGTGTCCACGTCGCCCGCCTCGCGGAACATCGCGGGCCCGGCGTCCGATCCGGCCGCGTACACGTCGACGACCTCGTGCCCGGTCACCCAGCGCACCATGTCGAAGTCGTGCACCAGCGTGTCCCGGTACAGCCCGCCCGACAGCGGCAACCAGGCGGCCTTCGGCGGCTCCTGATCACTGGTCAGCGCCCGCACGGTGTGCAGCCGTCCGAGCCGCCCGGAGCGCACCGCCTCGCGCGCGCCCACGTAGCCCGCGTCGAAGCGCCGCTGGAAGCCCATCTGGAGGATCGTCCCGGCCGTCTCGACCTCCCCGATGGCCTGCAGAGTGCCCGGCAGATCGAGCGCTATGGGCTTCTCGCAGAACACCGGAAGCCCCGAGCGTGCTGCCCGACCGATCAGTTCGGCGTGGGCGGACGTCGCCGTGGTGATCACCACCGCGTCCACGCCCCACCGGAAGATCTCGTCCACTCCGGGCGCCGCCGTCTCGCCCAGCCTGTGAGCCAGCTCCTGGGCCCGCGTCGCGTCCGCGTCCGTGAGGATCAGGGAGCCGACGTCGCGGTGGCGACTGAGCGTGTTCGCGTGGATCGTGCCGATCCGGCCCGTACCGATGACCCCGATGCGCATGGAAACAAAGTGCGGGTTCAGTGCGTAGGCTGTCAATGCAAATGTCCGGACAATCAAACTACACGACTTCCCGTCAACAACGCGTAGAGCTACAGTCGGGCCGTGCCGAAACCTGAAGTGGATCCAACCGTGGAACTCGAGCTCAGCGTGGACCGGAGCAGTCCGGTGCCCTTGTACTTCCAGCTCTCCCAACAGCTCGAGGCCGCGATCGAGCACGGAGCGCTCACCCCCGGCAGCCTGCTGGGCAACGAGATCGAACTCGCCGCGCGCCTCGGCCTGTCCCGGCCGACCGTCCGACAGGCCATCCAGTCGCTGGTCGACAAGGGCCTGCTGGTGCGCCGCCGGGGCGTCGGGACCCAGGTCGTGCACAGCCAGGTCAAACGCCCGCTGGAACTCAGCAGCCTCTACGACGACCTCGAATCGGCCGGCCAACGCCCGGCGACCAAGGTGCTCGTCAACACCGTCGTCCCGGCGTCCGCCGAGGTCGCGGCCGCGCTCGGGGTCGCCGAGGACAGCGACGTGCACCGCATCGAGCGGCTGCGCCTCGCGCACGGTGAGCCGATGGCGTACCTGTGCAACTTCCTGCCGCCCGGCCTGATCGACCTGGACACCGCGCAACTGGAGGCCACCGGCCTCTACCGCCTGATGCGCGCCGCCGGCATCACCCTGCACAGCGCCCGCCAGACCATCGGCGCCCGCGCCGCCACCGCCGCCGAGGCCGAACGCCTCGCGGAGGAGGAGGGCGCCCCGCTGCTGACGATGCAGCGCGCGACGTTCGACGACACGGGCCGGGCGGTGGAGTACGGGACGCACACGTACCGGCCGAGCCGCTACTCGTTCGAGTTTCAGCTCCTCGTGCGGTCATGAACGTCGGCCCGCACGCTCCTGACCAGCCGGAATAGACCACCTGGTACGTTGCAATGTCAGGACAAAGTGACGTCCGCAAGCGGACTGCGTATGACGTGAACCACCCCGTTGTTTCCCGGTACGGCACCCGTACCGGCGGTGAGGCAGAATCGGCCCTGATGAGCACCTACCGCGACTTCACCGCTCCCATCGGCTCGAGGCGGGCCCCCGTTCTTCGGACGGTGGGCCCCAGAGAGCGCCGCTCACACCTGTCGGCGCCCCGGGTGCCGACCGTGGGCATCGACATCGGCGGCACCAAGGTGATGGCGGGCGTCGTGGACGCCGACGGCAACATCCTGGAGAAGGTCCGCACGGAGACCCCGGACAAGTCCAAGAGCCCGAAGGTCGTCGAGGACACCATCGTCGAACTCGTCCTGGACCTCTCCGACCGGCACGACGTGCACGCCGTCGGCATCGGCGCGGCCGGCTGGGTCGACGCCGAACGCAACCGCGTGCTGTTCGCGCCGCACCTGTCCTGGCGCAACGAGCCCCTGCGCGACCGCCTGGCCGGCCGGCTCGCCGTCCCCGTGCTGGTCGACAACGACGCCAACGCCGCCGCCTGGGCCGAGTGGCGCTTCGGCGCCGGCCGCGGCGAGGACCACCTCGTCATGATCACGCTGGGCACCGGTATCGGCGGCGCGATCCTGGAGGACGGGCAGGTCAAGCGCGGCAAGTACGGCGTCGCGGGCGAGTTCGGGCACATGCAGGTGGTCCCCGGCGGCCACCGCTGCCCGTGCGGCAACCGCGGCTGCTGGGAGCAGTACAGCTCCGGCAACGCGCTGGTCAGGGAGGCCAAGGAGCTGGCCGCCGCCGACTCGCCGGTGGCGTACGGAATCATCGAGCACGTCAAGGGCCAGATCGGCGATATCACCGGCCCGATGATCACCGAGCTGGCCCGCGACGGCGACGCGATGTGCATCGAACTGCTCCAGGACATCGGCCAATGGCTGGGCGTCGGCATCGCCAACCTCGCGGCCGCCCTGGACCCGTCCTGCTTCGTGATCGGCGGCGGCGTGTCGGCCGCCGACGACCTGCTGATCGGCCCCGCGCGGGACGCCTTCAAGCGCCATCTCACCGGCCGCGGCTACCGCCCCGAGGCCCGCATCACCCGTGCCCAGCTCGGCCCCGAGGCCGGCATGGTGGGCGCCGCCGACCTCGCCCGCCTGGTCGCCCGCCGCTTCCGGCGCGCCAACCGGCGCCGGGTGGAGCGGTACGAGCGTTACGCGCGGTTCGCCGAGGCCCGCCGGATGTCGTCGCAGGGGCCGGCGTGACCGTGTCCGTACCCCGCCAGGCCGATTCCCCCGACGAGCACGCCCAGCCGCCCGAGGGCCGCCGTCACATGATCCGCCGCAGGGCGCTCACCCTGCTCATCATCCTGCTGCTCATCGGCGTCCCGGCCGGCTATCTGGTGATCTCCGCCAACCAGAGCCGCGACAGCGGCAGGGACAAGGAGGAGAAGTGGGCGGCGACCGGCCTCACCCCGCACTGGCCGTCGAAGGTCCAGCGCCGCATCTACCAGGTGCCGATCCCGCTTCCGTCGTACAACGTCGGGTACTACGAGACGAACAACTGGCGGACCAGCCGTCTCTACGTCCAGTTCCAGACCACCGACAAGAACCTCGACGCCTACCTGAAGAGCATGGGCCTCGGCCGAGACGACCTGAAGCCGGACAAGATCGCCATCGGCGCCCGCGACCAGAAGATCACCGGCTGGGACTTCAAGGCCCCCGGGCCGTGGTACGGCACCGTCCACGAGCAGAAGAACCCGGCCCCGACGCACGACATAGTCGTGAGCATGGCCGACCCGGAGAATCCGTTCGTGTACGTCGTCTCGCGCACGGTCCCTTGATCACCCCGTGAGACGCCCGGTCGCCCGCACCGGCCGCCGGAGCCGATTGTCAGACCCCGCCCGTAGAGTCGAAGACGGTTGATCCGACTCATGGGCGGGAGGTGACAGGACGTATGAGCGACAGGACCGCGGTGGCCGAGCGCGCGGGGGAGACCGTCCCCGTCCGGCTCGCGGCCGTCTTCCTGCCCGCGCCCCTCCCGCGCGAGGGCCGGATCGCCTTCTGGGACCCGGAGGGCGGCCCGCTGCCGACCGAAGACACGGAGCTCACCGTCGTACGACGGCATGGCGCCGGAGTCCGCCGCAGGACCACCCCGGCGCTGTCCCTGCCGCTCGGCCAGGCGCTGCCGCTGCTCGTGCGGGCCCGGCGCGACCCGGCCGCCCACGTCGCCACCGCCTGCTGGGGCGCCGCCGCGCTGCACGCCCTGCGGCTCACCGCGCGCGGCCGGCTGCTGCCTGGCCTGACCCCCACCGGCCACGACGCCTGGCGGGCCGGGCCGCTCGACCCGGACGACATCGCGCACCTGCGCGCGGTCGCCGCGGCCCTGCCCCACGAGGGCCACGCGGTCCCCCTGCCCGGCCCGGGCCCGCTGCGACTGCCCGAGCCCGAGGCGCTGATGCGCGCCTTCCTGGACGCGGTCGCCGACACCCTGCCCCGCACCCCCGCCGCACCGCACGTCTCGGGCAGGCCCTTCGCCGCGCGCGAGGCCCAGCGCCTGCCCGACGCGCACGACTGGGCGGCCGAGGTCGCCGCCGGCATGGACGCGGGCGTGCGGATCTCGCTGCGCCTGGACCTGTCGGCCTACGACCTCTTCGACGACCGCGACGCGGGCGCACGCAGCGCGGGCGCGGCGATCGTCCAGGTGCACAGCCTCGCCGACCCCACCCTGGTGGCCGACGCGGCCGCCCTGTGGTCGGGCGAGGCGGACGCGGCCTTCGGGCCACGCGCGCGGGTGGACACGGCGCTGGCGGTGCGGCGCGCGGCCCGGGTGTGGGCGCCGCTCGACCGGCTGTCCGAGCAGGACGTGCCCGACGTACTGGCCCTGTCCGACGAGGAGTTGGGCGATCTGCTGGGCGTGGCCGCGACCCGGCTCGCGGCGGCCGGGGTGGCGGTGCACTGGCCCCGGGACCTGGCACACGACCTCAGCGCGGCGGCGGTGGTACGGCCCGCGCCGGGCTCGGCGACCGACGGCACCGGCTTCTTCGAGAGCGAGGAACTGCTCCAGTTCCGCTGGCAGTTGGCGATCGGCGGCGACCCGCTGACCGAGGCGGAGATGGACGCGCTCGCCGAGGCGCACCGCCCCGTCGTCCGGCTGCGGGACCGCTGGGTGCTGGTCGACCCGGCGCTGGTCCGCAAGGCCCGCAAGCGTGAACTGGGCCTGCTCGACCCGGTCGACGCGCTGTCCGCCGCCCTCACCGGCAGCGCGGAGGTCGACGGCGAGACGGTCGAGGCGGTACCGGTCGGCGCGCTGGCCGCCCTGCGCGACCGGCTGACCGCGGGCGTACGACCGGCCGAGCCGCCGCCCGGACTGCGGGCGACGCTGCGGGACTACCAACTCCGGGGCCTGGCCTGGCTGGACCTCATGACGTCCCTGGGCCTCGGCGGCTGCCTGGCCGACGACATGGGACTGGGCAAGACGATCACGGTGATCGCCCTGCACCTCAAGCGCGCCCGGACGGCCCCGACCCTCGTGGTCTGCCCGGCGTCCCTGCTCGGCAACTGGCAGCGGGAGATCACCCGTTTCGCCCCCGGCGTCCCCGTCCGCCGCTTCCACGGCCCCGACCGCACCCTGGAGGACACCGACGCCGGCTTCGTCCTCACGACCTACGGCACGATGCGCTCGGCGGCACCGGCGCTGGCCCAGCACACCTGGGGCATGGTCGTCGCCGACGAGGCACAGCACGTCAAGAACCCGCACTCGGCGACGGCGAAGGCGCTGCGCACCATCCCGACGCCCGCGCGCGTGGCGCTGACCGGCACACCGGTGGAGAACAACCTCTCCGAGCTGTGGGCCCTGCTGGACTGGACGACGCCGGGCCTGCTCGGCCCGCTCAAGGCCTTCCGCGCCCGGCACGCCCGCGCGGTGGAGAACGGCGAGGACGACGAGGCCGTGGACCGCCTCGCCCGCTTGGTCCGTCCCTTCCTCCTGCGGCGCAAGAAGTCCGACCCCGGTATCGTCCCCGAACTGCCGCCCAAGACGGAGACCGACCATCCCGTCCCGCTCACTCGTGAACAGGCGGCGCTCTACGAGGCGGTGGTGCGGGAGTCGATGTACGCCATCGAGACGGCGGAGGGGATGGCGCGCCGGGGCCTGGTGCTGAAGCTCCTGACGTCCCTCAAGCAGATCTGCAACCACCCGGCGCTGTACCTGAAGGACGAGGAAGTGGCGACGACGGAGCGACTGGCGGCCCGCTCCGGCAAGTTGACACTGCTGGACGAACTGCTCGACACCCTGCTGGCCGAGGACGGCTCGGCGCTGGTCTTCACGCAGTACGTCGGGATGGCCCGCCTGATCGCCGCCCATCTCGCGGCCCGGGCGGTCCCGGTGGACCTGCTCCACGGCGGCACACCGGTCCCGGACCGCGAACGCATGGTGGACCGCTTCCAGAGCGGCGAGACCCCGGTCCTGGTCCTCTCCCTCAAGGCGGCGGGCACCGGCCTGAACCTCACCCGCGCGGGCCATGTCGTCCACTTCGACCGCTGGTGGAACCCGGCGGTCGAGGAACAGGCCACCGACCGCGCGTACCGCATCGGCCAGACCCAGCCCGTCCAGGTCCACCGCCTCATCACCGAGGGCACGGTCGAGGACCGCATCGCGCAGATGCTCGAGTCCAAGCGCGCCCTGGCCGACGCGATCCTCGGCTCCGGAGAGTCGGCCCTCACAGAACTGACGGACCGTGAGCTGACGGACCTGGTGTCGCTGAGGAGGGAGTCGTGACCGGGGTGGAGGGGCGGGGGAGTGTGGGTGGTGAGGAGGTGGAGGTGTGTGCTGAGGGGCCAGAGACGGGGGTGCAGGCTGAAGCGCCGGAGACGGGGGTGCAGGCTGAACGGCAGACGAGGGTGGAGGCTGAGGGGCTGGAGACGGGGGTGTATGTCGAAGGGTCTGAGGCGGGGGTGCAGGCCCAGGGGCGGGACGCGGAGGTGCACGGCGATGAGCCAGCGGTGGAGGCGGCGTCCCCCGCGCGTGCCGATGGGCGGGCGGCAGACGTGGATGCCTATGGGCGTGAGGCAGAGACGCACGCCATCCCGACCGCGGACGAGCCGAGGCGACCGGGCGAGCCCGAATCCCGACCGGCCGATGCCGCACGCCGGGCACTGCGGGCTGCTCGGGAGCGGAGGGTGGGGGCGTCGGGGAGGGACGGCGGTCGTGGTTCGGTGTCGGGGAGAGACGGCGGTCGTGGCCCGGCGTCGGGGAGGGACGCCCGTCGTGGTTCGGCGCCGGAGGGGGACGGCGGTTGTGGCTCGGTGACTGGAAGGCCGGGGGATCGGGGGTCAGGGTCTCCGGAGTCGGCGGGGCAGGGTTCGGGGGCGGCGGCGGGGGAGCGGGGCTCGGGGGCGGCGGCAGCGGCCGGGGAGCGGGGCTCGGAGGCGGCCGCAGCGGCGGGCGAGCGGGGCTCGGTGTCGCCGTCGTCCGAAGAGCGGACTTCAGCCTCTGCTGCCTCGGCGGGGCGGGCTTCGGGACAGGGGGCGGCTGCCGGCGGTGAGTCGGCGGGGGCCAAGGGCGAGCCGCACCGCTCCGGGGCACGGCCAGGTGATGCGGCTCGTGCGGCACTGCGGCGTGCCATTGCCGCGCGGCGGGGGGCGGGCGAGGGCGGCGCCGGTGAGGCGGAGGGGTCGGCGGACTCCGACGGCTTGCAGGGTGATGGGGCTCGTGCGGTGGTGCGGGGTTTGAGCGAGGTCGGCGCGGGTGAGGGGGAGGGTTCGGCGGACTCCGACGGCTTGCAGGGTGATGCGGCTCGTGCGGTAGTGCCGGGTGTGAGCGAGGACGGCGCGGGTGAGGCGGCGGGCTCGGCAGGCCCCGACGGCTTGCGAGATGGGACGGTGCTGGACGGTCCGACGCTGGACGGGCGACCCGATGACTCGGGCGGCGACGAGGCTGTGGTGGCAGGCGGATCGACGGAGGGGAGGCCTGCGTCGGAGGGAGCTTCTGGCGGGAAGCCTCTGTCGGGGGCTGCTTCTGCCGCCGGGAAGCGTGGGTCGAAGGCTGCTTCTGCCGGCAGCGAGCCTGCGTCGAAGGCTGCTTCAGTCGGCGGGAAGCGTGGGTCGGAGGCGGCTTCCGCCGAGGGGACGGAGGCTTCTGCTGGAGCGCGGCGGGCGTCGTCCGCGCCCGAATCCGAACGCGAACCCTCCATCCCGGCGCGCCGCGCGGCGGACGGTGCCCGTGCGGCGCTGCGCGCTGCCCTGGCGGAGCGGGAGAGGCAGCGGGCGGCCGAGTCGGACGAGGCCGGCCGGAGGGCTCCGGGCGCTCGACGGTCGCGTCGACCCGCATCGACCGGTTCCAGGGGCCGCCCCGACACGGGAGCCGACAGCCGCCGCAGCCGTGACGTACGGAGTCTGCTCGCCGGCGCCTTCCAGATGCCTCCCTCGGACGCGCCCCACGAGGGCGACGCGGCGGCGATGCCGGACGCGGCGCCCGAACGGCACGGGCACGAGCCGACGAGCCCCACCTCGCACTCGCCCTCGCATCCGGCAGGGCCACCCGCATCCGCAGCAGGGTCGACACGCTCACGCGGCGGTTCCTCGGCCATGCCCACCGGTGCCGACGCACTCGCGGCTCGTCCCCCGACCGACCCCAACTCTCCCGCCTCCCACTCCACGCCCGCCCCCGACACACCCAAGTCCCACCCCCCGACCGGCACCACCCCCACCCCCACCCCCACCTCCACCCCTCCCATCCCTCCCTCCACCCCCCAGATCCCCCACTCCATGGCCGCCCCAGGCCGAGACGGCGAACTCCGTCGTACCTTCCCCGCCTTCGCGCCCCGGCCGTCGTCCGACGAGGCCCGTTTCGCCGAGAGCTGGTGGGGCAACGCATGGGTCCGAGCCCTCGAGGAGGGTGCCCTCGATCCCAAGCGGCTTGCCCGCGGACGCGGTTACGCACAGGAGGGTCACGTCGATGCCATCACCGTGACGCCGGGGCTTGTGCTGGCGTATGTGCGCGGGAGTCGGCCGCGGCCGTACCGCGTGCAGGTGCGGCTGCGGACGCTGGACGACGCCGACTGGGCGCGGTTCCTGGACACCGTCGCCGAACGGCCGGGGCACATCGCGGCGCTGCTGGACAAGGAGATGCCGCAGACTCTCGCAGAGTGCGGCGTGCCGTTGCTGCCGGGGCCGGGCGATCTGGACCCCCGTTGCAGTTGCCCCGACCGCGGCCACCCCTGCAAACACGCCGCCGCCCTCTGCTACCAGACCGCGCGCCTGCTGGACGCCGACCCCTTTGTGCTGCTCCTGCTGCGCGGGCGTGGTGAACGCCAGTTGCTCGACGCCCTGTCCCGTCTGAGCGCCGCCCGCGCGGCCCGCGCCGCACAGGAGCGGGAACCGGCGCCCCTCGCGGGCGTACGCGCGACCGAGGCGTTGGATCCGCAGCGTCAACTGTCGCCGCTCCCGGCGCCGTTGCCCATGCCTCCGCACCCCGAGCAGCCGCCCGTCTACCCGGCGGCCCCGGGCGGCCCCGACCCCTTCGCGCTGGACCAGTTGGCGACCGACGCCGCCGCACGCGCGCACGCCCTCCTCGGCACCGGACGCGACCCGGTCGGCGAACTGACCCTGTGGCAGGACGCGGTCCGGCTCGCCGCCGCCCGCCCCGGTTCCGGCCTCACCGCCGCCACCCGCGCGCTGTACGCCTCCCTCGCCTCCGCCGCCGACCGCACCCCGGCCGACTTGGCCCGCGCGGTCGCCGCCTGGCGTCAGGGCGGCTTCGAGGGGCTCGCCGTACTCGAAGAACCCTGGGACCCGCCGGCCGGCCGGTTCGACCGTGCCCGCCCCCTGCTCCTCGCCGCCGACCTCCCCGCCTTCCGTCCGTGGCGGAACCACCTCACCCACCCCCGCGGCCATGTCCAGCTCCGCTTCGGCCGCGACGGCCTCTGGTACCCCTACGAATCGGAACCGGGGCACGACGACTGGTGGCCACGCGGCACCCCCGACCTCGACCCCGTGGGAGCCCTCACCGGCCTCGACTCGGTCGGAGCCGCGCCGGAACTCTGACCTGGCGCAACAGCCCTGCCCGAACACGGCGTTGGGCGCCACACGCGCCCCAAAAGAACCACATCCGGTCCCGGAGCGGCAGCCCCCTGCCCCTGTTCCTGTTCGCCGGCGGCCTTGTCGTGCACTCCAGGTACCGCATCCGCCGGGCAGCCGAACGGCGACGGCTCCAGGAGATCCAGTCCACCGAGAACGCCCGGCATCACGAGATGAATCCGCGCGAGTTCGAGCAGGCCATCCATCGCTTTTCTCTGCGAGCGCGACGGCTGTATGAGCGCCCGGGTCGTCGGCGGGGCCGGAGACCTCGGCGCCGCGCCCGACGGCCGGCGCATCGTGACCCAGTGCAAGCGGTACGGAATCCGGCTGTTCGATAACACGGCCCACGCCGCCTGGGCGGCCCGCACCGGCCCAGCACCGTGGATGTGAGCAGCGGCAGACCGGTCACGAGGGGGAACGAGACTGCCCCTGCACTTTGGAGCCCGCTGCCCCCTCCACAGAGGGCGGGCTCCTCGCCCCTCGTGATCGGGCAGCACGGCCTCGGCCTGATCGCGCAGGAGCCCGCGGACCAGATGAAGGGTGTATTTGGTGGAGAGGAGGGGCCCCAGAGCCTGACTGCGGGTGCGGGCGGGGCAGATCCCGAGTGTTCTGTCCGAGCAGCGTCGGCAGCCGGGGCCGTACCTTCTGCCGGCGCAAGTGGCCCAGCGCCCGGTGCCGGGCGATCTCCTGCCAGGCGTGGGCGGCCACGTCCTCGGCGCCGTCCCCGAGATTCCCGGCATCCCCAGGTCTCAACTGATCTGGTCGCCCGTAGTTCACAGGGCGCTGGGCTCAGACCAATCCACATGAAACAGGACGCATACTCTCCACAGGCCGACATCGGTAGACAGACATCTCCCACGGGCTGGCGCTCGGGTGCCACCGTGGATCGTGACAGCGGACAACGGGATATCGGCACAGGGGGCATGGGGCCATGTTGGACGCGCAGGGGCAGTGGCAGGCCGGACATCTGGACGGGCTGCTGCGCGAGTTGAGACGCCAAGTGGCCCACGAAGCCGAGCCTGACGTGCGGGGGGTTCTGAGCTGGCTGCACCGACAGACCGGCGCGGAGATCGCGCTGGTCGCGGACAACGCGGGCATCGTGGAGTCGTCCACATCTGGCTTTCCCCAGGAGATACTGCACCCTCTCGCTTCGCTGCTCACGCGATTATCCACCGGGCATCTGGCCGCAGCCGCCACCCAGGCCGACACGCTGCATGTGCGCTGTGAAGCACTCGGTACGCATGCGTCCCGTCCGGTGCTCGTGGCAGCAGCCCGGTCGACATTGAGTCCGGAGTCGGCCGCGCTGATCTCGCACACCGGCAGCATCATCACGCTGCTGCGCCGCGCCGGGGACGGTGAGCGCACCTGGCGCGGCTTCCAATACAAGGCACGCCAGGTACGGTTCGCCGTGCTCCAAGCGCTGCTGGCAGGAGAACCGGCACTGGCCCGCCGCATGACGACCGGTGCCGTACCACCGCTGCTGGAGGCCGACCGGCTACGGGTGCATCTGCTGCACTGCCCGCCGGCCGACCGCGACCGGATCGCGCAGGCCCACCAGGATCCCTCCGGCTACCACGGTTCGGACCTGATGGTGCAGTGCCCTGCCTTCAAAGAGCACCTGATCTGTCTCATCGCCGACGCCGCAGGAAACCGAGATGGGGACGGCCCCGGAGGCCAGGACCGCGGGGAGGAGGTGCTGCGCCGCCTGGTACGCGACAACCCCGGCTACGCGCTGGGCGTCAGCGGACCTCACCCGCTCGACGCGACGGCCGGCGCCTACAGCCAGGCCGCCCACGCCCTCGCCGCCGCCCGCACCACACCCGGCCGCGTGGTCTCCTACCGGGGGCAGACACCGCTGGACGGGGTCCTACCGCATCGACCCGCTCTGGCCTGGGCACGTGACCTGCTGCGCCCGCTGGAATCCCTCCCGGCGATCACCGTCGACGTCACCCGTTTCCTCATGAGCGCGCCCCGTGCGGCTGTGGCCCGGCTGCTCGACCTCAGCCGCAACACCGTCACCGCACACATCAGACGCGCGGAACACTCTCTCGGCCTGGACCTGGCTGATGTCCGCTCCCGGGCCGCCGTCCACCTGGCCCTCGCACTCACCAGCGCCTGCACCACACCCGAACCCGACGGGCAGCAACCAGCCCCCACACTGGACGACTTGCTACGCACCGAACGAGCCGCCGCCTGGGCCCAAACATTCCTCCGGCCTCTGGGGGCCACGCAGCGCCGCACCCTTCAAGCCTGGATCGACGCCAACACCGACGCCCAGCAGGCCGCCCGCCACCTCGGCATCAGCCGCAACACCGTCCGCGCCCACCTGCGCACCGCCGAAGCCCAACTCGGACGCGACCTGCTGACCACCGGCGCCGGCTGCCACGATGTCGTCCACGCCCTCCACATCACGGCTGCCCAGGCTGTCTGAGCATTGTGCACAACCGATGCCTGGATTTGAGCACCGTGCACATTGGCCCGCGGGTAGGGCATCTTCTACGGTCTTGGTGACAGACCGTCCGTTGCACGAACTGTCAAGCACGCGACGGAATTGATTCCGTCGCCAGTTGGTGCGATTACATTCTCGGCAATCGAGCAACAGGGGGAATTAGTGTTCAAGGGTGTGACGCGATTCGGTAGAAGGATCAGAACGCGCCTCGGTCTGGCGCTCCTCCTACTGGTACCCGTAATGGTCGTGGCCGCCGAAACGCCGGCCTCCGCGCATGGCGGACTTGAGGGAATCGCCTTCTCTCGCAGCGGTTGCGGCTGGAACTATGTTGGCGACGATGTCCCAGCCGTGGTCCTGGACCAGCGCGGGGTCATCGGCCGGGACGCCCTGCAGAGCCGATTCGGTGAGGTCTTTCTTCTCTGGAATCCCATCGCTGGCGAAAAATGCGTTATCACGAAGCGGTACTGGCACCACGGAAGTGCTCAGCCCATGAGTGCGGCGCTCGCAGTCAGGAGTTCCAACGGGACAACCAATTACTATTCCGACTACGGTGACTACGGCCATTACGCTGCTGTCGCAGCACCTGCAAGGAATCGCTGTGTCTCCTATTCCGGAACGGTCTCGGTCGGCGGTATCGGATCATGGGGCGGCAGAAATGGATTCGGATTCTGCCGCTGAACTGCTTCCCGTCCAGAACGTCACTCAGAACAACACCTGCCGGGTCGACCCGGGCATGTTGGTTCAGTTGGCCCGCTACGTGCACCCGCCGGGAGGAAGCCGAACTGGCCGCCCTCGACACTGGTCGGCGGGCCCAACTCGCCGCGGGACGGACCCGGCTGGAGAAGGAGCACCGGCGCCAACTGGCGACGTGCTGGAAGCGGCCCGCGGCTCCTACGATCACGCCCTGGAGGCGATCGAACGCCGCTGCGGGACGCGGGCGGTCGGCAAGTGCCAGGCCGAACAGCTCGTGCGGGCGGCCGCGTGGACATCGCCGCCTTCTATGCCGCCCGCACCCCTGACCCGGCAGTGAGCACGACGCTGCTGGTGCTCAGCGTCGACGGCAAGGGGATCGTGACGCGTCCGGGCATCTGCGGGAGGCGACACGGAAGGCCGCGGAGCGGACGACGCGCACCTTCCGCACCTGTCTGTCCGCAGGAAAGAAGACCCGAGGCCCGCGCGAAGTGGCTCACGCCTCGGTTCAACACGACGCGGACCAGGTGATCGCCACCGCGTTCGACGAGGCACAAGCCCGTGATCCCCAGCACCGCCGGTGCTGGGTGGTCCTGGTCGACGGCGCCGAGCATCAGTTGGAGTTGATCCCCATGCCGAGGACGCCCGACGCGGCGTCACCATCCATGTCGTTCTCGACATCGTCCACGTGATCGAGAAATTGTGGGCGGCCTCGCGATGCTTCCACACCGCCACCGATCCCGCCGCCGAGACCGGGGTAGGAGCTCAGGCCGATCGGATGGGCCTGTCCGCAGACCAACGGGCCGCAGCCGACCGGGCCTGCCGCTACCACCACCGAGAACGCCACCCTCAAGCAGCGGGTCCGGCAGCTCACCGCCGACAACCGCACCCTTGACGAACGGCTCACGGCCGTCCGCTCCAACCTCCGCTTCCAGGACCGGCGCGTCGCTGATCTCGAAGTCCGCCTCGCCGGCTCAACGGTGCATTGAGTCCCTTGGACCGCGTGTAGACGGCGGTTCCACCGGCCAAGGTGTCAAAAGAACGTTTTGTTCATGCAGGCGTGTTTGACAACCACGGCTCCGGCCGGGGGTTACGGCTGTTCGGCAGGTTCAATGTGGGCGTGGAAGATTTGCTGTGGAGCAGGCTGTCGACCGAGGCGCGAGCGGAGGTGGACGGGCTTATCGCCGCTGGTCGCAGCGTGCAGGCCATCGCGGTGATGCGTGAGTGCGCCGGCCTGCCGCGACCTGGGCTTCATGAGTGCGTTGATCTTCTGGCACAGCGGTTCGCGGTGATGCGGGAGTAGGTGGTGGCACGGTGGGGTCGATCGGGTGTCGCACCGGTTCGGGGTGACTTCGTGGGGTGAGCCGGCGGCACAGCAACGGCCCCACCCAGGGCGTCAACACCAAGACCAAGCAGATCGCGCGCCAGATGCACGGACGAGCAGGCATCGCCCTGCTGCATGATCCTGCTTCAGTGACCGTCCGCGACGACACCCCGTACACCAACAAGCCCCTTCCGAGCGTCACCCCTTCACCACGCGATACGTGGTGAAGGGGCCTTCACGTTCCGGCCGCGGTCGAACCAGCGCTGAGCTCGGATCAGTTGTAGGCGGTGCATCCGATCACGCCGCGACTGATGTCCTTTCCACAGGCACGCCACGGTGACCCGAAGGAGCCGACCGTGCCGCTGTTCATCGAGGTCGCGCCCGTGGGCACCGTACGCCAGGCGGTCACACGGCCCGATGCGTTCGTCACCCAGATCTCATCCCCAGGGGTGGCACCAGTGATCTGCCCGTGCCAGCCGTTGTCGCACAAGAAGAGGTGAACCCGCGCCGCCCCGGCGCTCACGGGATTCACCGGCTGGCTACAGGCGGCGGCCTGGTCGAAGGGAGTCATCTCCGGGGAGGCGGCGGCCGGGGACGTGCTGAACAGTGCGGCCGCGATGGCTGTCGCTCCGACTGCCAGAGTCGTACGAAGGTTCTTCATCAACGGACCCTTTCGGGAGTGTGAGTATCCGTTTCTTGCGGTTCCGGACAAACGGGGCCGGCGAATCTCATCCTGCATTCCCGTTCCGTTCCTCAACCTCGGCCGTTGGCCGTCACGAGTGCGGCCGGGCCGGTCGCTCCAGGTGTAGTGGCCCGCGCGTTGTTCGCCTTCGGAGCACTGGTGCCGAACAAACAACTCATGAAAAATGTGACGCGGCTGTCAGGCCGTCACCTGGGGGAAGCGGGGAGGTGTGGCGATGCCGCGCAAGGAGCGACCGCTGGACGCGGGGGACGGTCCGTTACCGGAGTTCGCCGCGGGCTTGCGGCAGTTGCGGCGAAAGGCAGGCAATCCGCCCTACCGGACACTGGCGGAGCGGGCGCACTACTCGATCTCGACGCTGTCCTCCGCGGCGTCCGGGCGGCGGCTGCCGACGCTGGCGGTGACCCTGGCGTACGTGCGCTCCTGCGATGGGGATGTCCAGGAATGGGAGCTTCGTTGGCGGGAGGCGGCGGAGCACCTCGGTGATGGGGATCCCGCCCTCGGCCTAACGGAGGAGTCCGGCACGCCACCGCCGTATACGGGTCTGCGGCCGTTCAGGGAGCAGGACGCGGAGTGGTTCTTCGGCCGGGAGCATCTGGTGGAGGAGCTGGCCGAGCGGCTGGAGCGGCAGCGGTTCGTGTTGGTGATCGGGGCTTCGGGTTCGGGTAAGTCGTCGCTGTTGCGGGCCGGTCTGGTGCCGCGCCTGCGGGACGCGGCGACCGTGGTGGTGCTGACGCCGGGGCCCCGGCCGGTGGAGGAGTGCGCGGTACGGCTGGGCGCGCTGGCGGGCATCTCGCCGGGCGGGCTGTACGAGGAGCTGCGCCAGAACCCGGAGAACCTGGCACGGGTGCTGCGGCAGATCGTCGCCCGCTCTGAAGGGGCCGAAGGGGGCGACGGCGTCGTGCTGGTCGTCGACCAGTTCGAGGAGACATTCACGCTGTGCCGGGACGACGCCGAGCGGCAGTGCTTCGTCGCGGCACTGGTCACCGCCGCGTCGGCCGGGTCCGGGCAGTGCCGGGTGGTGCTCGGTGTGCGCGCCGACTTCTACGCGCACTGCATCCGCGACCCGCTTCTGGTGGAGGTCATGCGCGAGGCGCAGGTGCCGATCGGGCCGATGAGCCTCGACGAGTTGCGCAGGGCCGTGGTGAGACCCGCCCAGCAGGCCGGTCTCACCGTCGAGGGCGCACTGCTGGCGTCGCTCACCGCGCAGGCGCACGGCCAGGCCGGAGCGCTGCCGCTGCTGTCGCACGCGCTTCTTGAGACCTGGCGGCGACGCCGTGGTAACGCGCTGACGCTGGAGGCGTTCCAGGCAGTGGGCGGACTCGAAGGCGGTCTCGCTCGCACCGCGGAGGAGTTCTACGGACAACTACGCCCAGAGCAAAGGGATTTGGCGCGGAGGGCTTTTGTGCGACTGACCGCGCTGGGCGAGGGGACGGAAGACACCCGGAGACCGGCGCGCCTGGCGGAGCTGCGCGGGCTCGCCGAGCAGGAGGACGGCGACGACATCGTCGCCGTGCTGGAACAGGCCGCCCGAGCACGGCTGCTGACGCTGGACAACGAACGGGTGGAGCTGGCGCATGAGGCTCTGATCCGCTGCTGGCCCCGGCTGCACGGATGGCTGGCCGAGGACCGGGAGGCCCTGCGGGTGCTGCGCCGGCTCACCGATGCGGCACTGGCCTGGGAGACGCTGGGGCGAGATCACGGCGCGCTGTACCGAGGCACGCGTCTCGCCATGGTCGCCGCGCTCGACCGCGCCTCCCTGTCCGTGCAGGAGCGGGAGTTCCTGGACGCGAGCCGGGCCGCCGCGCACAGCGAGCAGGCCGCCGCCCGCCGCGGTGTCCGCCGCCTGCGCCGGCTCACCGTGTTGCTGACCCTGCTCCTGATCACCGCCTCGGCCACCACCGTCTACGCGGTGCGTGCCCAGGGCACCGCCACCCGGCAGCGCAACATCGCCCTGTCCCAGAAGGTCGCGGAGCGGGCCACCGCGCTGCGCTCCACCAATCCCGCGCTCGCCACCCAGCTCAGCCTCGCCGCCTACCGCCTGGCCCCCACCACCGAGGCCCGGAGCAGTCTGCTCAGCACCTTCGCGACCCCGTACGCGACACGCCTCACGGGGCACACCGACAACGTCAACGCGGTGGCCTACTCCGCCGACAGCCGCACGCTGGTCACCGGCAGCAACGACGACACCGCCCGCCTGTGGAACGTCACCGACCCCCATCGCGCCCGCCCGCCGGCCACCCTGACCGGCCACACCGGCAAGGTCAGCCACGCCGCCTTCAGGGCCGACGGCAGGACCCTGGCCACCGCGAGCTGGGACGACACCGCGCGGCTATGGGACACCACCGCCCCGGACAGCCCCCGCCTGCTGGCGGTCCTGCGCGGCCACACCGGCGACGTCAACGCCGTGGCGTTCAGCCCGGACGGCACCACCCTCGCCACCGCGAGTACCGACGGCACCTTACGGCTGTGGGACGTCACCGATCCGCGCCGTCCCCGCACGAGGGCCTCACTGCGCGCGGACGACGACACGGACGCCGCGCTCGTCTCCGTGGCCTTCGGTCCCGACGGCCGCAACCTGGCCGCCGCCGGCTTCGACCGAGCCGTACACCTGTGGACGCTCGACGCCTCCGGGAACGCCCACCGGGCAGCCACCCTGACCAGCCACACCGCAGCCGTCAGCTGGGTGGCCTTCGGTCCCGACGGGGAGACGCTGGCGAGCGCGAGCTGGGATCGCACCGTGCGGCTGTGGAACCTGGCCGCCCGCGGACACCCGGCCCCGCTGGCGACCCTGACCGGCCACACCGACGGCGTGCGCTCCGTCGCCATCAGCCCGGATGGACGCACGCTCGCCAGCGCGAGCCTGGACCACACCGTGCGGGTGTGGGACATCGGCGATCCGCGCCACCCCAGGCAGCAGACTGGGCTGACCGGGCACACCGACGCCGCCGTCTTCGTGGCGTTCAGCCCCGACGGCCGAACCCTGGCCAGCGCCGGGGACGACCACACCGCACGGCTGTGGGACCTGCCCCTCCCCGCTCTTCACGGCCACACCGACGCCGTCTGCGGGCTGGCGCTGAGTCCGGACGGCCGCATGCTGGCCACGGCCGGTTACGATCGCACGGCCCGGCTGTGGGACATCAGTGTTCGCCGCCGCCCCCGCTCGCCGGCCACCCTCACCGGCCACACCGACGCCGTCTGCGGGCTGGCGCTGAGTCCGGACGGCCGTATCCTCGCCACGGCCGGTTACGATCGCACGGCCCGGCTGTGGGACATCAGTGTTCCCCGCCGCCCCCGCTCGCCGGCCACCCTCACCGGGTACGGCGACCACGTGAACACCGTGGCCTTCAGTCCCGACGGCCGCGCCCTGGCCACCTCCGACCTGGACGGCACCGTACGGCTGTGGAACGTCTCGGACACCCGCCGCCCCCGCGAACTGGCCTCCACCACCGCCCACCCTGGTGGCGCCAATGCGGCCGTCTTCAGCCCGGACGGCAAGACCCTGGCCACCGGGGGATGGGACCGCAGGGTAAGGCTGTGGGACGTCGGCGACCTCCGCCGCCCTAGGAGGCTGGCCGTCTCCCCGGCTCTCCCGGACGGGGTCAACGCCGTCGTCTTCCGTCCGGACGGCAAGACCCTGGCCACCACGGAATTCGGCGGCGTGACGCGCCTGTGGGATGTCGCCGACCGCCGCCTGCACCAGAGCGCGGCTTTCGGCGGCCACGTCGGTGACGCCTACTCTCCCGCCTTCAGCCCCGACGGGAACACGCTGGCCACCATGGGTGCCGACGGCACCGCCCGGCTGTGGGACACGACCGATCCGGCGCACCCTCAGGCACTTGCCTCGCTGACCGACGATGAGCCCATCACGCCGGTGTTCGCGGCGGCGTTCGGCTCCGATGACCACACCCTGGCCACAGCGGGCGCGGACGGCATCGTCCGTCTGTGGGAGACGGACCCTGAGCGCGTCGCGGACCGCGTGTGCCGACTCAGCCGTCCCGCCATCACCCGCGCCGAGTGGAACACGTACTTCGGGAACCTTGCCTACCGGCCCCCGTGCCCGTAACAGGCCACCTGTGAACCCGCTCAAGGGCAGTGCCGCTGCGGTGGTGGACGACGATGGACAGCGCGGGTTGGTCCGAGGCCGACGAGTGGTCGCATCGGGACGTGGAGCTGGCTCGGACGCCGGAATCGAACTGATGCGGCACCAGCGCCGGCCCGGATCGCCGACGCCGCCCAGGTCGCCTGGCGGCCAGGAAGTCCGCCGGCTAGGTCGGGATCCAGGTGGAGAAGGGCAGGTCGTGCTCGGCCGGCTTGGACTTCGCGATCTTCTTGATCTCGCGCCGCTCGGGCAAGGTGAAGGCGCTGGTGCGGCGGGAGCTCGCAGCGGCGGTCACCCTCGCGGGTCACGATGAGCATGGTGACCCCTTAAGACGTCATCTCATTTGGGTCGGTAGCCTGTTGGTCGTGGTTTCGATCGTTGAGCGGCTGGTGCCGGATGAGTTG
>NZ_JBNGGG010000020.1:0-174901 GCF_049974585.1 Streptomyces sp. UG1 | reverse complement strand
GTCGGGAAGTGATGCAGCAGCGCACCCCGGCTGACGCCGGCCCGCCGCTGCACCTCCAGGGTCGTCGTCGCCGCGACACCCACCTCGATCAGCGACTGCACCGCCGCGTCCACGATCTGCGCCCTGGTGGCTTCGCGCTGTTCGTTGCGCCTGCTCATGGCCGCCTCCACGTTTTCACAGTCAGCCTTGACTGTTAAACGAGAGCTTGTCACAGTCAGGCCTGACTGTGAAGGAGGGTGTCAAGAACTCCCCCTCTGATACTCAGTATCAATTTGAGTCCGTGCTGTATCCTTCGGATATGTCTGAAACCGCCGGTGCCGCCAACCAGTCCGCACGCAAGCCGCCCGGCCTGCGAGAGCGCATGCGTGCGACGGTTCAGGCGGAAGTGGTCGAGGCGGCGCACCGGCTCTTCACCGAGCAGGGATTCGACCGGACCACCGTCGACCAGATCGCCGCCGAGGTGGGCCTGTCGCGGGCCAGCCTGTTCCGGTACTTCGGCACCAAGGAAGACATCGTCCTGGGACGCCTGGAGGAGTCCGGCCGCCGGATCGCGGAGGCGCTCGCCGCCCGCCCCGACGACGAGCAGCCCTGGGAGGCGCTGCGCCGGGCCTTCGACGTCATCACGCGGACGAACGAGGCAGCGCCGCGCGAGCGGGTACTCAGCTATCTGCGCATGCTCCAGGAGACCCCGTCGCTGCGCGCCCGGCACTACGAGAAGCAGATGGGCTGGCAGACACTGCTGATTCCCGAGGTCGCCCGGCGGCTGGGGGCCGACCCCGACCGGCCCGAGGACACCAGGCCGAGCGCACTGGCCGCCGCCGCGCTCGCCTGCCTCGACGTGGCCGCCAAGGGGTGGGTGACGTGTGAGGGTAAGGTCCCGCTGGCCGTGCTGCTCGACCGGGCGATGGGCGCGCTGGCGGAGTAACCAGCCGGACCGCATCCGTGTCCGCCGCGGTCAACTGGACGAACACTCGTCGCCGGCTGCACGCAATATCCGCGAGGGGCTGCGCCACGTCCTCCTCCAGTTCTTCCGGGGCCTGCCCACCGAGCTGGACGAGGCGGCCAAGATCGACGGAGCCGGGTACTGGCGCATCTGCTTCCGCATCCTGCTGCCGATCTCGTTGCCGGCCCTGGCCACCACCGCGATCACCGTGGACGGCACCAGCAGCGGCCGGACACCGCCAACGGCACGCCCATCATGCGAGCACCGGCACCGACGCCGCTCTCGGCAACCAGGGCTGCCGCGCACAGCCCGAGCGCGGTCGGCAGCATCGGGCCGGGGGAGCGCTTCAGCCGGGCGAAGGTGACCGCACCGACGACGGCCGCGCTCGCGATCGCGGTGGCCAGGCCGATCGCGCCGGTGTTCGTCACGCCGAGGTCGTCGAGCAGGTATGCCGTCTCCACGGGGACGATGTAGAAGACGATCGCCCCGAAGAAGGTGAGGGCACAGATGCCCGCCATCCGGCGCAAGGGGAACGGACGGCGCGTCGCCGCTCGAGGCGGAGCGGTGGCCCGGGGCTCGTCGCCGACCGCGCGGGCGGCCGGGTTGGGCAGGAGGGTGACCATCAGTGGGGCGAGGAGCAGGCTCACGGCGTAGATCCAGAAGGGCGCCTTCCAGCCCGCGCCGCCCACGGCGCCGCCGAGGACGAAGAAGGCGGTGGCCGACGCGGAGGCGCACATGGTCCGCAGGGCGAGGCACTTCACCCGCTGCTGACCGGAGTAGTAGTCGCCGACCAAGGCGCGGCTCGCGATGACGGCCCCCAGCGAGTCCAGCCAGAGCGGGGCCGTGCCGAAGAGGGCGTACAGGACGGTCGCCACGATCAACAGGCGCTTGCGGCCCAGCCGGTCCACGATCACCCCGGCGAACGGGGCCGGCAACGCCAGCGACAGCGCCGGAACCGTCAGCGCGAGCGGAACCAGCGCCTTGGCCCCCGCGGTCGACTCGAAGTAGTCCTCCAACTTCGGCAGCACCGGGGCGATCAGCACCGCCCCCAGGATCGGCAGGCAGCTGCCCGCCATCAGCAGAGCCAACCGCAGCCGATGGGCCGGGCCCGAGACGGCGACGGGTGACGCAGCGGCGGTGTCCACGGCGGCGGGAGGCGGCGGTGGGACGGAACCAGACATGGCTCCAGGGGACGGTCCAACGGGAGCGGGCATGCCTTCAGGGCGGCTACGGCGCACGGCATGCTGAAAGGACGGCCGCACGGCAACGGCTGGTCCGGACAGGCGGCGTGCGGGTAGGGACGACTAAGGGCTGTCCGGGGGCGTGCCGCCATCCTCGGCGCGATCCGACTCCCGTATCAGCCCTATCCATGCCGTGGATGGCTCCCTCCCCGGCGGCCGGGAGGCCATGAGGCCCACTATCTTGAAGTCACCACGGACCGCACATCCCGTCGGTGTCCGGTGACCCGCGACGGTGGAGGGCGGTGGCAGGCATGGCCCCTGCCTTCGGCGTGCTCGGGCCGGTGACGGCCTGGGACGAGGGCGGGAACGCGATCGCCCTGAAAGGGCCGAGACACCGCTCGGTGCTGGCCCGGCTGATCGTCGCCCGGGGCCGTGTCGTGCCCGTCGCCCGCTTGGTCGACGACCTCTGGACGGACCCGCCCGCCGACGCCGTGGGCGCGGTGCGCACCTTCGTCGCCGCCCTGCGCCGCGCCCTGGAACCCGACCGCCCGCCGCGCGCTCCGGCCCTGCTGCTGGTCACCGAGGGCCCGGGCTACGCCCTGCGCACCGCGCCGGACGCGGTCGACGCCCGGCGGTTCGAGCAGACCGTCGCCGATGCCGCGACGCTGCCGCCGAAGGAAGCGGCCGTACGGCTGGAGGAGGCGCTCGGGCTGTGGCGCGGGCCCGCCTACGCGGAGTTCGCCGAGCAGCCGTGGGCCCGCGCCGAGAGCCGCCGGCTGGCCGAGCTGCGGCTGCACGCCGTGGAACTGCGTGCCGAGGCGCTGGTCGACCTCGGTCCTGCCGACCGGGTGGCCGCGGACCTGCGGGCGCACGCGGCCGAGCATCCCTGGCGCGAGAACGCCTGGCGCCTGCTCGCCCTGGCCCTGTACCGCACGGGCCGTCAGGCCGACGCCCTGGACGTCCTGCGCAGGGCGCGGGCGCTGCTGGCCGACGACCTGGGCATCGACCCCGGGCCCGCACTGCGCGCCCTGGAGTCGGACATCCTCCGGCAGTCCGACTGCCTCGGCCGGACACCGGACCACCCCGCCGGCCGGGTCTGGGAGCAGGTAGCCGCCGCCTATGACCGCACCGTCGCCCCCGGCGCCCGCGCCCGCCTTGAATCCACCGTCGGCCTGCTGCGCAACCTCGCGCTGACCGGCGGCAGCGGCCTGCCGGCCGCCCGCGAGCACCGGGTCGCCGCCGTCGCGGCCGCCGAGGAACTGGGCGACGCCGAACTGACCGCGCGGGTGATCGGCGCCTATGACGTCCCGGCGATCTGGACCCGCCTCGACGACCCGGAACAGGCCGCACAGGTCGTCGCGGCGGCCGAGCGCACCCTCGCCGCCCTGCCGGGAGAGGGCCGGGCCGCCGACCGGGCACGGCTGCTCGCCACCATCGGCCTGGAGTCCCGCGGCACCCGCAGCGCCCGTGCCCCGCAGGCCGCCCGCCAGGCCGAGGAGATCGCCCGCCGCCTCGACGATCCGGCGCTGCTGGCGTTCGCCCTCAACGCCTCCTTCATGCAGTGCTTCGACCGCACCGGGCTCGCGCCACGCCGGGACGGGATCGGCGCGGAGCTGATCGCCCTCGCCGCCCGGCACGGCCTGTCCACGTACGAGATCCTCGGCCACCTCGTCCGCCTCCAAGCCCGCAGCGCCCTCGGCGACTTCACCACCGCCGACCACCACGCGGCCGCCGCCGACGCACTGGCCGCACGGCACGAACGGCCGCTCGTGGGAGTGTTCACCGGCTGGTACGCCGCCCTGCGACTGGACGCCACCGGCCAAGCACCCATGGCCGAGGTGGCGGCGGCCTACCGCGACGCGGCCGCCCTGCTCGACGACGCGGGAATGCCGGGCCTCGCCCACGGCCTGCCGCCCCTCGCGCTGCTGTGTCTGCGCCTGCGGCACACCCTGCCGCTCCGCTTCGACGAACACACCGACTGGGGCCCGTACGGCCCTTGGGCGCGTCCCCTGCTCCTCCTCGACCACGGCCGTCGCACTGAGGCCCGCGCCGCCCTCCACGCGACACCCGAACCGCCCCGCGACCTCCTCCAGGAGGCCCTGTGGTGCCTCACCGCCCGGGCCGCACTGGCCCTCGGCGACCGGCGGACCATGGCCCGCGCCCGCGCCGCCCTCACCCCCGCGGCGAACGAACTGGCGGGCGCGGGCAGCGGGTTGCTCACCCTGGGGCCGGTCTCGGCGTATCTGGACGACCTCGGCGCCGCCCTTCGCGGAACGGGCCATTCGGCTGTCGCCGATGAACCGTTGGGCGAAACTCGTCGTCGTAAGGGTGAATGATCGACAACGCTCCCGCCGGGTACCCGACGCCGGCGGGGCGCGCCCGCGTGCCCCTCGCCGCGTGCGACGAGGAAGGAAGCACATGCCGACTCCCGGGCCCCCTACCGCCGTCACCCTCCTCGACGTACTGCTGCACGCCGCCGAGCGCAACCCGGGCCAGGTCATCGTCCACGTCCGAGGAGACGGCGACGAGCACACCGTGACCTTCGCCGAACTCCGCGACGACGCGCTGCGCGTAGCGGGCGGCCTGCGCGCGGCGGGACTTCGGCCCGGCACCCCCGTCCCGCTCCTCGCCGCTCTCGGCGCGGACTTCCAGCCACTGTTCTGGGGAGCGCTGGCCGCAGGGCTGGTGCCCGTACCGCTCGCACCGGAGCCGCGCCGGGTCGGACCGGTGTGGGAGTTCCTCGGCCGGCCCGCCGTCCTTGTCGACGACGCCTGCGAGGACCTGCTCGCCGAGCTGCCGGAACCGGTGCGGGCCCTGCGGCTGGGCGCGCTGCGCGAGGCCCGCCCGCTGCGCACGCTGCCTCACCGCCGGAACCCCCAGGACCTGGCGTTCCTCCAGTTCTCCTCCGGCAGCACCGGCGACCCCAAGGGCGTGGAACTCACCCACGAGGCCGTCCTCGCGAACCTCCGCCAGATCCACGCGGCCACGGCGGTCACGCCCGACGACGTCGTGGCCACCTGGATGCCGTACTTCCACGACATGGGTCTGATCGGCACCCACCTGGTCCCCATGGCGGCCGGCCTGAAGCAGATACGGCTCGAACCCCTCACCTTCGCCAAGCGCCCGGCGCTGTGGCTGGAGTCGGTGGCACGGCATCGGGCCACCCTGCTGTCGGCGGCGAACTTCGCGCTCGCCCTCGCGGTGCGGCGGGTGCCGGACAGCACCTGGGCGGGACTGGACCTGAGCCGCGTACGCCTGATGCTCGTGGGCGCCGAGCCCATCGCACCGCGTGTGTGGCGGGAGTTCACCGCCAAGGCGGAGCCGGCCGGGCTGGACGCCACGGCGATGCTTCCGGTGTACGGACTGGCCGAGGCCACTCTCGCCGTGACCGTGCCCCCGCTCGGGGAGGTCGCCGCGCCCCTGCGCCTGGACCGCAAGGCGCTGAGCCGAGGCAGGGCCGTCCCCGCGGAACCCGGCCCGGACACCGTCGAGTTCATGGACCTCGGCCGCCCCGTCCCCGACTGCGAGATCCGGGTCACGGACGACTCCGGCCGAGCCCTCGGCGACCGGCGCATCGGGCATGTCGAGGTACGCGGTCCGCAGCTCGCACGCGGCTATCACCGCGCTCCCGCAGCGAGCGCGTCCGCGTTCCGCGAGGGCTGGCTGCGCACCGGCGACCTGGGCTTTCTGAGCGAGGGCCGGCTGTGCGTCACCGGCCGGCACAAGGACGTCGTGTTCGTCGGCGGCCGTACCTTCCACGCACCCGACCTGGAGGAGACCGCCGCCGCCACTGCGGGGCTGCCCGAGGGGACGGTGGCGGCGATCGGGTCCACCGATCCGGACACCGGGGGCGACCGGGTGGTGGTCTTCGTGCAATGGGCAAGGCCCGTCCTGGCCACGGCACTTCCGGTGCTGGACGCGGCCGCCGCCCGGGTCCGGGAAGCGCTGGGACACGACGACGTCCGGGTGCTGCCCCTGCCGCCGGGCGCGTTTCCCCGGACGACGAGCGGCAAGCTGCGCCGAGCACTGATGCGCGACCGGTTCGAGGCGGGCGCCTATGCGGCCGTCGAGGAGCGGTTGGCGGCAGCGGTGCGTGCGGAGGGCCGTCCGCAGAGGGGCGCGCCGCGTTCGCGGCGGGACGTCGAGGAAGCGATCCGGGGGATCTGGGCACAGGCGCTGGACCTCTCCCCGGCGGCCATCGACCGGGACGACCGCTTCTTCGCCCTAGGAGGCTCCTCGCTCAAGGCGATGGCGGTGCTCGCCGGCATCGAGGACGCCTTCTCCGTCACGGTGGAACCCCGGGCGCTGCGCGACCATGACACCGTGGCCGCGCTGGCCGGGCATGTGCTGTCCCTGACCGGGGACGGCGACGGAGTGTCCGCGGCGCGGCGGGTTTCCACGGCGTCCGGCGAGCGCCCGGGGGAGGGACCGGTGGCCGTCCTCGGCATGGCCTGCCGCTTCCCCGGCGCGGAGACACCTGAGGCATTCTGGGAACTGCTCCGCTCCGGCCGCGACACGTTGAGGGCCGTACCGGACGACCGCTGGGACGACGCCCCCGACCTCTTCGGCTCCTTCCTCCCCGACCCCGCACACTTCGACGCCGGCTGCTTCGGCATGGACGACGAAGAGGCCCGCGCCACCGACCCACAGGCGCGGATCTTCCTCGAACTGGCCCACGAAGCCCTGGAGCGCGCCGGGTACGCGGGAGCGCGGCGCGACGGCCGCAGGGTCGGTGTGTTCGCCGCCGTCGGCGACAGCGGATACCGCGAGATCCTCGCCCCGGCCGGCGACGGCGACCTGGCCGCGCACCCGGGCGCCCTCACCGGCAACCTGCCCAACCTGATCGCCGCCCGCCTCTCCCACACACTCGACCTCGACGGCCCCGCCCTGGCGGTCGACACCGCCTGCTCCTCGGCGCTCGTCGCCCTCCACCTGGCACGGCGCAGCCTCCAGAGCGGCGAGTGCGATGTCGCCGTCGTCGGCGGCGTCCAACTCGCCCTCACCCCGACCGGCCACCGCCTGCTCGCCCACGCGGGCGCACTGTCCCCGACGGGCGGCAGCCGCCCCTTCGGCGCCACCGCCGACGGCATCGTGCCCGGCGAGGGCGGAGCGGCCCTCGTCCTGGCCCGCCTCGACGACGCACTGCGGGACGACGATCCGGTACTGGCCCTCGTCCGGGGCACCGCCGTCAACAACGACGGCCGGTCGCTGAGCCTGCTCGCCCCGAACCCGCGCACCCAGCGCGAGGTCATCACCCGGGCATACGGCGAGTGCGGCATCGACCCCGACACGGTGTCGTACGTCGAGGCGCACGGAACCGGCACCCCCGTCGGCGACCCCATCGAGGCCCAGTCCCTCGGGCACGCCTTCCCGCCCCGCGCGGACGGACAGCCCCGCCTGCTCGGCTCGGTCAAGGCGAACATCGGACATCTGCTCAACGCCGCCGGCATGCCGAGCCTGGTCAAGACGATCCTGGCACTCCAGCACCGGCAGATCCCGCCCTCCCCGAACGCCACCCCGCCCGCGCCCTACCTGGAGCGCGTCGCCCCCGGCTTCCAACTGGCCACCGAGCAGCGGGAATGGCCGAGCCCAGGACCCCTGATCGCGGGCGTCAACGCCTTCGGCTTCGGCGGCACCAACGCCCACGCCGTCCTGGAAGAGGCACCCGGGCGGACAACCGCCCCGACCCCGCCCGCCGACGGTCCGCACCTGCTCACACTGTCGGCCCACAGCGCCGACGCGCTCGAGGTGGCCGCCGCCGACCTGGCCGCGTATGTCCGCAGGCACCCGTCCGTGCGGGAGGCGGACATCTGCGCCACCGTCAACACCGCCCGGGACGACGGCCGTCACCGGCTCGCCGTGGTCGCCGACGGCGACCTCGCGGACCGCCTCCAGGCCGCCCGCCCGGCGGACTTCACGACTGCCCTGAACCGGCCCCGCACGGTGTTCCTGCTGCCGGGCCAGGGCGCCCAGCTACCCGGCCAGGGCCGGGAGCTGTACCGGTCGGCTCCGGCCTTCCGGGAGGCTCTGGACGAGGCATCGTCGCTGACGGGGCCCGTGCTCGGGCGCTCGCTCGCCGAGTGGTGCCTCGATCCCCTCGTGGACCCCGGGGAGTTGGCGAGGACGGAGGTGGCGCAGCCGCTGCTCGTCGCGTTCGGGGTGGGGCTGGCCCGGCAGTTGGGGGAGTGGGGCGTGTCCGCCGACGCGGTCGCCGGGCACAGCGTCGGCGAGATCGCGGCGGCGTGCGTCGGCGGTTCGCTGAGCCTGGCCGAGGCGGTCGGGTTCGCCGCGGAGCGCGGGCGGCTGGTGGGCGAACTGGCCCTCCCCGGCGCCATGGCCGCGGTGCGAGGGGACGAGGACACCGTCGCCGAGTTCGCGGGAGCGGTGAGCGTCGCCGCCGTCAACGGGCCCGGGCAGGTGGTGATTTCGGGGACCGAGGACGCAGTGGACCGTGCCGTCGCGGCGCTGACGAGGCGCGGCGTGGCCACGCGCCGGCTCCGCGTCTCCCATGCCTTCCACTCGCCCCTGCTGGAACCGGCCCTCGCCCCGCTGCGGGACGCCGCCAAGACACTGTCGGTGAAACCGCCGGCCGTACCGATGCTCAGCACGGTCACCGGCGAGTGGCAGCCCGGCCTCACGCCCGGCTACTGGCAGCGGCACGCGGTCGAGCCGGTCCGGTTCGGGGCGGCGGTGGCGCGGCTCCTGGACGAGGGCTACGACACCTTCGTCGAGCTCGGCCCGGGGGACACCCTGGGTGTGGCGGTCCGGGCGGTGGCCGGCGCGCGGGGCGGCGCCGATGTGGCGGTGTTGTCGGCAGGGCCTTCCCTGGCAGCAGGTCCTTCCCTGGCGGCAGGGCCTTCCCCGGCGGCAGGTCCTTCCTCGGCGACAGCGCCGACATCACGGGCCCTGCTGGAGACGGCCGGTCGGCTGTGGGCACGCGGGACGACTCTGGACCGTACGACCCCGGCGCCCGGGCAGCGGCCAAAGGTGCCCGTGCCGACGTACCCCCTCCAACGCACCCGTCACTGGCCGCGCGAGACCGGCGCGATGCCTGTCGTGCGGCGCCTCGACTGGCGGGAGGCGCCGCTCACGCCCGCTGATGGCCCTGCCGTGGTGCGGCTGCTCAGCGGCGACCGGGCGCTCGGCCGGGCGCTGGGCCAGCGGCTCGCCGGTCGTGGGGTGACGGTCGTCAGGGACGACACGGCTCACGACCAGGCCGCGACGCCGGCGGACACCGTCGTATGGCTGGCAGAGGCCGAGGCGGCGCACGACGACCTCGACGCCGTCACCAAAGCCACCCTCACCGCCCTGCGCCACGCCCTCGACCACCTCCCCGCCGACTGCTCCCGCCTGCTGGTGGTCACCGAGGACGCCTACGCCACCGGCACACCGACGGAACCGACGAGCCCCGCGCAGGCACTCCCGCACGGCTTCGCGCTGGCCCTTCCGCAGGAGCACCCGGGGCTCGCCGCCCGCGGCGTCGACCTGTCCTCCGCCGACACGCTCGCCGTCCGAGTCGATGCCCTGGAACGCGAGTTGTACTCGGCCCACGAGCCGGGCGCCGAGGGTACCGTCGCGTGGCGTTCCGGGCGCAGGCTCAGCCGTACGCCCGCCGACGTGGCGGACGCTCCCGCCGCGTCCGGGGAACTGCCTTCGGACGGCACCTATCTGATCACCGGGGGAGCCGGAGGGCTCGGTTCGGCGCTCGCGCGTGACCTGGCGGGCCGAGGCGGGTGCGAGCTGATCCTGACCGGACGTTCCGCGACCGTGCCCGAAGAACTGCTCGCCGAGCTCCGCGCCCAGGGCGCACGGGCCCGGTACCGCGCGGCCGACGTGTCCGACGAGGCGGCCGTCGAGGCGCTGTGCGCCGAACTGCCCCCGCTGGACGGGGTCTTCCACGCCGCCGGCACCGTCCGGCCCGGCTCGCTCCGCTCCAAGGCCGACTCGGAGATCGAGCAGACGCTCGCCGCGAAGGTGCGGGGCACGGCGCTGCTCGCCGAGGCGCTGCGCCGGCACGGTCAGGAACCGGCCGTATGCGTCGCCTTCTCCTCCGTCTCCTCGGTGCTGCCCGGCCTGGCGGGCGCACTCGGCGACTACGCGGCCGCCAACGCCTTCCTGGACGCCTTCGCCGCCGCCGAGCGCGCGGCGGGCCGCCCCTGGCGGTCGATCGGATTCGGGCCCGTTGCCGACGTGGGACTGGCCGCCGGGGCACGGCTGCGTGCGCGCGGCCTGGGGCCGATGTCCTCGCGGGCCGCGATCAAGGGGCTGCGGGCGGCGGTCGCGACCGGGGCCGCTCACGTTCTGGTGACGGCCGCGGAGACGCCCAGACGGGCGCAGGGACACCCCGTCACCAGCTCGCCCGGCGACGAAGGCGCCGGGCTCCGCACCGCCGACCTGATACGCCGCCTGCTGGCCGAGGCCCTGCACCGGGCGCCCGAGGACATCGCCGACGACGAGCAGTTCCTGGGCCTTGGCCTGGACTCGCTCACCGCCGTCGACCTCGCACGCCGCCTGGAGGCGGAACTCGGGCTTCCCCTGCCCGCCACACTGCTCTTCGAGTACCGCACGGTCGCCGAACTGGTCGGCCACCTCAGCACACAGAGCCCGGAAGCCCGGGAGGCGCCCGCCCCCGTGAGCCGGGCCCAGGAGAACACTCCCCACCCGCTCACCCCGCTCCAGCTCGCCTTCCTCACCACCGAAACCCTCTACGAAGGCGTCACCGCCTATGGCTACATACGCCAGACCATCCGCGGGCCCCTCGACCCCGACCTCCTCGGCCGCGCCCTCGCCCAACTCGCCGCCCGCCACCCCATGCTGCGCCTGAGGATCACCAGGGACGCCACACCACCTCGTCAGTTCATCGCGCCCGCCGAGCCCACCGACACCGCGCCCCGCTGGTATCAGGTGCACGAGCCGGACGCTGCCGTGCCACCGCTGCCCGACCTCGAACAACGGCTGTACAACCGCCCCTTCGACCTCACCGCGGAAGACCCGGTCCGCGCCCTCCTCGTCCGCGACCGCGACGACGCACACCTCCTTCTCGTCGTCCACCACGGCGCGGCGGACGGTTTCAGCCTGAAGGTGCTCTGCGAGGAAGTCTGGTCGCTCTACACCTCCCTCGCCCACGGCCGCCCTGACGAACTACCCCCTCTGCCAGCCGAGTTCGCCGACCACGCCGCCCTCGTCAGCGCCGACCGGCGGTCCCCGGCCTTCACCCGGGACCAGCAGTACTGGCGTGACCGCGTCGCCGGGCACACGCCCGCGGCACTGCCGTACGACGGCGACCCGCAAGCCCTCCCGGCGCCGCCGCTCACCCACCACCAGTCGACCCTCGACGCGCCGCTCACGGCCATGCTGCGCGAGGTGGCGGCCCGCCACGAAGTCTCCCTCTTCCATCTGCTCCTCGCCGTCTACGGCCGCTGCCTGGCCCGTTGGGGCCGACAGCCGGACATCGCCGTGAACGTGGCGCGTGCCCGGCGGGAAGCGCCGCTGCCCGGGATCGAACGGCTCGTCGGTCCGCTCGCCGACACGCTCCCGGTGTTCGTCACCGTCGACACGGACGAGCCCGTGACGTCCCTGGCCCGGCGGCTGCGGCACATCTGGCGCGAGGCCGAGTCCCACGCGACGCTCACCAGCCCCGACATCGCCGCGCTGCTGCCCGCCACCGGCCCCGCTCCCCGTACGGTCGCCCCGGCAGGGTTCAGCTTCGCCCGTTTCCCCGTGCGCCACGGCCGCGACTGGCCGGTCACCGTGACCCCGACCGCGGCGGCCACCGCCTCCGCGGCGACCAGGCTGGGGCTGCTGTGCTGGGAGTCGGACGACACCCTGCACTTCTCCTGGAACCACCCCGCGCACCTCTTCCGCCGCGAGACCGTCGAGCGGCTCGCGCAGGAGTACGCGCTCGAACTGCGAGCAGCGGCCGCGGCCGAGCAGCCCGCCCCGGACCGCGCCCAGGGGGTGGCCGGACGGCTGGCCGCCCGGTTCCGCGCGACACCGGCGGCCGTCGCGGTGCACACCGGCCGCACCACCCTCACCTACGCCCAACTCGACGCCGCCTCCGCAGCCCTCGCCTCCCGGCTGCGGGCGAGCGGCGTACGCCCCGGCGACCTGGTCGGCCTGCTCACCGATCCCGGCGCGGACACCGTTGTGGGCGTGGTGGGCATCCTTCGAGCGGGCGCCGGCTGGGTGCCCCTGGACCCGACCCATCCCGTGGCCCGGCTGCGGGACCACGTGGCCCGCACGGGCATCACCGCAGTGGTCTGCCACACGGCGACGCGCACCACAGCCACCGCGCTGGACGGCATCAACCCGGTCATGGCCGACGACCGGACCCCGGGCTCGCCGAGCCCCGTCGAACAACCGCCCGCCGACCCGGACGCCATCGCCTACGTGATCTTCACTTCGGGTTCCACGGGCCGCCCCAAGGCGGTGCCCATCACCCATCGGTCCATGCTCAACTACCTCGACTGGTCACTGAGCACCTTCGGTTACGGCCCTGGCGACCACCTCGTGCAGACCGCGTCCGTCTGCTTCGACGCCTCCGTACGCCAGTTGCTGGCACCGCTGCTGGCCGGCGCCACCGTCCACACCCTCACCCGGGACCTGCTGCGCGACCCCGATGCGCTCCTGGACCGCCTCGTCGACGACCGGATCACGGTGTGGAGCTCGGTGCCGACCCTGTGGGAGCGGCTGCTGACCGCCGCCGAGACCCGGGCGAGCCGGGACGGGACACCCCCGGACCTGTCGGCACTGCGCTGGGTGCACGTCGGCGGGGAGGCGCTGCCCGCCGCGCACGTGCGCCGGTGGTTCGATCTGCTCGACACCTGCGGGGGAGCGGCGGGGCACAGGATCTCCAACCTGTACGGGCCCACCGAGGCCACCATCAACGCCACCTGCCACATCATCGACACCCGGCCCGCCGACGACGTACGGCAGTTGCCCATCGGCCGGCCCGTGGCCGGGACCGAACTGGCCGTCGTCACCGAGGACGGACGCCCCTGCGCTCCGGGCGAGGCCGGTGAACTGCTCATCACCGGAACCGGGTTGACACCGGGCTACCTCAGCGAGCCGCAGCTCACGGCTGAAACCTTCGTCGAGCGTGACGGTCGCCGCTGGTACCGCAGCGGTGACCGGGTCCGGCACACCCCGGACGGCGTACTGGAGTTCCTCGGCCGCCTCGACGACCAGGTCAAGGTCCGCGGCCACCGCGTGGAACTCGGCGAGGTCGAGGCCGCGCTGCTCACCCACCCGGACGTCGCCCGTGCCGCCGTACTGCTCGTCGACGGCCGTCTCGTGGCGTACCTCGAACCCCGGACCGGCGCGTCCGAGCCGGACACCCGCGAGGTGCGCGCCTTCCTGTCCCGCATGCTGCCGCCGTACATGCTGCCCGGACGCATCCGCACGCTCCCGTCGATGCCGCTGACCGGTACCGGCAAGATCGACCGCAACCGGCTGTCGACAGCCGTCAACGGCGCCTCGACAGAGGCCGACGCCCCTGCCGCCCCCGAGCCCGGAACCCCGCCCGCCACCCCCACCGAGCGCACCGTGGCGCGCATCTGGGCGGCCCTGCTCGACGCACCCGACGTCACCCGCGAGGACGACTTCTTCGAACTCGGCGGCGACTCCATCCTGGTGCTGGAGCTCTTCGCCCGCCTGCGCGCGGAACTTCCCGCGGTCCCACGGCCGACGACCCTCTACACCCACCGCACCCTCGGCGCACTCGCGGCGGCCATCGACACCGCCACCGTGGCCCCCGCGCCGGACCCGGCCCCCGCCGTCGTGCGTTCCACGGACCCATACCCCCTTACCCCATCCCAACGGGGCTTCCTGCTCGCCGAGACCATCGACCCCGAGGCGGGCACCGGATGGCTCGCCCGGTTCCGGCTGAGCGGACCGCTGCGCCCTGACGTCCTCCAGCGCGCCGTCGACGTCCTGGTGGCCCGACATCCGATGCTGCGCACCGTCTTTCCCGCCGGCGCCCGCCCGCCCGTACAGCAGGAGCTGCCCGACACGTTGCGCCTGCCGGTCGAGACGGAGACCCTCACGGACCCCGGCCTGCTGGAGCAGCGCATCGCCGAGGAGGCGCGGCGCCGACTGGAGCCCTGGGCCTGGCCGTTGCTCCGGCTGCGGCTGTTCACCCTGGCGCCCGCCGAGCACGTCCTGCTCGTCCACGCCCACCACCTCATCGGCGACGGCTACAGCGCCGCCCTGCTCACGAGGGAACTGCTCACCGCCTACGACCACCTCGACCGAGGCCTGCCGCACGGGCTGCCGCCGCTCGACAGCACCTTCCGCGATCACGTCACCCGGTCCGCCGTACGGCCACGCCCGCACGGACCCGAGGCCGAGGAGTACCGCGCCCGCCTCCGCGCGCCCTACACGCCTCCCGTGCTGAGCCGACCGGTCACCGAGGCCGCCGACCCACAACCGGCCTTCCACACCGCGGGATTCACCGTGGACCCCGCCACGACGAGCGCGTTGCGCAGACTCGCCCGAGCGGTGCACCGCACCCTGTACGCGCCGCTGCTCACCGCGTACCACCGCGCCCTCGCCGAACTCACCGGGCAGCGTGACCTGGTGCTCGGGCTCGCCGTCACCGGACGTGAGGAGTCCACGGCGGACGCGCATCGGGTGTTCGGCCCGTTCGCGGAGGCGGTGGCACTGCGCCCCGCACTGCCTGGCGTCGCTTTCGAGGACGACCTGCGGGGGCTGGCCGCCGAGGCGGAGCTGGCCCGGGCCGAAGGGCCCAGCGAGGTGCGCACGGCGGCGGGACTGCCGTGCCACGCCCAGTTCTTCTTCACCTTCCTCGACTTCACTTCCCTGGGCTCCGAGGCGGGCGGCAGCCTTTCACTGCACGCCGACGAGTCCGACACCGCCCTCGCCCCGCCGCCGCTCGGCACCGATGTGTTCCTGGCCGTACGGCCGTTGGCCGATGGTGCGAGCCTGCGCGTCACGGTGCGGGCCTCGGCGGCCGCCCTCACGGCCGGTGAGGTGACCGGGTTCGCCGAGAACCTGCGGAGGCAGCTCGACGAGGCCGTGCGCGGCACCGGCCGCCGTCGGCGACCGCGGCTCGACGCCGCGCTCGTCGGATACCTGCCGACTCCACAGCACCTCGCCGCCCTGGCCGGGCTTCCGTACGACAGCACTGGGCTCGGCCGGGAGGAGATCCGTTCCCTCCTCTTCCCGGACGGCCGCGCCCGGCTGCTGGAGGAGACCGGGACGCCGCTCGGTGACTCCGGCTTCGTCGCCCTTCCGCTCTTCGCCGACGAACTGGCCCCGGCCGGGGGCGACCTGGCCGCCCGCACCGCCCGCGCCGTCGAGTACGCCGCCTCACTGGGCGCGCGCTGCGTCTCGCTCGCGGGCATGATCCCGTCGCTCACCGGGTACGGCTACGACGTCCTGCGGGAGACCACGACCGGCGCGGCGATCACCACCGGGCACGCCTCGACGACCGTCGCCGTCGTGAAGACCGTCCATGCCGCGCTCACGGCGACCGGCCGCCGTCTCGACGAGCTGTCCCTCGCCGTAGTCGGCTGCGGCTCGATCGGCACCTCGTCGCTACGGCTGCTGCTGGCGACGGCTCCCCGCCCGCCGGCCGGGCTGCTGCTGTGCGACCTGCCCGGCAGCACCGCGCGGCTTCAGCGGCTGGCGGCGGAGCTGGCGTCCGAGTATCCGGCGACGCGGATCCAGGTCGTCGAGTCGGGGCGGACCCTGCCCGCCGCCTGCTACGCGGCTGACGTGATCGTCACTGCCGTCAGCGGCGCGACGAGCCTCTTGGACATCGAGCGGCTGCGCCCCGGCACGATCGTGGTCGACGACTCCTTCCCGCACTGCTTCGACACCGCGAGTGCGCTGGACCGGATGAGCCGGCGGCAGGACGTCCTGGTCGTCGGAGGCGGCCTGCTGGCCCTGGACTTCACGCGGACCCGGCTCGGCGACGACCTGCCGGACGCGGCGAGCGCGGGCTTCGCCATGCGCCCCGGCATCGAGGGCACCTTGGCCTCGTGCCGGCTGGAGTCACTGCTCCACGCCCACCTCGGGGCACCCGGCCGGCCCGCGACCGAACTCCCCTTGACGCACGGCCTCGTCGACCTGCCCCGGGCCCTCGCCCACTGGGACGCGACCGAGGCGGCCGGGGTGCGGGCCGCCCCGCTGCACCTGCTCGATCAGGTCATCGTCCCGGGCGCCGGCCGAGCGCCGGGCCGAGAGCGGTAGCGATGTCGGTGAGGATCTGCACATAGTCCTCGTGCTCGAACGTGAACGGCAGCGCGAACGCCACCTCGTCCACCTCGCGGAACGCGGCGTGGGCGTGGAGGCGCTCGGCGATCTCCGCCGAGGTGCCGACGAGGTCGGGTGCGAACAGCAGCCGTGCCGGACCCTGCGGCGAGGTGGTGCGCGGGGTGCGCCGGGCGACGTACTCCTCGTACTTCGCGCGCTGTTTCGGTGTCGCGGAGTCGGTGGGGATGACGACGAGGCCCTGGGAGACACGGGCGTTCTCGCCGTCGGGGTGGTGGGCGCGGAAGGCGCGGATGTGCGAGAGCTGGATCTGCGCGAAATCCGGTGCCCCGGCCGTGTCCTCGGGTCCTTCCGCCTTGACGACGCTGCTGGTCAGGAAGTTCATCCCGTGCTCGCCCGCCCACTGCGCCGAACGCAGGCTGCCGCCGCCGTACCACATGCGGCTGCCCAGTCCGGGGGACTGCGGCTGCACCCGATCCGAGAACACCTCAAAGCCCTCAACCCCGCTGAAGTCCGTGGCCGGCTTGCCGCGCACGAAGTCCAGCAGCCGCCGCACCCGTTCGTAGCCGAAGTCCTCGACGTCGCCCGTGTCGGGGTAGAGGGCCTCCTTGACGCGGTCGTAGTGCATCGGCGGGCCCACGCTCACGCCCGGATTGATACGGCCGCCGGACAGCAGGTCGACCGTCGCCAGGTCCTCCGCCAGCCGCAAGGGGTTCTCCCAGCCGAGCGGGATGACCGCGGTGCCGAGCTCGATCCGGCTGGTGCGCTGCGAGGCCGCCGCGAGGACGGCGACGGGGGAGGAGATGCCGTACTGCAGATGGCGGTGGCGCAGCCACGCGCTGTCGAAACCGAGCCGTTCGCCCAGCTCGATGATCTCCAGCGTGGACTCGTGGCCGCGGCGCGGATCCGCCTCGTCGAAGAGCCCGATCGTGAGGAAGCCCAGCTTGCGCAGCGGGCGTGAGGTCGGCGCCATGGACGTCTCCATCGTTGAACATTCAATGGGTCTGTTCCAGTGCCAACTCGATCACGGCCCGACGTGTTCCCGCCGTGCGCACTCAGATCAGCGGGATCGTCACCTCGTCCTCGACCGGTGGTTGAAGCTCCTGGGCGCGGCTGCCCGTCGCGGCGTAGCAGCGCAGACGGACGGTCTCCGGGGCGACGTCCAGGCGGAGGAACTGCTTGAAGAAGGGCGGGCTGTACGTCGCCGAGCTCGGGGAGAACAGCGAGGTGTAGATCTTGCGCACGGGCAGGCGGAACCGCTTGGCCCGGTCCGGGCGGCGTCCGGTGCCCAGCAGGCCCGCGACCAGACGCGTGCGCCACGTGATGCGGGCGTCCGGGGCCGCCGCGCGACCCGGCTGGATCTCCAGGCGTTCGGCGATGACGGCCGTGGCCTGCTCCTCGGTCAGCGTGAAGAAGCGGCGCAGGCGCAGCCGGCGGCCGTAGAGCGTGCTGTAGAAGGCCAGGGAGTCGCCGCGCAGCGGATAGCAGCGGAACTCCTTCTCGGTGACGTTCGCGATGTCGACCCGGGGGATGGTGTGCGTGGCGTGCATGAAGGCACCGCCGCCGCCCGAGACGACGTACTGGATCGTGCGGCCGTCCACCTGGACCGGATAGCGCTGGTAGTTGTGGATGTCGCCGCCTATCGCCGCGACATAGCGGTGGGCCGGGTCGCGGACGATCTCGTCGACGGTGCCGCCGCCCTCGATCTCGCAGGGGTGGTGTTCGCCGTCCACGTACAGGGGCGAGCCGGTGATGAGGATCTTCGGGCGCGGGTCCTTCGAGACCTCGCGCAGCCATGCCCCCTGCTCGGCGTCGATGGTGCCGAGCAGCCCGGTGTCGATGGCTATCAGCCGCACCGGCCCGGCGTCGATCGCCCAGTACGGCCCCGGCTGGACGGTCTGTTGGGCGGCGGCCGACCTCAACGCCCTCGCCTCGTCCAGCCGTTGGCCGTCTCCCTTGCGCGGCCGGTGCCACAGCAGCTCACGTAGCCAGGCCCGGCTGAACCGGCGCGGCGCGGGCTCCGGGGCGAGGGGCGGGGCGTCGTCGCAGAAGACGCGCATGAACGCGCCCAGGTCCTCGTACCAGTCGTGGTTGCCCGGTATCGCGTAGATGGGTGCCTGATAGTCCTGGTAGGGCCGGAAGAACTTGGTGTCGTAGTCGTCGGCGCTGCCGACCGGGTAGATCACATCGCTGGTGAGGACCGTGAACCTGGTGTCCTGACCCGCCTTCAGAAAGCCCGGCACCACGGCGTATTGGGGATCGTCGCCCTCGCCCGTGTCACCGATGACGAGGAAGGAGAACCGGTCGGGGTCGTCCCTCCGGATCACCTTGTCGGCGGGGGCGCCGGCGGCCGTGCGCTGTGCCACCCAGCGGCTGCGGGTACGGCCCGTGGGGTCCCCGAACCAGGACGCCAGCACACCGTTGCGCGCGGCCCACAGCATCCGGGGGTCGAGCCACGAGATCTTCTCGACCTTGGCCGGCATCAGCCGCTTGTACGTGCCGAGTTCGGTGGCGCCCCAGCCGGCGCCTTCGGCGGTATCGCGTGAGGAATCAGACACCGGTGCACCGTAACAACGATCCAGAGAAGGCCGAGAGGGGGAGCCGGGGCGCGGCGCGTCGGCCGGCCCCCGCCCCGGTCACCACTTGCGGGCGTAGGGCTTGCGGCGCGGCTCCGGCGTGTCGCCGAACGCCTCGAACCCGGAGTCCTGGCGCGGCTGTTGCACCTCGGCCTGGCTCGGGTCGTCCCGTCGGCGCCGGTCCGCGCCGGAGCGGTTCCACTCGCCGTCGCCGAGAACCAGCAGCGGGTCGAACATCACCACCACTCCGGCCAGCAGCAGGAAGATGGTCGGCCCCAGCAGCATGGGCAGCAGCAGCGAGCTGGGCGAGTCCCCGGCCCACGACGCGCCCGTCGTGCTGTGCAGGTGCACACTGACGGCCGCCATGCCCGTGTAGTGCATTCCGGAGACGGCCACCCCCATGACGAGGCTCGCCCCGAGACTGGTCAGGAAACCGCGGATGGTCACGGCCGCCCACAGCGCGGCGGTGGCGGCGACGATCGCGATCAGGATGGAGAGCCCGACGGTGAACGCGTCGTACGCGATGTCGCCGTCGAGCCGCAGCGCCGCCATCCCGAGATAGTGCATGGCCGCCACCCCGAGCCCGGTGATGACACCCGCGCCGGTCAGCGGGCCCGGCCCGGCGCCGAGATAGCCGACCATGAACACGCCGATGCCGACCACGAAGATCGCCACGGCGAGGCTGAGGACGGTCAGCCCCGTGTCGTACCGGATCCGGGTCTCCTCGACCTGGAAGCCGATCATGGCGATGAAGTGCATCGTCCAGATGCCGCAGCCGATCGAGGCCGCACCGAGCGCCAGCCAGCCCGGCTTCCACGACTGTCCGTCGAGCAGGGACCGCACGATGCACCGCAGCCCCAACGCCCCTCCCAGGCAGGCCATCAGATAGGCCGCCACCGGGGTCACCGCACCGTAGCGGAACCCGTCAACCGTGCCTTGCATTAGCCAACTCCCCCCAGAGTCCTGGCCTGTTGTCGAGCAAGGTGTACGGGGCAAGGGAGTGCGAAAGCAAGCGTTTACCGCCGGTAGCCGTTGAATTTTGCATCACAGGGCGTGAACTCCGGTCACGCAGGGATGAGATTCGGCCAGACGGAGGCCGCGCCTGGGGAAGTGTGCTACTGCCACGAGTGGTGTCGGCCCGGTGGATGTGGCACAGATGGAGAGTGATGGGGGCCGACAGGCAGCGCTGGAGAGGAGCCGGACATGCGGCGACTCGCGATCATCGAGGCACCGTCCGTGCTGGGCCTGCGGCCGTCCGGCGTCCAGGAGCTGCCGGCGGCTCTCCTGGGCGCCGGTCTGCTCACCGGTCTCGACGCGGTGCGGGCGGGACGGGTCGAGCCGCCGGCGTACGATCCGACGCGCGACGCCGACACGGGCGTGCTCAATCCCCACGGCATCGCCGAGTACTCGGTCCGACTGGCCGACGCCGTCGGCAACGTCCTCGACGCCGGCCACTTCCCGGTCGTCCTCGGCGGCGACTGCACCGTCCTGCTCGGCAACCTCCTCGCCCTGCGCCGCCGCGGCCGCCCCGGACTGCTGTTCCTCGACGGCCACACCGACTTCTACCAGCCCTCGGCCGAGCCGTACGGCGAAGCGGCCTCGATGGAACTCGCCCTCGCCACCGGCCGCGGCCCCGGGCTGCTCACCGACCTGGAGGGCCGCGGGCCCCTGCTGCGGGACGAGGACGTGATGGCCCTCGGCTTCCGTGACGCGGACGACTCCGCCCGGGCCGGAATGCAGCCGCTGCCGGCCGGGCTGCACGCGATCGACCTCGAAGGCGTCCGTGAGGCGGGTGCGGACAGCGTCGCGCGCCGGGCCGTCGAACGGCTCACCGCCGATGCGAGCACCGGGTTCTGGGTGCACCTCGACGTCGACGTCCTGGACGACGCGATCATGCCCGCGGTCGACTACAGGCAGCCGGACGGACTGACCTGGCGGGAACTGGAGAGCGTACTGAGCACGGCACTGGGCGACCCGAGGGCCGCAGGCCTGGACGTCACGATCTTCAACCCCTGTCTCGACCTGGACGGCACGATCGCCGGACAACTCGCCGGATGCCTGCGCCGGGCGCTGTCGGCGCGTGCCGGATCTTGAGGCAGGTCGGGTGAGGCCGAACCCGCGACTTTGCCGAACCGGCAAGGAGACTCGCGACACCTCTTCCGGCCGACGCAGCATGGCGGAACCCCGCGCAGCTCCGGAGGAGAAACATGCCGCACCCCGCCCATGCGACGGACGTCACCCACCGCCTGGTCCCCGCTCCCGCCGGCCGGATCCACCTCGTCGAGCAGGGAACAGGGCCCCTGGTCCTCCTCGTGCACGGCTTCCCCGAGTGCTGGTACTCGTGGCGCCACCAACTCCCGGCGCTGGCGGCCGCCGGATACCGCGCGGTCGCCGTCGACGTGCGCGGATACGGCCGCTCCTCACGGCCCGATGCGCTCGACGCCTACCGGATGCTGGAGCTGGTGGCGGACAACGTCGCCGTGGTGGACGCCCTCGGCGAGCGGTCCGCGGTCATCGTGGGACACGACTGGGGCGCGACCATCGCCGCCACCACCGCGCTGCTGCACCCCGATGTCTTCCACGCGGTCGGACTGCTGAGCGTGCCCTACACCCCGCCCGGCGGTCCGAAACCGAGCGAGGCGTTCGCACGGATGGGCGGCCCGGAGGAGTTCTACGTCTCCTACTTCCAGCGGCCGGGTCGGGCCGAGGCCGAGATCGAGCCCGACGTCCGCGGCTGGCTCGCGGGCTTCTACGCCGCCCTGTCCGCCGACACCATGCCGGGCCCCGGCGCCCCCGACCCGCACTTCGTCACCCACGGCGGCACCCTGCGCGACCGCTTCCCGGCCGGCCATCTGCCTTCCTGGCTGGCGGAGTCCGACCTGGACGTCTACGCGGGGGAGTTCGAACGCACCGGCATGACCGGGGCCCTCAACCGCTACCGGAACATGGACCGCGACTGGGCCGACCTCGCCGACCACAACGGCGCCCCCCTCACCCAGCCCGCACTGTTCCTCGGCGGCGCCCTCGACGCCTCCACCACCTGGCTGGCCGACGCGATCAAGGCCTACCCCACCACCCTGCCCGGTCTGCGTTCCTCGAACCTCCTCGACGGCTGCGGCCACTGGATCCAGCAGGAACGCCCACAGGAGACCAACCGGCTGCTGACCGACTGGCTCGCCGCCCTGCCGGAAGTCGCCTAGGTCCACACAGCCGCACCGGCCGAGGCTCACGCCCGCGCCGGCACCGGCCGCCGGACCAGATAGCCGGCGGCGGTCAGGACCAGGACGGTCATGCAGGCGATGAACACCAGGCCGGCGCCCTCCAGCCCGATCGGACCCGTCAGCACCCCCACCCCGACGACCGGCAGCGAGATACCGCCGTACGCCACCACGAACAGCGTCGAGATCACCGCCGCCCGCCGGTCCGCCGGCGAGGCCGCGGCCACCGCGGACAGCGCCGCGCGGAACGCCAGCCCCTGACCGCTCCCGCCGACGATCGCGCTCGCCACCACCAGCGGCAGCAGGTCCCAGCGCAGCGCCCCGGCGAGCAGCGCCAGCCCGAAGAGGAGTGCCGCGCAGCCCAGCGGCAGCGACCGGCTCACCCCGATTCGGCCGACGGCCAGTTGCCCGGCGATCGAGGCGAAGAAGGCCATCGCCACGATCGCCCCGCTCACGGCGTGGTCGCGCTCGTGCAGGGACTCGGCGAGAAACGCCGGGCTGACCGAGGTGAACACGCCGAGCAGGGCGAACCCCACGAAGGAGGCGGTCGCCGCCGGACCGAACACCGACCGCACCCGCGGCGGCAGGCTGGGCCGCTGCGGCCGTACGGTGCTCAGCGGCCGCCGCTCCCGCACGGTCTCCGCAAGCGACAGCACCACGGTGACCGAGCAGGCCACCAGGGCGAGATGCGCGACGAACGGCAGATACAGCGGCCAGGGAGCGTACTGCGCCAGCACCCCGGCGAGCAGCGGACCGCAGCCCAGGCCGCCCATGTTGGCGGCGGTCGCGACGAGCGTGGCCCGGGCGGCGCCATCACGCGGCGCCAGCTCCATCACATACGCCGTGGCGGCCCCGGTGAGCAGACCGGCGGACAGCCCCGAAAGCAACCGGCCGGCGTACAGCCAGCCCAGGGCCGACACGATCACCGGCCGTCTGCCCACGGCGTCCGAGGCGTTGCCCGCGAGCAGCAGCACACCGATCACCGCGAAGGCGTACACCGCGTACACGACGGTGGCCGTCAGCTCGGAGAACCCGAACTTCTCCTGGTAGTGGCCGTACAGGGGCGTCGGCAGGGTGGTGCCCGCCATGCCCACGGCGAACACGGCCCCGCCGAGCAGACACGCACGCCACCCATTGCTCCTCACAGGTCTCGTGTTGCCGGCAGGCGATGAGGGCATGCCTCCAGCTTGCGTCCGCCCCGCGTGGCCGTCCGCGGCGGCGCGCAGGGCGGCCGCCACGCGGGTGACGTTCGTCCAAGAGCCGCCGATCTTTGTCCATGGGCGGGACGCGGCGCCACGGCCGACGGTGGATGCATGAGTGAATGCGGCGCCACGGACACGGACTTCCTCTTACGCGACCGCCCGCCCGAACGGCGACGGACGCCAAGTGGGCTGATCGCGCTGGCACTCGGCGGCTTCGGCATCGGGCTGACCGAGTTCCTGATCGCCGGGCTGCTGCCGCAGGTGGCGTCGAGCTTCGCGGTGTCCGAGGCGGCGGCGGGGCGGCTGATCTCCGGGTACGCGCTGAGCGTGGCGATCGGCGCTATCGTCCTGACCGCGGCGACGGCGCGACTGCCCCGCAAGACGGTCCTGGTCGGCCTGGTGGCGCTGTTCGTCGTGGGCAACCTGCTGTCGGCCGTCGCGCCGAGCTATCCGGTGATGCTGCTCGGCCGGATCGTCGCGGCGCTGTGCCACGGCTCGTTCTTCGGCATCGGCTCGCTGGTCGCGCGCGGTCTGGTGGCGCCGGAGAGGAAGTCCCGCGCGGTGGCGGTCATGTTCGCCGGGCTCACCGTCGCGAACGTACTGGGCGTGCCCTTCGGCGCCTGGATCGGCGAGCGCTGGGGCTGGCGGGCGGCGTTCTGGGCGGTCACCGCGATCGGTGTGCTGGCGCTGGCAGGCATCGTCGCCCTCGTCCCCGCGTGGGCGGGACAGGCACCGCGAGGCCGTACGGGCCCACCGAACGGCCTGCGGGCCCAACTGCGTGCCTTCCGCTCGGCACAGGTCTGGCTCACGCTGACGGCCACCGCGCTCGGGTACGGCGGGATGTTCGGCGCGTTCAGCTACATCGCCTACACCTACACCGAGGTCGGCGGGTTCTCACCGGGGGACGTCTCCTGGCTGCTGATGGTGTACGGCATCGGACTGGTCGTCGGGAACGCGATCGGCGGGCGAGCGGCCGACCACGACCGTGACCGTGCCCTGGTCCTCGCCCTGCTCGGACTCACCGCCGTCCTGGCGGTGTTCGGCTTGCTGGCCGACAGCCTTGCCGCGACGGTGACACTGACGTTCCTGATGGGGGTGACCGGGTTCGCCAGTGTGCCCGGCCTGATCACGCGCGTGACCGACTTCGCGCACGGAGCCGCCCTGGCCGCCTCCGCGAACGTGTCCGCGTCCAACATCGGCAACGCCCTCGGCGCCTGGCTCGGCGGCCTGGCCCTCACCGCGGGCCTCGGCCACACCGCGCCCCTCTACACCGGCGCCGGGCTCACCCTGACGTCCGTGGCCGTCATGGCCGTGGCCACGCACCGGGCGGCCAGGCATGCGGGGTGAGCCTTCGGACCCGGCCGTCCGGTGTGCGGCCACGCATCAGCCGGCCAGCTCGACGGCAGGCGACCGCCGTGGCCAGGTGGTGCCCGGTCGCGCCCGTCTTCGAGTCGCTGGGGCTTCGACCGGCGCATCAACATGGGTTCGCAAAGGCCGGGCAGGGTTGACCCACTGGTCCTCTGCTGGGCCGCATCCTGCCCGGTCCGGATGACGGCTGCTGTCCACGGGCCGATGCCAGAAGGACGCGGCAGACGGCTCTGGGTCGAAAGCCCCTGTCCGGACGGCTGGTTCCCGGCCGGGGGGTGAAGGGGGACCAGTGGGTCATGCGGACGTGCCCTTTCGGCCCACGTGTGAACGCGTCGGCATCACCATGCTGGCGTGTGACCGGCCGCAGCGGGCGCGTCGTGCGAACCGGCTGAGAACCGCTGGAGACCCATGAGCAGGCTTGCCCCCGCGTCGCCGCCGGGGGACGCTGCGACCGTCGCAGCCGCAGCGAGGCGCCACTCCCGTCCGACCGCGAAGCCGGCCGGACGTACGACCGGAGGCGGGCGCATACGGACGTCGAAGTGCAGAGGAGGCCGGTGTGCCTGAACCGGACGTGCGGGAAATGCCCTACCCCCTGGGGCTCACCACGGTCCGCAGTGCACGCACAGCCGTCGTCACCACCCTCTGCCGTGCCGCCTCAGCGGACCGGCAGCACCACGCAGTGAGGAGCCCCCTTCAAGGGCCGCCTCTGACAACCGTGAACCGAGGAGATCGGCAGGTCTGATATGGACATCACGATCCACGACCTCGACGAGCTGAGCCCCGCGCTTCGCCGCGTGTGGCACGGGGCGATGGATGATTCACCCCAGTACGCCAACCCCTTCCTGTCACCGCAGTTCGCCATGGCGATCGCTCGACACCGACCCGGAGCGCGCGTGGCCGTCCTGCGGGAGGGCGGGGAGCCCGTCGGATTTCTTCCGTACCAGCGCGGGACCTTCGGCGTCGGCCGGGCGATCGGCCTGGGCCTGTCCGACTGCCAGGCTCTGGTGCACCGCCCAGGGATCACCTGGGACACCCGGGAACTGCTGCGAGCCTGCGGGATGTCCGTCTTCGAGTTCGACCACCTCGTCGAGGAACAGGGACCCTTCGCGAGACACGTCACCGGCACGTTCGCCTCGCCCGTGATCGACCTGCAACACGACGAGAGAGGGTATGCGGAGTGGCTGCGCCGCACCTCCCCTCGGCTCACCAAGTCCACGCTGGCCAAAGAACGCCGCATGGGGCGCGACATCGGCGAGGTGCGGTTCGTCTTCGACGAGCGTGACCCGCGGATGCTGCGCCGGCTCATGGAGTGGAAGTCCGCGCAGTACCGCAGGACGGGACGGATGGACCGGTTCGCCCGGCCGTGGATCGTGCACCTGGTGGACGACCTGTTCCATACCCGGGACGACCACTTCACAGGTGTGCTGTCCGTGCTGTACGCCGGCGACCGGCCGGTGGCCGCGCACTTCGGGCCGAGGTCGCGCACGGTGCTGGCGACCTGGTTTCCCGCGTACGACCCCGAGTTCCGCCGCTACTCGCCCGGGCTGATCATGCATCTGAGGTTGGCGGAGGCGGCCGGCGCGCACGGAGTGACCTGCGTGGATCTCGGGCGCGGCGACATGGAGTACAAGGACTGGCTCAAGACCCGTGAGCTGCGGGTGGGCGAGGGGTTCGCCGTGCGCCCGCACCCGGTGGCGACGGCCCACAGGATGTGGCGCAGACCGGTGCGCGGACTGAGAAACACCGTCCTGGCCCATCCCGGGCTGCGGCAGCCTGCCGACCGGTTACTGAAGACGGTCGGCTCCCTCCGTACGTCGGCCCTGCCGGGAGCCGCCGCGCCCCCTCGACGCGCGCCCGAGCGCACCGCGTCCGCCCCCCGCCCCTCCGACGGAAGCAACGGAAGCAGGTGACCATGCCGTCCGCGCATTCGAGGTCGGCATCGGCGTCGCCGCGGAACTCGTCGACGGCGGCTGCCGCTGCCTGATCACCGGCGACATGGGGATCGCCAACACCACCGCGTCCGCGGCGCTGATCGCCGCGTTCACCGGCGCGGACCCGGACGACGTCACCGGTCACGGAGCGGGAATCGACGATCCGACCCGGCGGCACAAGGTGGGTGTGGTGCGCACGGCTCTGGAACTGCACCGGCCGGACCCGCACGACCCGGTCGCAGTGGTGGCGGCGGTCGGCGGGCTGGAGCACGCCGCGATCGCCGGGTTCGTGCTGGGTGCCGCCGCCCGCAGGGTCCCGGTGGTCCTGGACGGTGTGATCGCATCGTCGGCGGCCCTGGTCGCGGCCGCGCTGGCCCCGGACTCCCTGGCCGCCTGCGTGGCGGGACACCGCTCGGTCGAGCCCGGGCACGCCATCGCCCTGCGGCATCTCGGACTGCATCCCCTGCTCGACCTGGGGCTGCGGCTCGGTGAGGGCACCGGAGCCCTGCTGGCACTGCCGCTCGTGCAGGCGGCGGTGCGTGCCCTGCGTGACATGGCCACCTTCGACTCCGCCGGGGTCTCGCACGAGCATCCCTGAACCGGCCCGCGGGACCGGGTGCCTGCGCGGCGCACGAAGTCTGGTGACGGCACCGTAGGTTACGGGCACCGTAGGTACGGGCTCCGGGCTCCGGGCTCCGGGCTCCGGACCCGGCGCTCGTCCTTGCGAGGACCCATGAGCACGCCCTGTACACCCTGCTGATCCGGGTGCTGCAGCGCGGTGACCCCGGAGGCCCCATGAGGCGGGCGCTGTCCGCCTTCCCGTACCGGAACTCGCCGATTCGATACGGGAGCCGCTACTTCGTCGAGGGCGGGATCGGCGCCGGTGAGCCGTTCGCGGCCACTGAACCGGCTGACCGCTCACCAGGCGTGCCCGGGCCGAGGGCTGACGGTCGTTGCCAACTACCTGGAGAAGGCCCAACTCGCCACGGTTCCCGCCACGTTCGGCGCGACCCGACGGCCAGTCAGTCGGTCAGGCCGCCGGCGAACGGCGCGGTGCGCCACTGGTCGATGACCGGCTTCAAGTACTCGAGCAGCGCGGGCAGTTGCGGTACGAGGCTGAGCGCGGCGATGGTCCGCAGCATTCCCACGGCGTTCACGAAGCGCAGTACGTCCTGGTCCAGCGGCCTCATGCCCTTGCTCTGGGCCCGGCGGTCGTAGGCGGCTTCGAGGTCGGGCCCGAGAGCGGCCAGGTCCCACTCGACGGGCCCCAACGTGATCAGCTCGAAGTCGGAGTAGAGGTCCCCGTCCACGCCGGGAAAGATGTTCGCGGGCGGCGAGTCGCCGTGGATGGGCTGGAGGTCGATGTCCGGGAACCGTTCCTCGAACGCCGCGCGTGAGCGCACCAGCGGTTCCAGGACCTGCCACTCGCGGCGCGCGCGGTCCAGGTCGGCCGGATCGACGAGGTCGGGGCACTGTTCGAGCGACTCGAGGGCTTCGGTGATGAAACGCGGCTCGGCCGCGGACAGGAAGGACAGCCGACCGGGGTACGTGCGCAGTGCGGCGTGCAGGTCGGCGGTGATCGCGGAGTTCGCCGCGTAGTCGGTCCCCCTGTCCCGGTCCTCCTCGACGAACTGCCAGAACGTCATCGAGAACCCGTCGCGCCGCACGGGCTCCGCCGGGACGAGCGGGCTCGGCGGGATCACCGGGACTCCCTGATCCGCGAGCCACTGGGTCACGTCCAGTTCCGCCCGCTGGCGGTGTGTCAGGGAGTCGAGGTCGGCGTAGGTCGGCACAACGGTGGGGATGCGGGCCACGACCGGAGACGGCGCGAGGTGCACGACGACGGAGAACAGCTCGTAGAGCACCTTGGCGTCGGTGACGGTGAGCCCGAGATGCCGCCCCGCCGCGACGGCCGCCTCGGCTGCGGCGGCGGTGCGGCGGGCGATGTCCTGTGGCGTCAGTAAGTCGGTCACGGTTCGATCATCGCATCCGCGCGAGCGAGGTGCCGCGACGCGGACCGGCCGCTCAGAACGTCCGCTTCAGCAGATCCAGCAGCGCCGCCCAGTGCCGCTCGGCCGCGGCCTCGTCGTACGCCGAGGTGTCGGCCTGCGTGTAACCGTGGTGGGCGCCCTCGTACACCTCGTACCGGTGGCGGACCCCGGCCGCGGTCAGCGCGGCGGCGAGGCGCTCCATCTGCTCCGGCGGCATCGACTGGTCCGCGTCGGCGTGCCCGAAGTACAGCTCCGCGGTGATGTGTTCGGCGGCCAGGTGCGGGCTGTCCGGAGCGTCGGTCGCCAGTTGGCCGCCGTGGAAACCGGCCGCGGCGGCCACCCGGTCCGGGTAGGCACCGGCGGTGCGCAGGGCGAGCCGGGCGCCCATGCAGTACCCGGTGAGGGCGACCGGGCCGTCGGCGATCTCGGGCCGCTCGGCCATCCAGCGCAGATAGGCGCCGGCGTCGCGCACCGCGAGCTCGGGCGTCAGGGACTGCATGACCGGGACGATCTGCTGCCACAGTTCCGGCCTGGCCGCGGGGTCGATGAACTCGGGCAGGTCGAGGACCGGGCTGCGCCCGTGCCGGTAGAAGACGTTCGGCACGAGGACCGCGTAGCCCGCACCGGCGAGCCGGTCGGCCATCTGCCGCAGGTGGGGACGGAGTCCGAAGGCGTCCTGGTAGAGAAGGACGCCCGGCCGGGGGAGGCCGTCGCCCGGATGGGCCAGGTAGGAGTCCGCCACACCGTCCTCGGTGGGGATGTCGACGTCTGTTCCCTGTACGGAGGTCATGGGGGGTGCCTCTCTAGGTGGTTCACGGTGAACAGGTTGCCGACCCGGTCGCACCGGGCCGCACGCATGGTTGCACGCACCATGGAAACGGCTCGCGGCACCCCCTCCCCCTTGGGGACGGCTTTACTCGAACCGGGACGTGTCACCCGCTCCCTTCCGCACGATCTCGGCCTCGCCGCCCGAGAAGTCGATCACCGTCGTCGGCTCGGTGCCGCAGTCCCCGGAGTCGACCACCGCGTCGAGTACGTGATCGAGCCGGTCCTTGATCTCCCAGCCCTGGGTCATCGGCTCGTCCTCGTCGGGCAGCAGCAGCGTGCTCGACAGCAGGGGCTCCCCGAGCTCGGTGACCAGCGCCTGGGTGACGACGTGGTCGGGGATGCGCACGCCCACCGTCTTCTTCTTCGGATGCTGCAGCATGCGCGGCACCTCCCTCGTCGCGGGCAGGATGAACGTGTAGCTGCCGGGCGTCGACGCCTTGATCGCGCGGAACACGTCGTTGTCGACCCGCACGAACTGGCCGAGCTGTGCGAAGTCCTGGCAGACCAGGGTGAAGTGGTGCCGGTCGTCCAGGCGGCGAATGGCCCGGATCCGGTCGATGCCGTCACGGCTGCCCAGCTTGCAGCCCAGCGCATAGCAGGAGTCCGTCGGGTACGCGATCAGCGCACCGGAGCGGACGCTCTCGGCGACCTGGGCGATGGTGCGCGGCTGGGGATTGTCGGGGTGCACGTCGAAGTACTTCGCCATTCGCCGAGCCTATGCCCTTCAGGCCCGACCGCCGCGCAGGCGGGCGGCGCCGGCGTCCGCCCACCTCGCGTTCATGGATGCGTGGGGTAACGTCCCCGACCGGTACGTTGTGAAGAGGTGCAGGACGAGGTGAACGGCGAAGTGGCTGGCAGAGAGGACGGGAACCGTCGGGCGGGGGTGCGGGGCGCCGACGGCTCGGCCTGGGCGGAGGAGTTGCTGGAGCACCTGCGGCCGGGCGGGCGCGACGTCCGCCGGGTCGTCGCCTGGCTCGCGGACACCGTGCAGGGCGTCGTCTCGCTCCAGGACGACGCCGGCAGACTCCTCGCCGGCACCCGGCCGCCCCTGGACGACCAGCTCGTCGAGGCCGTCGCCGCCGGCCGTATCGCCTCCGCCGCCTGGGAGGACCAGGGCCGTCATGTGCGGCTGGTCCGGGTGACGTACCCGAACCCCGCCGCGGCGGGCGTCCTCGCGGTGGCGCGCGAGACACCGTTCGACCGGCGCGCGTCCGACATCGTCACCCACACCCTCCAGGTCATCGAACTCCTGCTCAAGGCGGACGAGACGACCGCCGCCGGACTCCGGCTCGAGAGGGCCACCTCCGATCTGCGCCTGGCGATCCTGCAACTGCTGATGGTGGAGGACACCGTCGCGGCCCGCCGCGTCGCCGCCGGGCTGTGGCCGGGCCTGCTCGACACCGACAGCGCCTGTGTCCATGTCGTCGAGGGCACCGCCGAGGAGCGCGACCGGCTCGCCGGGGAATGCCTCGACGTCACCCAGGAGCGCGCGCTGGTCGTGCTCTGCCCGGCGGTGGACGAGCATGTGATCGTCGTGACGCCCGGCGAGGCGGACGCCCGTGAACTGAGAGCGCTGATCGGCCGGCGCCCGCGCACCTTCATCGGCGGCAGCGCCCGGCACAGCCTGGCCCGCACCGCCACCGCCTACGGGCAGGCCATGAGCGCGCTCGCCGTCGCGCACTTCAGGCCGGACAAGGCCGCCGTCTACGCCGAGCGCACCCACCCCGAGCGCCTCATCGACCCGGCGGCCCTGCGCGGGTGGACGGACCGGCTGCTGCGTCCGCTCGACACGCTGCCGCACCACACCCGCGCCGAACTGCTCGCCACCACCCGGCTGGGCCTGGAGTTCACCGCCGTGAGCGCGGCCAAGGTCATGGGCGTCAGCCGCAACACGGTCCGTGCCCGCATGGAACGCGTGGAAGCCCTGCTGGGCACGGACTTCGCCGATCTGACGGCCCGTGCCGTGGTCCACCTCGCGCTCAACATCCAGATCGGCCTGGCCGACACCCCGGCCGACGACGGCCTTTCGCAGGCGACCGCCGTCCCGCTGCGGGACCTGCTCACCGGGCCCGCCATGCGCACCTGGGCGCAGGACCTCCTCGCCCACCTCGACAAGGACACCCGGGACCTGCGCCGCACCCTGCGGACCTGGATCGCCGAGGGCGGCAACGCCGAACGGACCGCGCAGACCCTCGGTGTCCACGCCCAGACGGTCCGCGAGCACGTCCGCAGCGCCGAACCGGTCCTGGAACGCCGCCTGCTGACCGGCGGCAGCGACCTGTACGAGGTCGTCCTGGCCCATCTCACGCTGGGTGACCTGAGTGAGCCCGTGCTGCACGGGGCGAAACCGGGCCATCCGGACTCACCTGTGCACGGGTGAGTCCGAATCGCGGCACAGTGGGCATCAACGCGATACCCAATGCCCGCGCCGTGGACGTACGTTCAACTCTCCGCGGGGGCACGACCGGAACGGGGGACCGGTCGCGTCCCCGCGCCTGTGTGCGGCTCACCCCCGCAGCCGGACCGGGATCTCCTGCCAGCCGAACGCGATGAAAGACGGCACCTGACGCAGTTCCTGAGCGCCGACGGCCAGCCGCAGTTCGGGGAAGCGGTCGAAGAGGGACGGCAGCGCGGTCATCGCCTCGACACGGGCCAGCGGGGCTCCGATGCACCGGTGCACCCCGATCCCGAAGGCCAGATGGTCGTCCGCCCCGCGCGCGGCGTCGAAGGTGTCCGCGTCGGGCCCGTAGTGCGCGGGATCGACTCCCGCGGCCGCGAACGTCGTGATGATGGCGTCCCCGGCCGCGATCCGCACGTCCCCGACCTCGATGTCGCTGACCGCGAACCGCAGGGGGAGCGACGCGATCGACGGGTGCACGCGCAGCGTCTCGTCGATCACCGCGTCCCAGCCGATCCGCCCGGAGCGTACGGCGTCCAACTGCTCGGGGTGGGTCAGCAGGGCGACCACCGCGTTGCCGATGAGATTGACGGTCGTCTCGAACCCGGCGCCGATCACCAGCAGCAGCGTGTACAGCAGTTCCTCGTCGCTGAGCCGGTCGCCGTCCTCGTCGCGCACCCGGATCAGCTCGGTCGTCAGATCGTCCCCGGGGTGCTCGCCGCGATACGCGATCAACGCCGGCAGCACCGTGCCGATCTGCCGCTGCACGAACGCCGCGTGCTCCGGACTCGGGTCGGAGGTGTCCATGATCGCCGCTATGAGCGCCGCGGTGTCCTCCCGCAACTCCTCGGGCACACCGAACAGTTCGCAGATCATCCGCATCGGCAGGGGATGGGCGAAGGCGGCCTTCAGATCGACCTCCGGCTCGCCCTTGTCGAGCGCGTCGAGCAGTTCCCGGGTGATCGCCTCCACCCGCGGCCGCATCATCTGCGTGCGCCGCTGGGTGAAGCTCGGTGCGACCAGCTTGCGCAGCCGCGCATGGTCGGAGCCGTACGTCGAGAGCATGTTGACCACGCCCACCCAGCCCAGGATCCAGCCCCAGGAGGGGTGTTCGGCCACCTCGGGCCACAGCCGCCAGTGCCGCCGCGGATCCTTGCTGACCCGCGGATCGAGGATCAGCTCCTTGAGCGTGTCGTAGCCCGTGGGCGCCCACGCGGGAATGCCGCCCGGCAGCTCCACCGGCACGATCGGGCCGAGGGCGCGCAGCCGGGCGCTCTCGCCGGGGATGTCGGCGCCGAACGGGTCGATGGCGAAGCGGTCGATGCGGTCGGACACGGTCACGAGGGATCTCCTGGCTGGTCGGGGGAGCGAGGGCTGAACCGGACGGGCAGGGAGGTCAGCGAGCGGTGGAAGGGACCGGGGCGCCATGTCAGGCGCGCCCGCGGCAGGACCGGCTCCAGGTCCGGGAGCCACTGGGTGAGCCGCTCGATCGCCTCGGTGGCGATGAGCAGCGTGTGCTGCCGGACCGGGCAGGCGTGCGGGCCCGCCGACCAGGACAGGTGCGAGGCGTCGCGGGGATGGCGGCCGCCGGTGTCCTCCCGCTCGGAGAAGTGGGCGAGCGCCCCGTACGAGACGACCACCGGCACCGCGGCCCTGATCCATGTGCCGTGGAAGGACACCGGGCTGCGCGCGTAGTGGATGCCGTAGTTGGCCAGCGGCGTCTCGTGGTGCAGCACCTCCACCACCGCCTCCGTCACGGGGCGGGCGCCGCTGGTGAGGGTGGAGTAGTACAGCGGGTTGCCGAGGATGCGCGAGAGCGCGTTGGACACCAGGTTGGCCGTCGGCTCGTGCCCGGCGCCGAGGGTGAGGAACACCTGCCAGGTGACCTCCTCGGGGGTGAGCCCGGCGGGGTGGTCCAGGAGGCGGCTCGGCAGGTCGTCGCCCCGCTCCTCGGTCTTGGCCGCGATCAGCTCCATCACGTAGCCGCCGAACTCCGCCTCGCCCTCGGCCGCTTCGGCGCCGCCCTCCATCATCTTGCCCAGCGCGGCGTTGAGCCGGTCGCTGTGGCTGTCGGGCAAGCCGAACAGGCTGTTGAACACCAGCGCCATCAGCGGTCGCGCGAACTCGGCGACCAGATCGGCCTCGCCCTTCGGCCCGATCCGGTCCACCAGCACCCGCACCGTCCGGTGCACCCGGGCGCGCAGATCGTGCGGCTCGATCCGGTCGAAGGTGTCGATCAGCGAGGTCCGGTACCGGACATGGGCCGCGCCGTCGGCGAACAGGGTGTTGGGCCGCCAGCGCATCATGCCCAGGATCGGCGAGTCGTCGGCGACCGTCGCCTCCCAGGGCCGCGGGTCGTGCGAGAACGTGTCCGTGTCGCGCAGCAGATCCAGTGCCGCCCGCCGGTCGGTGACGACGTACGCCGGCACACCGGGCGCCAACTCCGCCCAGCCGACCGGCCCTTGGGTGCGCAGTGCGTCGTAGTAGGAGTACGGATCCAGCGCGAAGCCGTCCTCCCACAGCCGCACGGGCGCCGTACGGGGGAAGGCCTGCCGGTCGGGCGATCGGGTGGTCACCGGTCCTCCGGAGCGTGACGGTCGATGAGGTGCTGGACCAGCGCGAGCAGCGCGTCGACGGACGAGTCGGCCTCCCGCGCGTCACACGTCACCATCGGGGTGTCCGCCTCCAGGTCCAGGGCGGCGCGCAACTGTTCCTCGGTGTGATGCCGGGGCGCGTCCGGAAAGGCGTTGAAGGCGACCGCGTAGGGCAGCCCCGACTCCTCCACCAGCCCCAGCACGTCGAACGACGCGTCGATACGACGGCTGTCGACCAGGACCAGCGCCCCCAGCGCGCCGTACGCGATGTCGTCCCACAGCGGCCGGAACCGCTCCTGGCCCGGTGTGCCGAACAGATACAGCACGACCCCGCCCGGCAGGCTGATCCGGCCGAAGTCCACGGCGACGGTGGTCGTCGCCTTGTCCCGCACCCCGGCCAGGTCGTCCAGCGGCGCGGACGCCTCGCTGATCGGCTCCTCGGTGTGCAGCGGCCGGATCTCGGAGACCGAGCCGATCAAGGTCGTCTTGCCCACGCCGAAGGGGCCGGCGACGAGGATCTTGACCAGGTCGCGGGCGGTGTCGGGCAGGTGGACGTCGACCGGCGGGCTCGCCGTGCCGCTAGGGGTGCTTGAGGGCGCGAAGGCCATCGGCCACTCTCTTCAGCAAATCGGGGTCGAAGCGTCCGGCGGGCGGGATCGGAGCCCTGGACGACGCCAGGTCCCGGTCGATCAGCTCGCCCGCCAGGACACGTACGGCGGACACCGGCAGCCGCAGCAGCGCCGCCGCCTCCACGACGGTGAGCGAACCGTCGTTCAGGGCGTCCAGCAGGGCGAGTTGGGCGGCGGGCAGACCGGCGGGCGCGGCGGTGCGGGTGCTGGTGAGCACCGACAGCCGCTCCAGATGGGGGCGGCTGGGCCGGGCCACGCCGCCGGTCGACAGATACGCGGGAACCAGGGGGCGGCCGCCACGGCGGCCGGTCATGCCGGCGCGCCGCCGTCGGCACCTCGGGAGGCGGCGGCCATCGCCTTCCCGCCCAGCCGCGCCACCTGCGAGTGCACCCGGTGCGCGAGCAGATCCAGGCGCACCTCCCCGTCCCCGTACGCGGCCACGCAGGTGCCGTGGTCCGTCGGCACGATCAGCACATACCCGTGGTCCGACTCGATGACGACCTGCCGCACCTCGGCCCGCTCCCGGTCGGCGAACGCGGCGGCCGCCGTCCGGCACGCCCCCTGCACGGTGCTGGTGATCGCCGCGACCCGCTCGGCCGAGGGCCGGGTGAGCGCGTCGGTGTACCCGGTCACCAGCCCGTCCCGCGTGAGCAGCACGGCGGCCACCACGTGCGGCACCTGCAGGATCGGTTCGAGCACCCAGGCGGTGTCTGCGGCATCGCGGCTGGTCATCGAGCCGTTCCCCCTTCGTGTTCATGGTCGGTCTGATCGGTGTCGTCGTGCCCGGTGTCCGACACGGCGGCGCGGTCGTCGTCCGCGGGCTCCCCGGCCGCGGACCGGGCCGCGGCGGTACCGGCCTGCAGCGCCCCCAGCGCCGCGGCGGCCTCCTCCGGGCGGCGTGCCGGGGGGTTCGGTTCGGGCGTGTCGCCGGACGCGGTCGTCGTGCGCCTTCGGCGGCGACGCTGCGGCAGACCGCCGGTGTCCCGTGGGGCATGGTGCCCGGACGCGGCGTCGGAGGCGTCGTCGTGCTCGGTTCCGTACCCGTGCGTGGTACCGGCCACCTCGGCGCGCGCGACGGAGTCGACGGACGGCTCGTGTCGGGTCTCCGCCCGCTCGGCCGGGCGGGTGGAGCGCGCTGCGCTGGCGGCCGGCGGGCGCTCCTCGGGGTCGATACGGCTGAGCAGACGGCTGTCGACCCGCAGCACCGCTCGCACCCCGCCGTACGGCGACGGCGACGACAGGTCGACGTCCAGATCGAACTGCCGGGTGAGCTGGCCGATCGCGGCGAGCCCCATGCGGGGCGGATCGCCCAGTTCGGTGAGGAGGATCGGCTCGGAGCCCGCCACCAGCCGCTGCGCGTGGGCGCGTTCGTCCTGGGTCATGCCCAGGCCCGCGTCGTCGACCGTGACGCAGACGCCGTGATGGACGTGCTCCAGGTTGACCAGCACCTCGGTGTCCGGCGCGGAGTGCCGCAGCGCGTTGTCGAGGAGCTCGGCGACGATGATCGCGACCGGCTCGACGGCGTGCGACACCAGCCCGGTGCCCGCGGTGAGGTGGTTGTGGATCCGGACCCGGTGGTAGCCCGCGAGCCGGGCCTGGCCGCCGGTCACCGCGTCCACCAGGTGCGACTCCTCGCGGGCGAGTCCGACCCAGGCCCCGCACACCACGGCGGCGACCTGCGCCCGCCGCAGCGACTGCTCGTTCTCGTGGTCCAGTTGGAACAGGGTCTGCGCCAACTCCGGTTCGTCGTACTTCTGCTGCAGCCCGCGCAGGGCGTCCTGGAGCCGGTACAGGGCCGCCTGGATCTCGCGGGTCGCCCCGCGCATGCCGGCCTGTGCGGCGGCGTCGATCCGGGTGCGCTGTGCGGCCAGCTCGACGCGCAGCCCGTTCAGCACGTGCTCCAGTGCCGGGCCGATCGGGGTGTCGGAGGTCTGCGGATGCAGCGGGCCCGGAACGGGGACATGGGGATGCGCCATCTGCTGGGCGGCGGCCGGGACGCGCCGGGCCGCCAGATGCTCGATCTCGGCCGTGAACGCCTTGACCGCGCCGTCGAGTTGGCGTCGTAACGCGGCGATCTCGGCCCGCTGGCGGGCCTGTTGCCGCTGTGCGCGCAGCAGCCCGCCGCCCAAGGCGAGTGCGGACACGATGCCGACGGCGAGACCGCCGGTCGCCAGGTCCGGTAATTCGATCATCGAGTCGGTTCCAGAGGTCGGTTCGGGGCAGTCGGGCAGGGCTGGTTCCGAGGGCCGTCGGTGAGCCGCTCGCAGCACAGTACACACCGTCATCGATCGATCTCGCACGGTCGACAGATACTTCGCTTCGAAAGTGAAGGGACTCTGCTCACTTCTGCGCGGACTGTCGGAATTGACGGCCGGGCGGCGGGTACTCGGCGCTCAGGTCAGGAGAAACCAACGCTGGAGGAGGCCCGTATGACCAGTGGCACGGAGACCGGCGGCGTCACCGGTACACAGGACAAGGACTACAACCTGATCTGGTACGTGGAGGCGTGTCTGAGCAACGCGCTGCGGCTGGAGACCTACATCCAGGACGCGGAACGCGGCAAGGACACCGAGGCGGCCGACCTGTTCCGCAAGGCCCAGGCCGACAGCCGCAAGGGCGCCGAACTGGGAAAGTCGCTGCTGCGCACGCGACTGGGCGAGGGCTGAGTCGAGCCCCCACGTGCGGCCCGGACACCGAGATCGACGAGAGTGTCCGGGCTTTCGCCTGTATGGACACCGAGAGGTGCGGTGGATCGGACCCTCGGCTCGTCAACTCGCTTTCGACACGTAGGGTTTACATTCGTTCGGCCTGTCGAACCGTCGCGGTTGCTATGGTGCTACTCGCCGGTAGCAAGCTGGACGGGGGATGGCCGCCGACTGAGCGATCCGCGCTCAACCCGCATCTGACCCTCGAACTCCAGTTCGTCGTCCTTCGATGCAGACAGGTGTGACTCGCAACATGGTTCGATCCCTGGTCGATCTGCTCTCCCAGCACGCCGCGCACCACCCCGACCGCACCGCCTACCGCTACCTCGTCACCGGCGACTGCGACGGCGAGATCCAGGAGATCTCCTACGGCCGTCTCGCCGAGCGATCCCGGGCCGTCGCCGCCTGGCTCCAGGAGCGCGGCCTCGCCGGGTCCCGCGCCATGCTGCTGTACCCGCCCGGCCCGGAGTTCATCTGCGGCTACCTCGGCTGCCTCGCCGCCGGCGTCGTCGCCGTGCCGGGCGTCCCGCCGCAGGGCCGTGCGCACAACCACCGTGCCCTGACCCGGATGAAGCGGCTGATCGCCGACGCCGACGCCAAGGTGATCCTGGGCGGCCGCGAGGTGATCACGGCCCTGTCCGGCCTGGCGGAGCACCTGCCCGAGCTCGACGCCATCACCCGTGTCGCCACCGAGGACATCCCCGACGCGGCCGCCGCCTCCTGGCGCGAGCCCGACCTCACCGCCGACTCGGTCGCCTTTCTCCAGTACACCTCCGGCTCCACCTCCGCCCCGCGCGGCGTGATGGTCACCCACCGGAACCTGCTGGACAACGAGCGGGTCATCACCGAGCGCATGGGCCACACACCGGACGTCATCGCGGAGTACGGCCACGAGATGTTCGTGAGCTGGCTGCCCATGTACCACGACATGGGCCTCATAGGCCCCGTCCTCAACACCATCCACCTGGGTGTCACCGCCACCCTCTTCTCGCCGCTGCACTTCCTCCAGCAGCCCCAGCGCTGGCTGACCGCGATCAGCCGCTACCGCCCGCACACCAGCGGAGGCCCCAACTTCGCCTACGAGCTGTGCCTGAAGCACGCCACCCCCGGGCTCCTCGACGAACTCGACCTCAGCGCCTGGAAGGTCGCGTTCAACGGCGCCGAACCGGTACGCGCCGCCACCCTGCGACGCTTCACCGACGCCTTCGCCCCGGCCGGCTTCCGCCGCGAGGCCCTCTACCCCTGCTACGGACTCGCCGAGGCCACCCTGATGGTCACCGGCAGCACGGTCCGCACCCCGCCCACCCTGCTCGCGGCCCCCGAGACCGGACCGCACGCCGGCCAGTCCGACGCCGCGGCCGTCGGCTCCGGACGCCCCGGCCCCGACGTCACCGTCGTCATCGCCGACCCCGAACGGCGCGAGGAACTGCCCGAGGGCGAGACCGGCGAGATCTGGGTGCGCGGCGCGAGCGTCGCCAAGGGCTACTGGCGCAACGCCCTCGCCACCCGCGAGACCTTCCGCGCCACCCTGGCCGGCCACGACGGCCGCTTCCTGCGCACCGGCGACCTCGGATTCCTGCGCGACGGCGAACTGTTCGTCACCGGCCGACTCAAGGACCTCATCGTCATCGACGGCCGCAACCACTACCCGCAGGACCTGGAACTGACCGCCGAGATGGCCCACCCGGCGCTGCGCCCCGGCTGCACCGCCGCGTTCTCCGTCGACGGCGACGGGGGAGCGGGCGGCGAACAGGCCGTGCTCGTCGCCGAGATCGCCCCGGAGGCGGCCTCCGAGGCCGAGAAGATCATCGATGTCGTCCGCAGCGGGATCGGCGAGGCCCACGGCCTGTCCGTGCGCGACGTCGTCCTGGTCCGGCCGGGCACCATCCCCAAGACCTCCAGCGGCAAGATCCAGCGCCGCGCCTCCCGGGCCGCCTACCTCGACGGCACCCTCGCCGCGGTCACCGCGCCCGCCGAGCTGACGCCGCCCGGCTGATCGTCGTACGCCGACGAGACAGCCGTACGACGTCCGCAGCGGCCGTACCACCGACCCGAACCCGGTGCGTCGTACGGCCGCCCCGCCCGCTGCCCGAATCCACGAGGACACCTCTCCAGATGCCTGCGCACGAGTCCCCGAAGCAGTCCCCCGAGCCGTCCCTCAGCACTGAGCAGGGCGTGCGGGTCTGGCTGGAGTCGGCCGTCGCCGAGACGGCCGGGCTCGATCCGCTCGCCGTCGACCCCGACCGGCCGATCGCCGAATTCGGCCTGGGATCACGGCAGTTGGTGACCCTGGCCGCCGAGCTGTCCACCTTGACCGGCCGGACCCTGGACCCGTCCCTCGTCTTCAACCACCCCACCATCACGGCGCTCACGGAGGCGGTCCTGACCGACGCGCCCGCGCGGACCCCGGTGGAGATCCCCGCGCCGGACGACACCGCCGTGCCGGCCGGTGACGACATCGCGATCATCTCCATGGCCTGCCGGTTCCCCGGCGGCGCCGAGCACCCCGAGGCGCTGTGGCGGCTGCTGGCGCAGGGCGAGGACGCCATCACCGAGGCACCGGCGGGCCGTTGGGACACCCAGGGGCTGCACGACCCCGACCCGGAGGCCACCGGCAAGGCGTACTCCCTGCACGGCGGCTACCTCTGTGGCATCGACCGCTTCGACGCCGCCTTCTTCGGGATCTCGCCGCGCGAGGCCGCCGCCATGGACCCCCAGCAGCGGCTGCTGCTGCGGACGAGCTGGGAGGCGATCGAACGCGCCGGTATCGTCCCCGAGACGCTGAACGGCAGCTCCACGGGCGTCTACATCGGCCTCTACGACAGCGGATACCTCGCCTCCGCCGCCCTGGACCAGCTCGACGGGCACGTCGGCACCGGCTCGGCGGCCAGCGTGGCCTCCGGCCGCATCGCCTACACCCTCGGCCTGCAGGGCCCGGCGGTCACCGTCGACACCGCATGCTCGTCCTCCCTGGTCGCACTGCATCTGGCGGCGCGGGCCCTGGCGGGCGGGGAGTGCGACCTGGCGCTGGCGGGCGGTGCGACGCTGATGGTGACGCCGCGTGGGCACGTCGAGTTCAGCAGGCTGCGCGGGCTGTCGCCGTCCGGGCGGTGCAGCCCCTTCTCGGCCGATGCCGACGGCGTGGTGTGGGCCGAGGGCTGCGGCGTGGTGCTGCTGAAGCGGCTCGCCGACGCACGCCGCGACGGCGACCGGATCCTCGCGGTCGTCAAGGGCTCGGCGATCAACCAGGACGGCCGCAGCCAGGGCCTGAGCGCCCCCAACGGCCCCGCCCAGGAACGCGTACTGCGCGCCGCCCTCGACGCCGCCGGGCTCCAGCCGCATGACCTGGACCACATCGAGGCGCATGGCACCGGCACCCGGCTCGGCGACCCCATCGAGGGCCGCGCCCTGGCCTCCGTGTTCGGCCCCGACCGCCCGGCCGGCCGCCCCCTCGGCGTCGGCTCCCTCAAGTCCAACATCGGCCACACCCAGGCCGCCGCGGGCATCGCCGGCGTCATCAAGACCGTGCTGGCCCTCGGCCACGAACGCATACCGGCCTCCCTGCACGCCGAGACGCCCACCGAGCACATCGACTGGGCGCACAGCGGCCTGCGCGTCGTGAGCGAGGCGCACGCCTGGCCACGGGACCCCGAGCGGGTGCGGCGCGCGGGCGTGAGCGCCTTCGGGATCAGCGGCACCAACGCCCATGTGGTGCTGGAGGAAGCGCCCGAGGACCCGTCCCAGCCGCCCGGCGACCTCCCCGGCACCCCCACCCTGTTCCCGCTCTCGGCCCGCACCCTCCCCGCACTCCGGGGCCAGGCCGACCGCCTCCGCCAAACCATCGAGCAGCAGCCCGAGTTGCCGCTCCCCGCCGTCGCCGCCACCCTGGCCCACCACCGCACCCACTTCGAGCACCGCGCCGTCGTCCAGGCCGCCGACCACGCGGAACTGCTCACCGCCCTGCGCGCACTCACCGAGGACCGCCCCGACACCGACCTGACCGTCGGCCCCCAACAGACCCTCCCCGCGGGCAAGGTGGCGTTCGTCTTCCCCGGCCAGGGATCCCAGTGGACCGGCATGGCCCGCGATCTGCTAGACCGCGACCCGGTGTTCGCCGACGAACTCGACCGCTGCGACGCCGCCCTGCGCCCGTTCACCGACTGGTCGGTCACATCCGTCCTGCGCGGCGACGCGGGCGCCCCGAGCCTGGACCGGGTCGACGTCGTCCAGCCGGTCCTCTTCGCCGTGATGGTGTCGCTGGCCGCCGTGTGGCGGGCGCGCGGAGTGCGGCCGGACGCGGTCGTCGGACACAGCCAGGGCGAGGTCGCCGCGGCCTGCGTCGCCGGGGCGCTCAGCCTCAACGACGCCGCGGCCGTGGTCGCCCTGCGCAGCCAGGTCCTGACCGAACTGTCCGGCACCGGCACGATGGCCGTCGTCGCCCTGCCGCACCCCGAGGTCGAGGCCCGGCTCGCCGACCACGGCGGCGAGATCGGCGTCGCCGCCGTCAACAGCGGCCGCTCGACCGTGATCGCCGGTGCCGTGGACGCCGTGGAAGCCCTGCTCGCCGAACTCGACCGGCAGCGGATCTTCGCCCGCCGCCTCGACGTCGACTACGCCTCCCACACCGACCGGGTCGAGCGGATCCGCACCACGATCCTCGACGAACTCGACGGAGTCACCAGCTACCCCACGTCCGTCGCCTGGTACTCCACGGTCACGGGCGAACCGGTCACCGCCGAACTCGACGCCGACCACTGGTACGCCAACCTGCGCGAACCCGTCCGCTTCGCGCCCACCGTCGAGCGCATGGTCGCCGACGGCCACCGCCACTTCGTCGAACTCGCCCCGCACCCGTCGCTGCTCACCGCCCTGCGCACCATCGACGAGGACCTGGTCGCCGTCGGCTCCCTGCGCCGCGACGAGGACGGCCCCGCCTGCCTGGCCCGCGCCGCCGCCGAACTCCACGTCCACGGACGGCGGATCGACTGGCGCCGCCTGGTCCCGCAGACGACCCCGGCCGACCTGCCGACGTACGCCTGGGACGAACAGCGCCACTGGACCGAGCCCGCCACCGCGGCGACCGTCCCCGGCTTCTTCGACCGCGCCGCGCACCCGTTGCTCGGCATCCAGCTCCAGTCGGCGGACGAGACCCGCTGGACCTTCCGCAGCGAGTGGTCCCCGGCCACCGCCGACTGGCTGCCCGACCACACCGTCTTCGGCCGGACCGTGCTCTCGGGCACCACCCTGATGGAACTGTGCCGCGCCGCCCTCACCGCGGCCCGCCCCGACACCCCCGCCGACGTCACCGACCTGCTCCTCCTGACCCCTCTCACCCTGCCCGGCACCGGCACCGTCGAGGTGTCCGTCGAGGTGATCACCGCCGGGCCGGTACCGGAGATCACCGTCCACAGCCGCCCCCGCGGCCAGGAGCCGACGGACTGGACCCTGCACGCCACCGCGTCCGCCGCCGACCCGACCGCCCCGCCCGCCGCCGAGCCCCCGGCCTGGCCCGAGACGTCCGAACCGGCCTGGCACGAGGACACCTACGCGCACCTGACCCGGCTCGGCCTCGGCTACGGCCCCGCCTTCCAGGGCGTACGCCAGGCCACCGCGACCGGCGACGGGACCGTGCTGGCCCGCCTCTCCCTGCCGCCCGTGGCCCGCGACACGGCCGACCCCTACCCGGTGCACCCGGCACTCCTGGACGCCGCCCTCCAACTGGCCGCCGCCCTCGACGCCTCCGACCGGCGTGTGCTGCTGCCGGTCGCGGTGGCCCGCTGCGTCCTGCCGCCCGGCGGGGCGACGGAGCTTACCGCGGCGGTGCGCCGGACCGGCGGCTCCGGCACGGACCTCACCCTGGACGTGGCCCTGTGGGACACCGACGGCTTCCCGGCGGGCCGCCTGGAGGGCGTGCGTCTGCGGGCCGCCGATCCGGCCGACCTGAACAGCGGTTCCGAGAACGGTCGGCATCTGTACGAGGTGGCGTGGACGGGCGTCGCAGGTGAGGAGGAGGACGCCGACACCGTCGTACGGTTCTGGCCCGGGACGACAGCGGACACCGAACCGGCCGCCGCAGCCCACGAGCTGGCGGCCACGGCGCTCGCCGAATTGCAGGCCCTGATCGCGCTCCCGCCGGAGGAGGCGCCCGCCCGCACGGTCTGGGTGACTCGTGGAGCCGTCGCGGCGGCCGACGGGGACACCGTTTCCGGGCTGGCGCAGTCGGTGCTGTGGGGGCTGGCCCGCAGCGCCCGTGCCGAACATCCCGACCTCGGGCTGACCTTGCTCGACATCGACGTCGATGAAGCGCCCCCGCTCTCCGTCACGGATGAGCCCGAACTCGCCCTGCGCGGCGGCGAGTTGCTCGCTCCGCGCCTGGTGCGGGCCCGCCCCGCGTCCGCCGAGGGAGCCGTGCACATCCCCACCGACGGGACGGTGCTGATCACCGGCGGTCTGGGCGCGGTGGGCCGCCACATAGCCCGCATGCTCGCCGAGAACGGCGTCCCCCACCTGCTGCTGACGTCCCGAACGGGCGCCGACGACCCGCGCGCGGCCGACGTCACCGCCGAACTCACCGCCCTCGGCACCGAGGTCGAGATCGCCGCGTGCGACGTCGCCGACGCGGCGGCCGTGGCGGACGTACTGGGCCGTATCGGGTACCTGCGCGGCGTCGTGCACTGCGCCGGAGTCCTGGCCGACGGCGTGGTCGCCGAGCTGAGCCCCGAGCGCCTGGCACAGGTGCTGCGCCCCAAGGTCGACGGCGCCGCGCACCTGCACCGGCTCACCGCCGATCACCCGCTCGACCTCTTCCTGCTGGTCTCCTCCGCCGCCGGCGTCGTCGGCAACGCGGGCCAGGCCAACTACGCCGCCGCCAACGCCTTTCTCGACCAACTCGCCCAGCACCGCCGTGCCCTGGGCCTGCCCGGCGTGTCGGTCTCCTTCGGCGCCTGGGCGGGGGAGGGGCTTGCCGCCGAGCACGCCGACCTGGAGAGGATGGCCCGGCTCGGCCATCGTGCCCTCACCCCGGACCAGGGCCGCGACCTGGCCGAACTCGCCCTGCGCCGCGACTCCCCCCACCTGGTCGCCTGGGCCCTGGACCTGCCCCGGCTCAGGGCCGCCGCGCCCACCGACGCACTGTGGCGCTCCCTGCTCCCCACCACCCGCCCCGCCCAGCCCGGCAGCCGCACCCTGGCCGACCGACTGGCCCGGCTGCCGGAGCCCGAACGCGCCGCACGCGTGCTCGCCCTGGTCCGCGAGGAAGCCGCCCATGCGCTCGGCCTGCGCTCGGCGGAGTCCGTCCGTCCCGACCAGCCGCTGCGCGACCTCGGCATGGACTCGGTGACGGCGGTCGACCTGCGCAACCGCATCAGCGCCCGCATCGGCACCAAGCTCCCCGCCACCCTGCTCTTCGACCACCCCACGCCGACCCGCCTGAGCGAACACCTGCTGACCGGCGCCCTGGCGACCACGGCACGCCCGAGCCGACAGGCCGCACCCGCACCCGGGCCCGCCTCCGACGAGCCGGTGGCCCTCGTCGCCATGGCCTGCCGGCTGCCCGGCGGAGTCAGCGACCCCGAGGGCCTGTGGCGCCTGGTCGCGGAGGGACGGGACGCCGTCGGACCGTTCCCGGCGGGACGGTGGGACGTCGAGTCGCTGTACGACCCCGACCCGGACGTGCCCGGCAAGTCGTACGCCCGCGAGGGCGGCTTCCTCGACGACATCGAGTCCTTCGACGCGGGCTTCTTCGGCATCACCCCGAAGGAGGCGGCCGCCATGGACCCGCAGCAGCGGCTGCTGCTGGAGACGGCCTGGGAGTCGCTGGAGCGCGCGGGCATCGTGCCGGCCGAACTGGCGGGCAGCACCACCGGCGTCTACGTCGGGATGTTCGGCAGCGCCTACCTGTCCGGCACCCGCCTCGACCAGCTCGACGGCTACGTCGGCACGGGCTCCGCCCTGAGCGTGGCCTCCGGACGCCTCGCCTACACCCTGGGGCTGAACGGGCCCGCGCTGACCGTGGACACCGCGTGCTCCTCGTCGCTCGTGGCGGTGCATCTGGCGGCGCAGGCGCTGCGCGCGGGCGAGTGCGATCTGGCGCTGGCCGGCGGCGTCACGCTGATGGTCACGCCGCAGACCTTCGTCGAGTTCAGCCGGCTGCGGGGCTTGTCCCCGACCGGCCGCTGCCGCTCTTTCTCCGACGCCGCCGACGGCGCCATCTGGGCCGAGGGCGCCGGGATGGTCGTACTGAAGCGCCTCGGCGACGCCCGGCGTGACGGCGACCGGATCCTGGCCGTGCTGCGCGGCACCGCCGTCAACCAGGACGGCCGCAGCCAGGGCCTGTCCGCGCCCAATGGACCCGCGCAGGAGCAGGTGATCCGCCGCGCCCTGGACCGGTCCGGGCTGCGGGCCGAGGACATCGACCACGTCGAGGCACACGGCACCGGCACGACCCTGGGCGACCCGATCGAGGCGAACGCCCTCGCGGAGGTCTTCGGCGACTCACGCGCCGAGGGGCGCCCGCTGTACCTGGGCTCGCTGAAGTCCAACGTGGGGCACACCCAGGCGGCTTCGGGCGTGGTCGGCCTGATCAAGGTCGTGCAGTCCCTGCGCCACGAGACCCTGCCACGCACCCTGCACGCCGACCCGCCCAGCCGCCACGTCGACTGGACGGACAGCGGCCTGCGCGTGCTGAGCGAGGCGCACGCCTGGCCACGGGACCCCGAACGGGTGCGGCGCGCGGGCGTCAGCGCCTTCGGGATCAGCGGCACCAACGCACATGTGATCGTGGAGGAGGCGCCCCAGTCCCAGTCCCTGGCGCCAGATCCCGTCGACGAGCCGCCCGCCGGCAAGCGGCTGTTCGTCCTCTCCGGCCGCAGCGAGGCCGGCCTGCGCGGGCAGGCCGCCGCCCTGGCGCACCACCTCGCCGACGACTCTGCCGCGCTGCCGGACCTCGCCCACACCCTGGCCCGCCACCGCAGCCACTTCGAGCGGCGCACGGCGATCGTGGCCGAGGACCGGGACGAACTGCGGTCCGTGCTGGGCGAGTTGGCATCCGGGCAGATCCCGCTCCCCGCGCTCCGGGAGGAACAGACCGGCAAGATCGCCTTCGTCTACGCCGGGCATGGCGGTCAGTGGCCCGGCATGGGCCTCGACCTGATGCGGGAGTCGGAGCCCTTCCGCGAGGAGCTGACGCGGATCGACGAGGCGGTGCGGCGGCACGCCGGCTGGTCGGTGCTCAACGCCCTGCGGGCTCCCGAGGAGTTCTCCCCGCTGGAGCGGACCGAGTACCTGCAGCCGACGCTGTTCGCGGTGAACGCGGCACTGACGGCCGCCTGGCGCTCGCTGGGCGTCGCCCCGGACGCCGTGACCGGGCACAGCCTCGGCGAGATCGCCGCCGCGTACAGTGCGGGCGCCCTCACCCTGGACGACGCCGTGGCCGTGGTGACCGGGCGGGCCCAGGCGGTCGTACCCGTCGCGGGCAAGGGCGGCATGCTGTCCCTGAACCTGCCGCGCCCCCGGGTCGAGCAACTGCTCGCCCCGTACGCCGGCCGCCTCTTCGTCGCGGCCGTCAACAGCCCGCACTCCACCGCCGTTTCGGGCGCCGCCGACGCGCTGGCCGACCTGCGCCGGTGCCTCGACGAACAGGGCATCGAGGCCCGGTCGCTGTCGACGCCGTTCGCCTCGCACACCCCGCTGATGGCACCGTTGCGCGACGACCTCCTCGACCGCTTCGCCGGCCTCCGGGGCAGCCGCAACCACACCGCTCTGTACTCGACGGTGCTGGCGGAACCCGTCGCGGGCGACCGCCTGAACCCCGAGTACTGGTACGCCAACCTCAGCGAGCCCGTCCGGTTCGCCCACACCATCCGCCGCATGCTGGACGACGGCTACCGCTACTTCGTCGAGCTGAGCCCGCACCCCTCGCTGGGCTCCGCCATCGAGGCGGTGGCGGCCGAGGCCGGAACCGACGCGGTGAGCGTCGGCTCGCTGCGCCGCCAGCACGGCGGGCGGGACGCACTGCTCGGCAGGCTGGGGGAGCTGTACACGGCCGGCCACACCCCCGACTGGCGGGCCCTGTTCCCGGCGGGCCGCCGCGTCGACCTGCCCACCTACGCCTTCGGCCGCGAACGCCACTGGCTCGCCCCCGCCCCGGCCACCGCGACCGGCGCCTCACCGCTGCTGGGCACGCACGTCGAGGCCAGCGACGAGGCCGACCGGCACATCTTCCAGAGCGAGGTGGACCTGCGCGACGGCCGCTTCGCCTATCTCACCGACCACCGCGTGACCGGAGAAGTGTGGCTGCCCGGTGCCGCCTTCCTCGGCATGGCGCTGGAGGCGGCGTCCGTCGTGCGGGACGGAGGTGACGTAAGGCTCGACGAGGTGCGGTTCCTCCAGCCGCTGCGTCTCGACGAGTCCCGGCCGACCCGGCTGCAACTCGTCCTGCGCCCCGCCGCCGACGGCTTCCGGGACTTCACCATCGCCTCGGCGGCCACCGGCGGCGGACAGCGCGCAGGCTGGGAGCGCCACGTCGCCGGACGCATCGCCGTCACCAGCGCCGAAACCGCCGCCGATCCGCTCGCCGCCCTCCGCGAACGGTGCACCGAGCAGGTCGACCTGCCCGGCGTCTACGGCGCTCTCGCCACCCTCGGCATCGAGTACGGCCCCGCCTTCCGAGGCCTGGAGTCCGGCCACCGCACCCACTCCGCCGCCCTCGCCCGGCTCGCCAACCAGCCCGCCGCCGGCCATCTGCTCCACCCGGCCGTCCTCGACGCCGCCTTCCACACGGCCGCGCTGCCCGCCGATGCACCCCAGGGACGGGCGTTCGTGCCCGCCGGAGTCGGACGCCTCCGTCACACCGGGCTGCACACCACTCCCGTGTGGGTGACCTGCGAGCTCCGGTCCGTGTCCGGGGACACAGCGACACTGGACCTTCGCCTGTACGACGAGAACGACCAACTGCTCCTGGAGGCGGAGGAGGTCGAGCTGGCCGCGCTCTCGCCCTTGGACGGGGCGCTCTTCGAGACCCGCTGGCAGTCGCGCCCGATCGCCGGCGAACCGCCCGTGCGCGGAAGCTGGCTCATCCTGGCCGACGAGACGGGCATGGCGGCCGAACTCGCGGAGCGGCTCGGAAGCGAGGTGCCGTATGTGATCGCCCGAAGGGGGCAGTCGTTCGCCGCCGAAGGCTCGGGCAGTTACGTCCTGGACCCGGCCGACCCGCAGCACCTGGCGCGCCTCCTCGACGAGGCCTTCGCGCACGAACCACCCGAGCGGATCGTCCAGTTGTCCGCCCTGGACGCCCCCGCTATCGAGGACGCCGGTACGGCGAGTGAGGCGGCCCGGCTGTGCTGCCTGAGCACGCTGCACCTGGTGCGCTCGCTCGCGGATCGTTCGCGGGGCGGCCGGACGCCCCGCCTCTTCGTCGTCGCACGGGGCAGCCAGGCCGCCGGTGACAGCACACAGGTGACACACCCCCAGCAGGCGCTCGCCTGGGGCTTCGGGCTCGCGGTGGCGCAGGAGCACCCCGAGCTGCGGACCACCCTCGTCGACCTGCCGCCGACGGACGGCGCCGACGCCCTGTGGACCCAGTTGCGGCACGCCGACGACGAACGGCTCGTGGTGCTGCGCGGGACCGGACGACTGGTACCCCGCCTGGCCCGCACCCGCCCCGACGACGGCGGCCAGGGCACGATCACCCCGGACGGCGTGTACCTGATCACCGGTGGCCTCGGCGGCCTCGGGCGGGTCGTCGCCGAGCGGCTCGCCGGACGGGGCGCCCGACGGCTGGCGCTGATGAGCCGCGGCGTGCCCACCCGGGACGCCCTCGGCTGGATCCGGACGCTCGAAGAGCGGGGCGTGACCGTGCACCTGGCACGCGCGGACGTCGCCGACCGCGCAGGGCTGACGGCCGCCCTGGACGCCGTACGCCACGCACTCGGCCCGATCACCGGCGTCGTGCACGCGGCAGGCGTCCTGGACGACGCCACGATCGCCAACCTGACCGACGAGCGCGTCCTGCGCGTCCTCGCCCCTAAGGTCCTCGGCACCGCCCTGCTCACCGAACTCACCCCGGACGCGGCGGACTTCGTGCTGTTCGCGTCGGCTGCCGGTCTGCTCGGCTCGGCCGGACAGAGCCCGTACTCGGCGGCCAACGCCTTCCTCGACGCCTGGGCCCACCACCTCGCCCGCAGCGACCGGCGGGCGCTGAGCCTGGACTGGGGCGGCTGGTCCGGTGTCGGCATGGTGTCCGAGTCCGGCACCCGCGAGGCCGAGACCGCCCGCTCGGGCCTGGTCGCCTTCTCCGCGCAGGACGGCGGCGAGCTGTTCGAACGCGTGCTGAGCACGGGCCGCCGCCAGCTCGCCCCACTGGCCCTGGACTGGGAGATGCTGGCCCTCGACCCCGGCGCCGCCCGCACCCGCCCGATCCTGGCCGACCTGGTCACCGTCCTCACCGGCACACCCGGCACGGACGACCTGGTGAAGACGGTGTTCGCGGCGACGACCGACACCGAGCGGACCGCACGCCTCGAGGCCTACGTACGCGCCAGGATCGGCGAGGTCTCCGGCGGCGCGGTCCAGGTGTCCGCGACCACGGCCCTGAAGGAACTCGGCCTCGACTCCCTGATGCTGGTGCGCCTGCGCAACACCTTCGCCCGCGAACTCGGCGTCGAACTGCCCGCCGCCACCGTCTTCTCGGCCGCCGACATCCGCGGCCTCGCCCAGGCCCTCGGCACGGCACTGCCCGAGCGGGAGACAGCGCCGGTCGACGAACCCGAGCGGACGGTGGACGAACCCGAGCGGGCGGCAGAGGTTCCGGCGACCGAATCGCACGCCGCGACCCGCGACGTCGTACGGCTGCTGCGCAGCGCCCAGCCGGGCATGCCGGACGCTGCCCACGCCGTCGGCCTGGCGGTACGCCTGATCACACCGACCACCCGCGAGGCGCTCACCGGCATCCTCGCCCGCCTCACCGCACGGCACGCGGCCCTGCGCACCGCCGTCGTCACCGCCGCCGAAGGCGGACGCCTGCTGAACGTGCACCGCGAACCGCCGGAGCCCCTGCTGCGGTGGACCGTCGTGCCGGACGGCACCCCCCTCGACCCCGCCGACCAACTGCGCGAGCTCCTGGAGCCACCCTTCGACCTCGCCGCCGCGCCCCTGTGGCGATTCGAGCTGTTGGACGGCGGTGAGCGCGGCCAGTTCCTGGTGTACGGCGCCCACCACGCCGTCAGCGATCTGCAGTCGCTGCTGCTGGTGGCGGGCGAGATCGACGCCGAGCTGTCCGGTGCGGCGCTCGGCGACACCGTCACCAACCGCGACGTCCATCTGCTGATCGAGGCCCAGCGGACCGGTGAGCACGCCGACGGGAGCACCGACGCGAGCGACTGGCGCGAGGCATTCCGGGGCAGCGCGCGCCTGGACCTCGCCCTGAGCCGGCCGCGCCCGCAGACCCGCTCGTACCGCGCCGGCAGCGTCACCGTGCCGATCCCCGACGGGTTGACGGACCGGATCTCGGCCGCCGCGAGCCGCCTGGCCGTGACGCCCGCCGCCTTCTGCCTGGGCACCCTGACCGTCCTGCTGGCCAGGAAGCGCCGGCGGGAACGTTTCGTCCTCGCCGTGCCCGTGGACACCCGCATCCACGCCGACGCCTACGACGCGGTGGGCTTCTTCGGCGTGCCGGTGCCCTTCCCCGCCGAGGCGAACGCGGGGGAGCGGATCGAGGAGGTGCTGCGCCGCACCGACGGGCGCCTGGAGCGGGTGCTGACCAAGGGCGCCATGTTCTCCGACGTGCTGCCCGCGCTGGCCGAACAGGGGCTGTACCGGGCGAACGCGCCGCTGGTGGAGGTGTACTTCAACTACGTACGCGCCGCACGCGGGCTGACCGGCCTGGAGGTGCTGCCGGCCGGGACCGGTTACTCCGACCTCGACCTGATGATCACCATGACCCCGGACGCGGGCCGGATCCGCCTCGACCACAACCTCGACATCCTGGACGCGGCGACGGTGGCCGAGCTGGGGGAGGAGTTGCTGGGGCTGCTGGCGGAGACGGCCGAGGACCCGTCGGGGCGGGTGAGTACGGTTGCGCCGCACGCCGAGTCGCCCCGCAAGCTTGCTCTCGCCGCCACCTTCGCCCTCGGCAACCTGCCGCTGATGTGCGAGACGGCCGTCAACGAGTCGGCGCCGGACGGCGGCGTGACGACCGTCGCGGAAGCCCCGTACCACCATGTGACGGCGAGCCTGCGCGACCCGTCCGGCGTGTTCGCCGACCCGGCCACGGCCGTGGGCGTCGTCCTGCTGCGGGCGACGGACCTGCAACGCTTCGGCCCGATCGACGACACGCTGCTCGCCGAACTGCGCACCGCCTACCCGGCCGCCCTGCGCGAGGTGGCCGAACGCACCCGCAAGCCGCTGATCGTCGGCTTCCTGCCCACCGCACAGGTCGAGGACCGCCTCGAGCGATGGGAGCAGGAGATCGCCGCCGAACTGGCCGAGGTGCCCGGCATCGCCGTCCTCGGCCCCGACGACTGGATGCGCCACCATCCCGTCGACTCCGTCTTCGACGAGCGCACCGAACGCGCGGCCCACCTGCCGTTCACCCCGCCCTTCCAGGCGGCCGTCGCCCTCCGCCTCGCCGAAGCCGTCCGGGCCGTACGCCGCCCGGCGCCCAAGGTGATCGCGGTCGACGGCGACGAGACCCTGTGGGGCGGCGTGGCCGGCGAGATCGGCCCCGAGGCCGTGGACCTGACCGGCCCGCGAGCCCTGCTGGCGCGCCGGCTGCTCCAGTGGCGCTCGGCGGGTGCGCTGCTGGTGCTGGTCAGCAACAACGACGAGGACACCGTCCGCGCCGTACTCGACCGCCCGGACAGCCCCCTGAAGGCGGACCACTTCAGCGTGCTCTCCGCCGCCTGGGGCCCCAAGCCGACCCGCCTCGCCGACGCGGCGCGCACCCTCGACCTCGGCCTGGACAGCTTCCTCTTCCTCGACGACAACCCGGCCGAGATCGCCAAGATGCGCGCCGCGCTGCCGCAGGTGCTGTCGGTGACCTGCCCGCCGACGGCCGAACTGCCCCAGTTCCTGGGCCGGTTGTGGCCGCTGGTCCCCGCCGCGGCGACCGCCGAGGACGCGCTGCGGGCGCGGTTCTACGCACAGGAGCGGGAGCGGGACGCCGTACGGGAACAGGCCGGATTCGAGGAGTTCCTGGAACAGCTCGAGCTGGAGGTCGAGGTCCGGGCGCTGTCCGACGCCGATGTGCGGCGGGCCGAGCAACTCGTGCGCCGCACCAACCAGTTCACCCTCCGAGCCCGCTCGGCCGACGGCGGCGACGTCGCCCGGTGGCGCGAGCACGGCGAGGTCTGGACGGCGTCGGCCCGTGACCGCTTCGGCGACTACGGCCAGATCGGCCTGCTCGCCGTGCGCCCCGAGGGCGACCAACTCGACGTCCTGGCCTGGCTGATGAGCTGCCGGGCGCTCGGCCGAGGCGTCGAGGAACGGCTCCTGCGGTGGCTGGCCGAGCGCGCCGAGGAACTGCGCTGCGCCAAGGTCCGCCTGTCGGCGGAACGCACCGCGCGCAACACCCCGGCCCGCCGTCTGCTGGCGGCACTGGGCGGCGGCGACCCGGACGACGACCGACTGGAGGCCGTCGCCACACCGGAGTACCTGAGGACGTTCCGCTCCTGGCGGCGGCGATGACGGTACGGGACGTGAGCAGAAGCGGATGGCGGCGATGAAAGGGCAGGACAACACCGTGAAGGGCTCTCATGCGTGAGGTGAACGACAACGCGTCGGCGGCCGCCGACCAGCGGGCGACCGCGGAGGCGATAGAGCGGGGCGGTGTCGGGCTGACCGTGACCGACCTGCTGGCCAGGGTCAAGGGGGCGACGAAGCCGCCCGAGCGGCCCGAAGTCGACGCTCCGGGTGGTGTCCTCCCGCGTGACCTTGATGAACTCGCCACCGCCATCGCGGTCGTGGCGGGCCGCTACGTCCCCGCAGGACAGCTGTCGCCCGACGCCGACTTCTTCGACGCAGGAGGCACCTCCGTGAACGCCGTCGAACTGGTCTCGGCGCTGGAGGGCGAGCTGGGCGTGTCGGTCGACCTGGACGAGGTGTTCGCCGACGCCCGGCCCATCGCCTTGGCCAAGCGCGGGCTGGGGAGCACGGGAGCCGTGATCGCCGTGCCGGAGCCGGTCGAGTCGGCGATGCCCATGGCCGCCGCCCCACCCCTCACCACCCCGCCGGACTCCACAGCCCGCCCCGAGGACCTCACCCAGATCCTCGCCGACCTGGCCCTCGCCGACCGCCTCCCCTTCACCGCCTCGCCCGAACCCCTCCCGCCCCGCCGCGTCCTGCTGACCGGCGCCACCGGCTTCCTCGGCAGCCATATGCTCCTGGACCTGCTGCGGCACAGCGACGCCCACGTGCACTGCCTGGTCCGCGCCGCCGACGAGGAGGCGGCCACGGCCCGGCTCGGCGAGGCGCTGGGGAGCTATGGCCTGCCCTGGTCGTCGGAGGTCCGCCGCCGGATCACCGTGCTCCCCGGCGACATCCGCGATCCGCGCCTGGGCCTGTCCGACGACCTCTGGCACACCCTCGCCCACGAACTGGACAGCGTCGTCTCGGTCGCGGCGGCCGTGGACTTCCTGCGCGGCTACCAGTCCCTGCGCACCAGCAACGTCCTCGGCGCCCTCACCCTCGCCGAACTCGCCGCGACCGGCCGCCCCAAGCCGCTGCACCACATCTCCTCCATCGCCGTCTTCAACGAGGTCGGCATCCCCTCCATGGGAGAGGACGACCCCCTCGCGCACATCGACCGGCTCGTCGCCGGCTACGACCAGACCAAGTGGGCCGCGGAAGTCGCCCTGCGGCGCGCCCGGGACCACGGCCTGGTGGTGACCGCCCTGCGGCCGGGCGGCATCGGCGGCCACACCAAGACCGGCGCCTACAACCCGCAGGACCTCAGCAGCGGCCTCATCTCGGCCTTCGGCCGCTTCCGCACCGTCCCCGCCTTCCGCTACCTCAACGCCGCCCCGGTCGACTGGGTCAGCCGCGTCGCCGTCGCCGTCGTCTGCGAGCCCGACGCCTGGGGCTTCGACTACAACCTCACCGGCGTGCCCAACACCCTCGACGACGTCGTCCGGGACATGGCGTTCGGCGGCATGCACGTGCGCGTACAGGACTGGGACGAGTGGCGCACCGACGCCCTCGCCCGTCTGGAGGCCGAGCCGGTCCCCGAACTGGCCTTCCTCACCCGCGTGTTGCAGAGCCCCACGGCACTGAAGCTGTGCGAGGCGACCCTCAAGGGCCCGGCCGCCACCGCCGACCGCACCACCGCACTCGTCGAGGCCCTGGGCCTGCCGCCCGCCGCCCGTTACGACGCCCGCGCCCAGGTCAAGACGTTCGAGGCCCTGGCCCACGACGGCCTGGCCCGCCTCCCGCACAAGGACGACCAGCCCTACCTGTGGTTCACCGAGACCACCCGGGGCGGCGTCGGCCCCGTCGGGGGCAGCCCCGACACCCCGTGCTCCATGTCCCTCACCCTCTCCATCGCGAGCATGCACCAACTGGTGACGGACCGCCGCGTCGACGTCCGGGGCGAGATCACCTGCCCGGCCCTGCACGCCGAGCCGCTGACCGTGGAGCGCGGCGACATCTGGATCCGCCCCGAGGAGGGCATCCCGCAGCGGCACGGCCTGCGCCACCAACTCCTGCGTTACCGACTTGAGTTGACGGACACCGACGGTGGCCGCTGGTGGCTGGAGGGCCACAAGTACGCCCGCGCCCGCCGCGACGTCTGGCGCCAGACCCGGGCCCTCACCGTGGAACTCGGCCGCGAAGGCGAACCGGCGAGCCTCGCCGGCGAAGTCGTCGTGCCCGCGGATTCCTACGTACGCGACCAGATCGACGGCATCAAGGTCGACCCGCGTCTGACCAGCCAGGAGAAGCGCGCCGCCAAGCTCACCTGGCTCGCCTGGTTCGGCCTGGAGATGGGCCGCGGCCTGCTCGGCCCCTTCGCCCGGGCCGCCGCGGACCTGCTCGACCTGCGCCGCACCCAGACCTCCACGGAGCACCACCGATGATCTTCCGCACACCGAACCCCAGGACCACCACCCGGCCCGCCCTGCGCAGGGTCAGGACCACCACGGCCCTGCGCCCCCTGAGCCACCGCCTCGACCCGGCGAAGGTCGAGGAGATCCCGTTCCGCACGAGCGACGGCCTACGCCTCGGCCTGACCCGCATCGACCCCGGTGACCGGGGCCGCCCCGCCGTGCTGCTCCTGCACGGGCACACCGCCTCGGCCGACATGTTCCTGCTGCCCGAGACCCGCAACCTCGTCGACGTCCTCCTGGACGAGGGCTACGAGCCCTGGCTGCTCGACTGGCGGGGCAGTCGCCGGCTGCCCTACAACGAGACGGGCCGCCGCTACACCTACGACGACGTCGCCCTGTACGACATCCCCGAGGCCGTCGCCCACATCCGCACCCGCATCGGCGACCGCCCCCTGTTCGCGGTCGCCCACTGCATCGGCTCGCTCACCCTGTCCCTGAGCATGACGGCGGGCCTGGTGCCCGGCCTCGCGGGCGTCGTCTCCCAGGGCGTCTTCCTCACCCCGAAGCTCGCGGGCCGCACCTCCCTGCGCATGACGCTGGCCGGGGAACTGCTGAAGTCCCGTATCGACCACATCCCCGTCGACTTCCGCCAGGTCGGCCTGTGGTCGAAGTACACCCCGCTGTTCGCGCTGGCCTCCCGCAAGGCCACCTGCCCGGACCCGACTTGCCAGATCCTGCACAACTCGGCCTGGGGGACCGGCGCCTCCCTGTTCGTCCACGAGCACCTGACCGACACCACCCACGGTCGGCTCGCCGACCTCCTCGGCCCCGCGCCCCTGTGGATCCTGCCGCACCTGCGCCGCATCGAACTCGCCCGCACCGTCGTCCGCTGGCACGACACCGACCACCGCTACCGCGCCCTCCCGCAGAACGCCCTGGACGCGGCCGCCCGCATCGACACCCCCGTCCTGCTCCTCGCGGGCAGCGAGAACGGCCTGTGGCTCGACTCCCAGCAGCTCTGCCACGACGTCCTCGCCCACCGCGAGCCACAGCTCGACGTGACGTACATCGAGATCCCCGGCTACGGCCACCTCGACACGTTCCTCGGCCGGGGAGCGGCCCTCGACGTGTACGGCCACATCCTCGATTTCCTGGGCGAACGCCGGTGACTACCGCCCACCGGGCCGGATACCCTACCGATCAGTAACCGCAGCGCACGCCAGGAGGCGACCATGCCGCAGCTCGAAGTCGACGGCGCGACACTGACGTACGACGACGAGGGCCCCCGCGACGGCGAGGCCGTGCCCCTGGTGTTCGTCCACGGCTGGACGGCGGACCGGCACCGCTGGGACCACCAGATGGCGCACTTCGCCGAGCGGCGGCGCGTGGTCCGGCTCGACCTGCGCGGGCACGGCGAGAGCACCGGAGCGGGCGCGCGCAGGGTCGGTGACCTCGCCGAGGACGTCCTCGCTCTCCTCGATCACCTCAAGATCGAGCGGTTCGTGATCATCGGCCACTCCATGGGCGGCATGATCGCCCAGACCATCGCGCTCGCCCACCCGGAGCGGGTCGAGCGCATGGTGCTGGTGAACTCGATCGGGAAGATGGCCTACAGCCGCGGCCGCGCCCTGCTGATGGCCGCCTCGACACTCGCCCCCTTCAAGCTGTTCGTCGCCGCCAACATCCAGCGCGCCTTCGCCCCCGGCTACCCGCGCGAGGAGATCCGCGAGTACATCCGCGCCTCCGCCCAGACCCCCCGGGAAGTCGTCATGACGCTCTACGGCGCCATGCGCGCCTTCGACATCCTGGACCAGGTCGGACAGATACAGGTCCCGACCCTGATGGTGCACGGCTACCACGACATCCAGCTCCCCCTCTCCCAGATGCTGCGCATGGCCAAGGCCTACCCGGACGCGGTGGTCCGCGTGCTGGACGCCGGCCATGAACTGCCGGTGGAGAAGCCCGCCGAACTGACGACGGCACTGGACCGCTTCCTCACCGACCGCCCGTAGCAGGGCAGTGCTGGAACTCCTCGAAACGTCCGAACCGCAGCATGCTTCAGCCGGCCCGCAGTGTCCGCTTGGCGAGCTCGTACGCCGGCAGCATCGCCCGGTGCTCGTCGGTGTCCATCCCGCCGAGGTGGATGACGACCGGCCCCCGCTTCGTGGCGACGGCCAGCGCGGACTCCTCCTTCGTCTCGTCCAGGAGCTCGCTGGTGACGAGGTACTTCACCTCGGCACCGGTGAGGCCGCCCGTCTCGAACGCGCTGTACTTCGCCTTGCTCACCCCCTTCTCCGCCTTCACGAAGGCCTCCAGCACGGCACGCGCGTCGCCGTCACCCGCCTTGCCCTTCCAGATGCGCAGGAAGCCGATGTTCCCGGCCGGCTTGGCGTCGATCTCGCAGGTGGCCGTGACCGGGCCCTGGTGCAGAAGGGCGCCGGCGATCTCCTGGGCCAGTTCGCTGTCGGCTTCCCCGGAGCCGTCCTCGCCGTCGACGGCCTCCGCCTTCCAGCCCTCGGCGATGTCGAAGGTGACGGGCAGTTCGCACGCCGATCCGGCCGCGCCGATGGTGCCCCCGCTCTTCACCGCCGGATCGTCGGCACCGGCCGGCTCGGCCGATGCCGATGCGCTCGAGGTCGCCTTCGGATCGTCCTCCGCCGTCCCCGAACAGGCCGTCAGCACCCCGGCCAGCAACGCCGCCTGGGCCAGCCGACGCCGCACATGTCCCGCCCCCACCAACACCGTGATCTCCCCACCCAATACCGCTTACGGATCTTGCTCAGGCGGCACACAGTATCCGAGACCACCGACAAGGCCCCTGTGGCCCTGCGGCATCATGAGGCGATGACCTCGCTGACCTTCGACCGCTACTGCGACGAGATCGTCTCCCAGACCGAACGGCTCACCACCCATGTGCGCGGCGCGGACCTGACCGCCCCGGTGCGCACCTGCCCCGGCTGGAACCTGGGGCAACTGCTGCGGCACGTGGGCGGCGACCACCGCTGGGCGGAGGAGATCGTCCGGACCCGGTCCACCGGTCCCGTCCCCGACGGCCTGGTCAACGATCTCACCGCGTACACCGACGAGGACGCGTCCGTCCTGATCCCGTGGCTCACCGAGGGCGCGGCTCGGCTCAGCGCAACCCTCCGCGCCGCCGGGCCCGACGCCCAGGCGTGGAACCCCTCCGAGGAGAAGCCGGCGCCGGTGGTGTTCTGGGCGCGGCGCATGACGTACGAGACCGTCGTGCACCGGGCCGACGCGGCCCTGGCGTTCGGCGCCGGGTTCGGGCTGGAGGACGATCTCGCCGTCGACGCGGTGGAGGAATGGCTGGAGTACTCCACCTTCCCCGAGGCGTTCGAGCCCCGGCCGGACCTCCCCGACCTGCTCGGCCCCGACCGCACGCTCCACTTCGACGCGGCCGGCGCCGGGCGATGGCTCGTCGACCTCACCGGAGAGCGGCCCGTCTGGCGCCCCGGGGCCGGCGAAGCCACCGCGACCGCCCGCGGCACGGTGACCGACCTGCTCCTGTTCTTCTACAGGCGACCCGCGCCCGCCGTCGAGATCAAGGGCGACGCCGCCCTCCTCGACCTGTGGCGGACCCGCGCGGGCTTCTGGCTGGAGGCGCCGGAGGGGTGAGCTACCCGGCCGCGCGGGTGACCACGTTGATGTTGAACGCGTGGGCGCCCAGGCCGCCCGCGATGCCCATGAAGAGCAGCGCGAAGTGCTCCTGCCCGCGGGCCGTGGTGATGCCCCCGATGTCGAGCTGCGACGACGGGGGCCAGCCGAGGTCGGTGAGCAGGCGGCCGGTGGTCCGCTTGGCCTCGGCGTCGTCGCCGGAGAGGAAGACGGTGCTCGGGCCGTCGAGGCTGTCCGCGGCGATCATGACCGTCGAGTCCATCGTGCACAGCGTCTTGACGACACAGGTCGCGGGAAAGGCCTCCTGGATCTGTTCGCCCAGGCTGCGGTTGGGGTGCGAGAGCTCGGTGTAGTCGTCGGAGAGGCCGACCCCGACGTCGATCAGGAGCTTGCCGGCCAGCGCCGGTTGCCCGATGGAGTGCAGCAGCCCGACCGAGACGGTCCCGGGGGTTGCGTTGACCAGTGCCTCCGCGTGCGCCGCCGTCTCGTCCAGGCCCGCCACCGGGAGACCGAGGCCGGTGCGTTCCCTCGGTTCGCGCGAGCCGAGCAGCACATCGTGCCCTGCGGCTCGCCAGCCCTGGGCCAGCGCGCGTGCCACATTGCCGGTACCAAGAAGTCCTATACGCATGGCTCGACGCTAGGCGCGGCGAGGGCTCGGCGAATCGGGCCGCGGGCCCGGGCGGACCGGCACCAAAGTCGTACTCCTCAGGTCCCGTCCCCCGGTGGCTTTGCCGGAACGGCAAGTCTCTTTGTCGTCGATCGGAGCATCCCGCAGGCTTCGTAGGCGTGGACCGGGCCCTGGCCCGAGTCCCGCCATCGAACCCGCGCACTCCGGAGGCGACATGACCGAGACCAACTCCCTGACGGCGGCCGAGTTCTGGGAGGCCCGCTACCGCGACGGCGGCAAGCTGTGGAGCGGCCGCCCCAACTCCCTGCTCGTGCGCGAGGCCGGCCACCTCGCCCCGAGCAGGGCCCTCGACCTCGGCTGCGGCGAGGGCGCCGACGCGGTGTGGCTCGCCTCGCGCGGCTGGCGGGTCACCGGCGTCGACATCTCCCACACGGCGCTGGAGCGCGCCGCGCTGCATGCCGCCGAGGCCGGTGTGAGCGACCGTACGGCCTGGGAGCGTCATGTGCTGGGCGAGACGTTCCCCGAGGGCCCCTTCGACCTGGTCAACGCGCAGTTCCTGCAGTCGCCGGTCGAGCTGGACCAGCAGCGGATCCTGCGGCGGGCCGCCGACGCCGTCGCGGCGGGCGGCACCCTGCTCCTCGTCATGCACGCCGGCTGGCCGTCCTGGCAGACCGAGCCACCCTTCGACGCGGAGTTCCCGACACTGCGCGGCGTCCTCGACGAACTCGCGCTGCCGGAAGCCGACTGGACCGTGGAGACGCTGGAGACGGTGCGCAGCGCGCACGTGTCGCCGGAGGGTGTGGAGGGCTTCCGGGAGGACAACGTGTGGCGCATTCGGCGGGGTGACGCCTGAGGCTCCGGCCTACGGCTCGGGCGCGGCTTGCTCTCCCGACCCCCGGACGATCAGCCGAGTGGGAACAGTGATGGTGCGAGCGCGGGAGCGGTCGCCGTCGAGGCGGGACAGGGCGGTGGCCGCGGCGCTGCGGCCGATTTCCTCGGGGTCCTGGGCGACGACCGTCAGGGCGGGTTCAAGGGCCTCGGCGAGGGCCACGTCGTCGAAGGCGACGACCGCTACGTTCTTGCGCTTGCTGCGGGCGAGTTCGGCGACGATGCCGAGCGCCATCATGTTGTTGCCGGCGAACAGGGCCGTGGGGGGATCGGCCAGTTCGAGGAGTTGGGAGGTCGCGGCCTGAGCCCCCTGCTGGTCGTGTGCGCTGGCGACCAGCGAGCGGTCGTAGGGGATGTCGGCTTCCTGCAGCGCCGCGCGGTATCCGGCGAGGCGTTCGCGGCGGGTGTACAGCTTGACGGGCAGGTCGCCGACGAATCCGATGCGGCGGTGCCCGTGGGCGATCAGGTGGGTGACGCCGTCGTGGGTGCCTGAGCGGTTGGTGCTGACGACGCTGTCCGTGGACAGACCGACTCCTGGTCGGTCGAGGAAGACGATGGGCAGCCCCGCCGTGCGGTGCGACTTGAGGTGGGAGTGGTCCGCGCCGACGGACGGCACGACGATCAGGACGCTGACGCGCCGGGCGAGGAACTTGTCCGTCAGGGCGCGTTCGCGGTCGGGGTCGTCCGCGGAGGAGCCCATGAGCAGGGTGAGTCCGCGCTCTCGGACCGTGTCCTCGATGCCGCGCGCCACGGCTCCGAAGAACGGGTTGGCGAGGTCGGGGATGACCAGGCCGATGGTGGTGTCCGGGCCGCCGACGCGGATGTTGCGCGCCATGAGGTTCGGCTGGAAGCCCAGCTTGGCCACCGCGGCGAGTACCTGTGTCCGCGTCTGCGCCGAGACGGGTCCGTCCTCGTTGAGGACGCGGGAGACCGTCTTGGCGCTGACGCCCACTTCTCGGGCGACGTCGGCCAATGTCGGGCGGCGGCTCGCTGCCATGGAGGAAACCGTCTCCTGAGTGCTCCCGGGTTCCGGCCGCGGCCTCGGCCGGAACGTGCGAGAGCGGGTTGCGCTGTCAGGTGGCCTGTACTCCGGCGGCCTTCGCAGCCTCGGAATCGGCTACGACAGTACCTCCGGCCTCGTCGACGCTCAGCGCGCCGGTCATGATGGCGACGACCTCCGCCATGGAGTAGTCCGACGGCTTGATCAGGGCGGCGCGCCGGCCGAGGCGGTGGACGTGGATGCGGTCGGCGATCTCGAAGACATGCGGCATGTTGTGACTGATCAGCACGACCGGCATGCCCTTGTCGCGGACGCGGCGGATGAGGTCGAGGACCTGACCGGACTCCTTGACGCCGAGGGCGGCGGTGGGCTCGTCCATGACGACGACGCTGCGGGCCCACGCGACCGCGCGGGCGACGGCCACGGCCTGCCGCTGTCCGCCGGAGAGGGTCTCGACCGACTGGGTGAGCGAGCGCAGGCCGATCTTCAGGTCGGCCATGTGCTCGGCGGCCTCCTGGCGCATGCGCTTCTTGTCGAGCATGCGGAAGGCGCTGCCGAGGATGCCGGGGCGGCGCAGTTCGCGGCCGAGGAACATGTTGGAGGCGATGTCCATGGAGGCGGCCACGGCGAGGTCCTGGTAGACCGTCTCGATGCCGTGGGCGCGGGCGCTCTGCGGGCCGGAGAAGGTGATGGGCTTGCCGCCCAGGCGTATCTCGCCCGCGTCCGGGATCACCGCGCCGGTAAGGGCCTTGATCAGGCTGGTCTTGCCGGCGCCGTTGTCGCCGATGACGGCGAGGACCTCGCCGGGCAGCAGGTCGAAGTCGGCGCCGTCGATGGCGGTGACGTGCCCGTAGCGCTTGACCAGACCGCGGGCCTGCAGGACAGGGGTGGGGGAGCCGGTGATGGTCATCGGGCCTTCTTCCGGGAGATCTGGTCGACGGTCACCGCGAGGATCACCAGGATTCCGGTGATGAGGGTCTGGTAGATGGAGGCGACGCCCATGAGCTGCAGGCCGTTGCGGAAGACGCCGACGATGAGGACGCCGATGAACGTGCCCAGGACCGAGCCGCGTCCGCCGAAGAGGCTGGTGCCGCCGAGCACCACGGCGGTGATGCTGTCGAGGTTGTCGGTCTGCCCGGCCTGTGGGTCGCCCACGCCGGTACGGGAGATGAGCAGCAGGGCGGCGATGCCGTAGAGGAGGCCGGCCACCGTGTAGACGCCGATGGTCAGCCGGGAGGTGCGGATGCCGTTCAGCCGCGCCGCTTCCGGGCTGTTGCCCAGGGCGTAGACGTGCCGGCCCCAACTGGTGCTGCTCAGGGCGTAGGCGAGCAGGAGGAACAGGGCGATGGTGACCAGCGAGCCGTAGGTGATGTCGGTCTTGCCGAGCGGGAAGGTCTGCCCGAGAGCCGTCAGCGGGCCGGGCAGATTGGTGACCGTCTGTTCCTCGGAGTAGATGTGGGTCAGCGCGAACGCCACGTTGAGCATGCCGAGGGTGACGATGAACGGCGGCAGCGGGATCTTCTTCACCAGCGCCCCGTTCAGCATGCCGAAGCCACCGCAGACGGCGAGGCCCAGCGCGATCGCGGCGAGTGGCGGCAGGGTGCCCTCGGCGGCCATCTTGGCGATCATGATGCTGCCGAACGCCATCACTGCACCGCAGGACAGGTCGATGCCCGCGGTGAGGATGATCAGGGTCTGGCCGATGGCGAGGGTGCCGACGACCATGACCTGCTGCACGATCAGCGAGAAGTTCCCGCCGGTCAGGAACTGGTCGGTCGAGAAGGAGAAGAAGACACAGGCCAGGAGGAGGGCGACCAGCGGGCCGGTGGTCGGCTGCGTGAGCAGTCTGCGGACCGTGGTCGGGGCTTTGAGCTCCGCGTACGGCTTGGACGTGGAGGGTGGCGTGGACGTGGCAGTCATGCGAAGTCCTTGTCGGAAGACTCAAGTCCTTGTGCGTCCTCGTGCGGTCCTTGCCGGACGGCGGGAGGACGAGGGGCGGCCGTCCCGGTCGGGGAGGAGGGGCCGGCCGCTCCGCTGACGGTGTCGAACGGCGGTGGCTGGGGGCCGGCGGCTCAGCCCCAGCAGTTCTCCAGGCCGTAGGCGGTGTCCTTGGACGTGACCCCGTCCTGCGCCTTGTCGGTGATCAGGGTGACGCCGGTGTCGGTGTAGCCGGACGCCTTCTTGCCGTCCTTGGCGAACGTCGCGACAGCCTTGACGCCCTCGGCGGCCATCTTCAGCGGGTACTGCTGCGAAGTCGCGGCGATCTTGCCGTCCTTGACGGCCTGGGTGCCGGTGCAGCCGCCGTCGACGGAGACGATCAGCACGTCCTTCTCCCGGCCCTTGGCCTTCAGCGCGGTGTACGCGCCCAGCGCCGCGGGTTCGTTGATGGTGTAGACGACGTTGATGCCGGGCGCCTTCTGCAGGCAGTTCTCCATCGCCGTCTGGCCCTTGGCCTGGTCGCCGCCGGTGTCCTGGGAGCAGACGACGGAGGAGTCGCCCTCCTTGACGCCGAAGCCCTTCAGGAAGCCGTCGTGCCGCTGAATGCCCACGGAGACGCCCGGCGCGAGGTCGAGGGTGGCTATCTTCGCCTCCTTGCCCTGCATGGCGGCCTTGGCGTACTGACCGATCAGCTCGCCGGCCTTGAAGTTGTCGGTGGCGAAGAGCGCGTCGACCGCGCTCTCCGGCTCCGTCGGCGTGTCCAGGGCGATGACCAGGACTCCCTTGGCCTTGGCCTTCTCGACGGCCGGCACGATCGCCTTGGAGTCGCTCGGCGTGATCAGGATGCCCTTCACCCCGGCGGCGACCATGTTCTCGATGGCGGTGACCTGACCGGCGTTGTCCCCGTCGAACTTGCCCGCAGCGGTGGACAGTTCGACGCCGTTCTCCTTGGCGGCCTTCTCCGCGCCCTCCTTCATCTTCACGAAGAACGGGTTGGTGTCGGTCTTGGTGATCAGACCGACCTTGACGCTGCCCGATCCGGCGCTCACGGAGCCCGATCCCGATCCGGATCCACAGGCGGTCAGGGTGAGGGCCGCGATGCCCGTGCAAGCGGCGGCTCTGAGCAACGAGGAGGACGGACGAGAGATGCGTGACATGAACAACTCCTGCGGGATCGCGGGCGATCGGCCGGCATCGGGGCATGCCGTCCCGATGTGTCATCGTTGACTTATGTCATCGTTGACACTGCTTGGCCAGGATGATGGACTCCGCCTCCGGGCAACGTCAATGCCTTGCACCCGTCACAAATCGGCAACGCCCGGGGCGGCGTCCCGCCCGAAGCCGCTCAAGGACTGCCCGCAACGCGCCCGTTCTGCGGACGCGTGTGTTCGGTTCGTCGAGCGCGATGAGATTGCCTGCTGCCTGAAGTCTTCCCCTTCGACAGCCTCGCCCCGACGGGGCGGGAAGCGGAACATCCCCACGCCCTGGAGGAGCGATGCAGGCCACCATGAGCAATCCGATTCGGCTGTACATGTCGATGTCGCTCGACGGCTACGTCGCCGGTCCGGACGATCGACCGGGCCAGGAGCTCGGACGCGACGGTGGACGTCTCTTCAACTGGCTCGACGACCGGGAATCCGACGGCCCCAGCGGGCAGGTCTATCGCGAGGCGCTGGCGACCGGCGCGGTGATCTCCGGCCGACGGACCTTCGAACTCGCCGGGCGATGGCAGGGCGACCACCACGACGGTGTGCCGATCTTCGTCCTCACCCACCACGTGGATGACGGGGATGTGCCACCCGGCCACGCACGCTTCGTCACCGACGTCGATGACTGCGCCCGTCAGGCTCGCGCGGCCGCCGGGGACCGGCCGGTCATGGTCCACGGGGCGGGCGCGGCCCAAGCGCTCCTGCGAGCCGGGCACATCGACGAGATGGAGATCCACCTGGTTCAGGTCCTCCTCGGCGACGGCCGAAGACTGTTCGACCACCTCGGTGGCGATCACATCGAACTCGACCTCGTCCGACGGCTCGAGGACCGAGACGTCACGCACCTCCGCTACCGGGTGCGCCGACCCGAGGAGGCCGCGTGAAGACGCTCTTCGTCGCCTACCGCGTCACCGACCTGGACCGCTCGCTCGCTTTCTACACCGCTCTGGGCTACGTCGAGCTGGGCAGGATCGCGGGCGGCGACGGGAGCCACCTCGTGCTCCTCAAATTCCCCGGCGAACCGGCGGCCTCGCTCGAACTGGTCCATCGCCCCGTCGGCGGACGTGTCGACGTGGGCAGCGGTGTCGACCACCTCGCGATCCAGGTGGACACACTGGCCGCCACCTTGGAGCGGCTGACCGACGCCGGGCTGGAGCCGGGACCTGTCCAGTACCCGGGCGGCCCTCGCGGCCCGAAGACGTCGTGGCTCACCGACCCGGACGGCTACCGGATCGAGTTGGTGCAGTGGCCGCCTGGACACCCCGACGGCATCACCGCCGCGAACTTCTCCTGAGCGGGGGAGAATCTGGCGCAGTTCACGAGGACAAGGCCATCATCCGGAACCTCGACTCCACCCACTGACAAGGACAGGAACCATGACGAAAACCCTGCTCGCCGAGTTCACCGCCCGAGAGGGAGCGCAGGCCGAGGTCGCCCGCCTGATCCGGGACTACGCCCTGAAGGTGCGCGAAGAGGAAGGCAACCTGGCCTTCGACGTCTACACCAAGGCGGCCAACCCGCGCGCCTACTGGATCTTCGAGGTCTACCGGGACGAGGACGCCTTCAAGGCACACCTGGACGCCCCGTACGGCGCCCCGTTCAACGCCGCCCTCACCCCGCTGATCGAGGAGGACGCCTCCGTACTGACCTTCCTCGATCCGCTGACCACGCATCCGTAACGAGCGTTGAACACCGGCGCGGCGCGTATGCGGGCCACCGCGGGCGCCGGTGGCGCACGGACCCGGGGCTTGTCACCGCCAGATGGACTTCATCCGCCATGCCTGCATGTGGTCGAGGGTGGCGGTGCCGCTTTCGGCGAAGACGTCGACGCCGGTGCTGGAGGGGTCGGGGAAGATCTGGTCGGTGATCACTGCCTCGCCGTTGCCGCCGAAGACCTCGACGGATGACCAGTCGACGAGGATGCGCAGCTTGACCTTGCCGTTGTCGGGCTTCAGGGGTGCGGTCTGGACGCCGGGGAAGGTGCTGTTGAAGTCCTCGGCGCTGGAGCGGGTGCGGTCGACGTACAGCTCGTGCGTCGTGGTGTCGTAGCCGATGACGGTCTCCTCGCCGCCTGTGCCGGTGCGGACCTTCAGGCCGAAGCGGTCGGCGTCCTTGAGGGAGAAGGTCGCCTCGATGTCGAGTGCCTTGCCGTTGGCCGACGGGGCGATGAGGGGCTTGGAGATGCCCTTGACCGTGACACCGGCCGCGGTCGCCGGGTGCTTCTCCCGCAGGGACTTCACGCTGCCCACCGGCTCGCTCGTGAGCCGGACCCGGCCGTCGACGGTACGCAGGGCCATCTCCCTCGGAATGCTCTGCGCGCCGCGCCAGGGGGAGGTGGGGATGGACTGGCCGTAGTCCCAGTTGTTCATCCAGCCGATCATGTAGCGCTTGCCGCCCGGCGCGTTCTCCCAGGAGACGGCCGCGTAGTAGTCCTTGCCGTAGTCGGCCCAGTCGGCGCGCTGCACGACGGAGAGGGCGGGCTTGTCGGCGGCCGTGAACCGGTCGGCCAGGACGTGGCCCCAGCCGCCGGTGTTCATGTCGACGACCTGGATCCGGGCCTGTTTGCCGACGTACGGGCGCATGTCGAAGGACGCCCAGTCCAGCACCTCGCTGTCGCCGCCGGTCGCGCTGCGGACGACCTCACCGTCGACGAGCAGGTTGACGGACGCCTCCTGGGAGACGCGCTGGGCCCGGGTGTCGGACAGCACGATGTGGTCGACGTTGAGGTGGCCCCAGCCGCCGGTGTTGTCGTCGACGATCCTGATCCGTGCCTTCTCGCCGGCGAGGTCGCTGACGTCCCAGGAGGCCCAGTTGAGAGCCTCGGCGTCCTTGCCGGTGGCGCTGCGGACGGCTCGGCCGTCGACGAGGAGTTCGACGGCGGTGGGGTTGGCGGAGCCGGCCGGGTGGTTGCCGCCGCCGATGAGGAAGTTGATGTGCTTCTTGTCGAGGGTGAACTCGGGTGAGGTGAGGGTGCCGGTGGTGGAGTCGCCGTTCCGGAAGGTGTTGACCAGCCCGTTTCCCAGGAAGCCGGAGACCTGTTGCTGGCCGGGGAGGGTGCCGGTGGCCGGTGCGGTGCCGAAGGCGTCCCCGGTCGCCGTCCAGTCGCCGTAGGTTCCGCCTTCGAAGTCGGCGAGGACCGTGCCCTCGGGCGGAGTGCTGTCCAGGACGGTACCGGGCTCGTGCGGATGCCGCCCGCCACCGATCTTGAAGTTGAGGTAGGGGCTGTCCACGGTGAAGGTGGGGGAGGTGAGGATGCCGGTGGCGCCGTCGCCGCCGTGGAAGCTGTTGGCCAGGCCCTTACCGTCGAAGCCGGTGACAGCCCTCTGCCCGTCCAGCGCCCCGGTTGCCGGTCCCTGGCCGAACGCCGTTCCGGTCGTCGTCCACTCACCGAAGCCGGAGCTCTCGAAGTCCTGCAGCACCGTGCCGGTGGGCGGGGTGTAGGTGCCCTTGTCGTCGGCGGTGAACTTCTCGCCGTCGAAGTCGCCGATGAAGTACTGAGCGGCCGAACCACCTGCGATGCCACCGGGGTTGATGTTGACCACCAGGACCCACTTGATCTTCTTCTTGTCCCCGTCGACGGCGAGGGGGAACAGGTCGGGGCACTCCCACACCCCGCCCGTCGCACCAGCCGGCCCGAACTCGCTTTGCAGCTCCCAGTCCTTGAGGTTCTTCGACGAGTAGAACCGCACCTTGTGCTCGGCGGACAGCGACACCGTCATCAGCCAGCTCTTCGTCGGCTCGTACCACTGGACCTTGGGGTCGCGGAAGTCGGTGGAGCCGATGTCGATGACGGGGTTGCCCTGGTACTTGATCCAGGTGCGGCCGCGGTCGGTGCTGTAGGCGAGCGACTGGGCCTGCTTGCCGCCGTTCTTGTAGGCGCTGGTGTAGATCGCCACCATGGGCGGGTTCTTCCTCGTGCCGAACCCGGTGGTGTTGTCCCAGTCGACGACCGCGCTTCCGGAGAACACCATCTCCTCGTCGTCGTGCGACAGGGCCAGCGGCAACTCCTCCCAGTGCACGAGGTCTTTGCTCACCGCGTGCCCCCAGGACATGTCGCCCCAGGAGTTCCCGTTCGGGTTGTACTGGTAGAAGAGGTGGTACTCGCCCTTGTAGTACACGAGGCCGTTGGGGTCGTTCATCCAGTTCTTCTGGGGAGTGAAGTGGAACTGGGGTCTGTAGGTCTCGGAGTACGCCGGGGTGTCGGCAGCGATGGCCTGCGGGGTGAGCGGTGCTGCGGACAGGGCACAGACGGTCGCCACCGCTGCCATCATCCGTATACGGGCATGCCGGGATACGCGTACAGAGCTCATGGTGTCTCCTAGTGACGCCCCAGGCCGCGTCGACGTCCCACGCCGCCAACCTGGGTGTCAACGTTGACTTGTGTCAGCGATGACATCGAGTGCCCGATTATGAGACGTAGTCCGGCCGGTGCGTCAACGGTGCGGGCGCGATTGCTCCCGGACGGGCAGGTCAGGGCGGAGGGGCAACTGGCATGCATCCATCGCATGGCTGAGGTCGAGGTCGAGATCGGCCAATTGATGAGTCATTTCCGGCCTGTTGACCGGTCGGGCCGTCGGTGCAGGCCCCCGTGCATCGTTCTCACCAGCCTCGTGCTCCGTGGCTCGACGTCGGAGTCGAGACGGAACTGACGCGACGTCATCGCGATGCGCAAGGCGTCAGTCTCTCGCCCAGTTCGTCCGTATCTCCAGTCCGCCGCGGTGCGTCACCGTCACTGTCCAAGCACGTCGGCTGGCTGCGTTTTCCTTGACGACGGTATCCCTGCGCATCCTGAAGGCGAGGGATGACGCAATTCCGCGGCGCTGCAGACCAACTGCCCACGGCTGCCGGTGAGTTGCGTTGCTGAGACGAATTCACCCCGGGTTATATCGCCATCAACAATTGAAAAAGAAACGGTGGGCAATTGCGGGACCTGTGTCTAGCCTGGAAGCAGAGGTCTGCAAAAAAGGAGGTGTTATGAGATGCGCGCGTACGAGCGTCCGACACTGACCGCGGCCGGTTCTTTCCGCGCCACGGGTTTTGGCCTCTTCCGGGGTAGGGAGAGGATCTTCCGGTTCCTGCGCTTCAGCCTCTGACGCGCCGGCTTCCCGAACACGGCTCGGGGAGTGTTCCCCCAAGGGGTGGTGGGTTCACACAGCGCATCTCGGCTGGGCGCCCCCACCGCCCCAGGATGGTTTGGTCATGGGCCTTGCCGACTTCCGAGACTTTGACGACAGCGACGTACCGGACTGGTTCGTCGCTCTTCCGGACTGTGCCGCGGCGGAGCCGATAACCGCGGCCCTGCTGGGTTGTGGGACGCGGGAGGTGCGCCATCCCTCCGGGCGGCCCTGGCTGCTCGGGCGCTGGTCCGAGGACTCAGCGGCGGTCGGCGAGGCGGGGCGGGCCAAAGTCGCGGTGCTCGGCGAGCACACTCTCGGCGCCGGCCGCCTCACCTCGGTGGCCGGCCACTTGCGTACGGTCACCGGACTCGACGGACTGGCCAGGTCTGCCGCCGGAAGTTTTCATCTTGCCGCGTCGGTCGACGGGCGCGTGCGGGTGCAGGGGAGCGTCAACGGCTTTCGGCCCGTGTTCCACGCCAGGGTCGGCGACGTCACGGTGGCCGCCGACCGTGCCGACGTACTCGCCCGCCTGCTCGACGCCGACATCGACCCACAACGGCTGGCGGTCCGTCTGCTGAACTCGTTCGCACTGCACCCGGTGGCGGGTCTGCCGGTCTGGCGCGGCGTGAGCGCTCTGCCGACCGGTCACTACCTGGTGCTGGACGAGGACGGCCGGCATCGGTCGGTCCACTGGTGGAAGCCTCCGGAGCCGGTCGTGCCGATGGCCGAGGGGGCGGCGGCGTTGCGGAAAGCCCTGACCGAGGCGGTCGAGGCCCGCACCCAGGGCCGTCAACTCGTGAGCTGTGATCTGGGCGGCCTGGATTCGACCTCGCTGTGCTGTCTGGCCGCCCACGGTGAGGCTCAAGTCGTCGCCTACACCGCCGACGGTCTCGACCCCATGGGCGAGGACGTCATGTGGGCCCGTCGCACGGTCACCGGACTGGGCGACGTCGAGCACCACGTCATCGCCGGGGACGACCGGATGCCGATGGTCCACGAAGACGTGCTCGACGGCGGCGAACTGGACGACCTGTTCGACGAGCCCTGTCCGCTCGCAGCCGACAGCGACCGGTGGCTCGCCGTCGCCCGATCGGCCGCGGCACGCGGCTCGCGTCTGCACCTGAGCGGCTTCGGCGGGGACGAGTTGCTCGCCGGTTCGCCGGCGCACCTGCACGCGCTGCTGCGCACCCACCCCAGGACCGCACTGCAGCGCGTGCGTGCTTTTGCGGCCCAGCGGCCGTGGCCGTACCGGGAGACACTGCGGCAACTGTGGGACCGCGCCCCGTACCGGGCCTGGCTCGCCCGGGTCGGCGACCAACTCACCGCCGAGGCACCTGCCGCCGACACCCCGTCCCTCGGCTGGGGGGTACCGCCGCGGCTGCCGCCGTGGGCGACGCCGCAGGCCGTGGCGGCCGTACGCGAGCTGATCCACACCGCGGCCCATACGGCACAGCCGCTCGCCGCGACGCATGGGCAGCACGTCGAGCTGGAGGGGCTGCAGAGCAATGCGCGCGTGATCCGGCAGCTGGGCCAGATGGCCGCGCGACTCGGAGTCACTCTCGCCACCCCGTATTACGACGACAGGGTGATCGAGGCAGCGCTGGCCGTACGGCCGCAGGACCGGATCACACCCTGGCGGTACAAGCCGCTCATCGTCGAGGCGATGCGCGGCATCGTTCCCGACGCGAGTCTGACCCGGAACACCAAGGACGAGGGCTCCGCCGACGCGGAGGCCGCACAGCGGGACGACCGCGACAGACTGCTCGCCCTGTGCGACGACTCGCGGCTGGCCCGGCTGGGCCTGGTCGACCCGGACGCGCTGCGCGAGATGTGCCGCCGCCCGCTGCCGCCGTCGCTGCCGCTGGACGCCCTGTACCAGACCGCGGCGTGCGAGATGTGGCTGCGCACGATCGAAGCCACGGCCGTAGGCCGCACCGCCCTGAGGGAGAGGTAGGGAGCAGTCGTGACACTCAAGCTGCGTGAGGGCGTGTTCACCGCCGAAACCGAATACGGGATCGCGCTGCTCGACGAGGACCGCGACCAGTACTTCACCCTCAATCCCACCGCTGCCGTCGCCGTACGGACGCTGCTGGACGGCCAGCCCGTGGCAGCGGCCGTGCGGGCGATCACCGACCGGTACGCGGTGGATGCCGACAGCGCGGACCGGGACATACAGGAGCTGATCGGTGAACTGCGCTCGGCCGGGCTGGTGGAAGAGGACGCAGGAGACGTCGGCCCAGGAGACGTGGACGCAGGAGACATGGATGCAGGACACGGGGCTGCCTGGCGCCGCACCCGCAGGCGGTCGTCATGACCTCGGCCGAGTTCATCGTCCACGATCCGCGCTCGGTTCCGCTGCCGCGCCGGGTCCTGGTGCGGCTAGTGGTGGCCATCGCCCGGCTGCTGGCCGTCCAGCGGCCGCGGCGCATCCGGATCGTGCTGGGCCGGCTCAGCCGGGGTGCTCGTCCGGCCACCGTCGACCAGGTGCGAAAAGCCCGGGAGGACGTCGTCGCGGTCAGTCTGGCGTGTGCGGGGCGGGAGGGGTGCCTCGTCCGGTCCCTGGCCACGGTCCTGCTGTGCCGCGTCCACGGCCAGTGGCCCACCTGGTGCGTGGGGGCACGGCGGCTGCCGCCCTTCGGGGCGCATGCCTGGGTGGAGGCGGAGGGGACGGCCGTGGGCGAGGAATATCCCCCGGACTACTTCCGGCCGCTGTTCACCGTGGAGTGCGCGGGTTCTGCCGACCGTGAGTCCGGCAGTTCCGGCAGTTCCGGCAGTTCCCGTCCCGGCAGTTCCGGTCCCGGTAGTCCCGGTGGTTCCGGCCGTGAAGCGCAAAGCCGCGGATAGCCGGGTCAGCCCCCGGGACGTCCTGCGCCTGCTGTACGGGCACCGGCGGCGGATCGCCCTCGCCGTGCTGCTGATGCTGGGCGCCTCGGTCCTCAGCCTGGCCCAGCCGCTGCTGGTGAAGCGGGTGATCGAGTCGGCGGGGTCCGGGAGCCCGGTCACGCCGGTCGTCGTGCTGCTCGTGGTCTTCTTCTTCGCTCAGGCGGTGGTGCAGGGCTTCGCCCAGTTCGTTCTGGCCCGTACCGGCGAAGGCATCGTGCTGAGCGTCCGGCTCGGCCTGATCGGGCATCTGCTGCGCCTGCCCATGCGCCAGTACGACCGGCACCGCGTCGGCGACCTCATCTCCCGCGTCAGCGCCGACAGCACCACCCTGCGGCTGCTCCTCGCCGAGGGCTTCACGGACGCGGTGGCCGGCAGCATCGGACTGGTCGGGGTCGTGGCGCTGATGATCTGGCTCGACTGGCAGTTGTTCCTCATCGTGCTGGCCATGGTGACGCTCGCCACCGTGCTCGTGGGCTCGGTGCTGCGCGGCATCGCTGCGGCATCGCTGGCGACCCAGCAGGCGACCGGGGCGATGACCGCCGACCTGGAACGCGCGCTCGGCGCCATCCGCACCGTCCGGGCCAGCCGCGCCGAACAGCGCGAGTCGGACCGTATCGGCGGCCGGGCCAGGTCGGCGTACGCGGGAAGCGTGCGGATCGCGAAGCTGGACGCGGTGGTGGCACCGGCCATCGAACTGGCCGTCAAGGGGTCGTTCGTCGTCGTGCTGCTCGTCGGTGGCATACGCGTCGCCGACCGGGGCGGATCGGTCGCGGACCTGGCCGCCTTCCTGCTGTACATGATCTATCTGATCGGGCCGATCGGGGCGGTGTTCCAGTCGCTCAGCACCATGGAGCAGGGCGTGGGCGCCTACCGCAGGGTCACGGAGGTACTGGCCCTGCCGACGGAGAGGCCGACGGAGAGCGAGACCGAGGGGGAGAGGGAGACCGGCCGGGAGAGTGAGATCAGGCGGGAGATCGGGAGGGAGACCGGGGCGACGCCCGCGACGGCGTCCCGCGGGGCCGATCGCGCGCAGCCCCTGCTGGCTTTCCGGGACGTGTGGTTCGGTTACGAACCCGGCCGCCCCGTCCTGCGCGGGGCGACCTTCGAGGTGCCCGAGCACTCCCATGTCGCCCTGATCGGCGGCTCCGGCGTCGGGAAGTCCACGGTCTTCGCGCTCGTCGAGCGGTTCTACGAGCCGGACCGCGGCCGGGTCGAGTTCGAGGGCCGGGACATACGCGCCATCGGCCGCGCCGCGCACCGGGCCCGGATCGGCCTGGTGGAACAGCAGGCGCCGGTGCTGTACGGCACCCTGCGGGAAAACCTGACCTACGCCGTCCCGGACGCCGCGCCCGACGAGGTGGACCGCGTGGTGGCGCGCGTGCACCTCACGGACCTGGTCGCCGGGCTGCCGCGCGGGCTGGACACCGATGCCGGGGAGCACGGCATGGCGCTGTCCGGCGGGGAGCGTCAGCGCATCGCCATCGCCCGTGCGCTGCTGGCCCGGCCCCGTCTGGTTCTCCTGGACGAACCGACCGCCCATCTGGACGCGGTCAACGAAGCGGCGCTGCGCCGGACGATCCGGGACGCGGCGGCGGAGTGCACGCTGCTGGTGATCGCCCACCGCATGTCGACCATCCGCGCCGCTGACCTGATCCTCGTGCTCGACGAGGGCCGGATCGTCGCCGCGGGCAGCCACGCCCAACTCGTCGCCACCAGCGAGCACTACCGGCGTCTGGTGCGAGCCCAGCAGACCGGGGCCATCGACGGCTCGCGGGCGGGCGCGGGGTGAGCGGCAGCCTGTCCGGTCGGCCGCCGCATTCCTTCCCGGCACGAGCCGGAGGCCGAGCCCCACGGATGACCGCTGCCGTGCTGGCCGCTGATCGGTACTCGACCGCCGACCAGATTCCCGATCATCAGGTCGACACGCTCACCCCGAGCAGACCGCGATCTGCTGCACCGCCCTCTCCCGAGCGCCGTATAGCTGCTGGGCACGGGGTCGCCTGGTCCTCGGTCAGCTCCGGCCGGCGTCCGCCGACCCGGCCGCGGGCGCGGGCGGCGGCCGGCCCCCTCGTTCCACAGGAACTCCGGGGCCGTCAGGGGGTGCCGGGCCCGTGCGGGATGTCGCCGGCCGGCTCTGCGGGCGAGCGGCGGAACATGGCGCGATAGTCCCGCGGTCGCCGGCCCGTGTGCCGGGCGAAGACGGCACTGAACGTGCTCGCGTCGGCGTACCCGACGTCGGCCGCGATGCGTGCGACCGTCCTGTCGGTCGTCTCCAGCAGATGCCGGGCCCGGCGGACCCGAGCGGACTGCACGTACGCGAGGGGAGTCTGGCCTGCCTCCTCACCGAAGCGACGGAGCATCGTCCGCGTGCTCACGTGAAACGCCGCGGCGAGGGCGGAGAGGTCGTAGCGGGACCCCAGATTCCGGTCGAGCCACCGCTTCACACCACGGGAGAACTCGCGGCCTTGGACGGGCAGCAGCGCGGGGTCGACGTACGGGGCCTGGGTGGTGCGGGCGTCGTCGACGAGCGCCACGCGCGCGGTGCCGCGGGCGACGCCGTGGCCGTCCTGCTCGCGGATGAGCTGGAGTGCGAAGTCGTACATGGCGCTGAAGGCGGCCGTGGTCGTCACCCCCCGGTCGGTGACGACCAGGCGCTCGGGGCGTACCTTCACGTCGGGGTACCGGCGGGCGAGGCGATCTGCGAACAACCAGGAGGTCGTCGCCTCGCGCCCGTCGAGCAGGCCGGCCTCGGCAGTGAGGAAGGCGCCGACGCAGATCGACACGACGGCGGCTCCGGAGACCGCCTGCGAGCGAATGGCTGCCACCTCGGGCCGCAGGTTCGCCAGTGCCGCGTCGAGATCGAGCGCGGGCGAGAGCTCGAAGCCCGGCACGATCAGCACGTCCACCGGGCGCATGGCCGAGACGCCGACAGTCAGACCACCGGACGTGATCACCCGCCGCCTGGGCGAGAGCACGGACGCTTCGCACGAGGGTCGTGCCACCCCCTGCGCCGCAGCGACGTGACGGGCCATCACCAGCAGGTCCGGGACTCCGAACACCTCCGAGCCGAAACACCCGGGGTAGGCCAGCACTCCCAGTCGCAGTGAACTCACGTGTCCCCCCGGCACGAGCGGGTGGCGATTTCGCCGCAGTATCTGGCGATGCCGCCGTTTCTGAGGGAGACAGTCTCCTGCCACGCTGCCCCTCATGACAACCACGCACCTGCGACACGACGACTCCCTGGACGACTTCTCGCACCGCGTCATCGACATCGACACGGTCGGCAAGACCGTGCACGTCACCGGGTCGGGACCGGCCGTCGTCCTGCTGCCCGAGATGCCGGGGATCAGCCCTGACGTCGCACGCCTGGCGCGCTGGCTGCGCGATGCCGGCTTTCGCGTGTATCTGCCCTCCCTGTTCGGCGTCGACGGCGCCTACCCGACCGCCGACGCGGGCCAGGCCGTCGTCCGGCGTGCCTGCGTCAGCGCCGAGTTCCGTGCGTTCGCCGGCGGCGGCACCAGCCCCGTCGTGGCATGGCTGCGCGGGCTCGCGCGCGTGGCGCACGCGGAGTGCGGCGGGCCGGGCGTCGGCGCGGTCGGGCTGTGCTTCACCGGCAACTTCGCCCTGACCATGACGCTCGAACCCGCCGTCATCGCCCCCGTCGTCAACCATCCCTCACTCCCGCTCGACGACCCGGCAGGCCTGGAGATCGCAGCCGATGACGCCGCCCGCGTGGCCGAGCGCATCCGGCGCGACGGCCTCAAGGTGCTCGCCTACCGCTTCGAGAACGACAGGTGGTGCACCGGCCGGCGGTTCGCGGCCTACCGGACTCTGCTCGGCGACGCGTTCGACGGCCGTGTGCTCGCGGACGAAGCGGCGAACACGAACCCGCCGCCCTTCTTCCGTGACGTCGTCGGCTGCGCCCACAGCGTCACCACGGCCCATCTCGTCGACGAGCAGGGTCACCCGACCACGCGCGCCCGTGACGAGATCATCGCCTTCCTCGCCGAACGGCTGGGGACGACCACGCCCGACACCGGAGCCGAAGGGCCGAACTGATGGAGCTGAACGCGCCGCGCCGCATGCGCCGTCGAGCCGGTACGGCCCTGGTCAGGGGAGCAACTGCCGTACGAGTGCGTCGGTCGCCCACCGCTGCCGGCGCTCCGGGGGCCGGCCCCGTCCGGTGACCAGCAGGCCGTAGGTCTCCGGGCCGAGGACGGCCAGGGCGATGTCGGCGGCGGACGTGGCCACCCTGGCCCTGGCCGAACTCGACCGTGCGCCCGCCGCCGACCTCGCCCCACACGTGCTCGACGTGGCCACCGGCACCGGACCCGCCGCCCTCGCAGCCGCCCACGCGGGGGCAAGGGCCGTCGGCCTGGACACCGAGCCCGCCCTGCTGCGGACAGCCGCGGCACGCGCCCGGCGGGCGGGGCTCGCCGCGATGGCGCGCTTCGTCGTCGGGGACGCGGCGGAACTGCCCTTCCCGGCCGACTCCTTCGACGCCGTCCTGTCCACCTTCGGCGTGATGTTCGCCCCCGACGCCCACCGGACCGCCGCGGAACTGGTCCGGGTGTGCCGCCCCGGAGGCATCGTGGCCGTCGCCTCCTGGACGCCGACGGGGCGATGGGCCGGATCGCCCCGACCGTCACCCGGCACCTGGACCGGATGCCGAGCGCATCACCCCCGACCCGCCGGGGCGAACCCCGGCACATCCGGGCGTGGTTCGCACCGCTTCCCGTGACCGTACGAACCCGGGTCGCGCACGTCCGGGTCACCCACCCGTCCGTGGAGCACGCCGTCACCGTCTTCGAGAACAAGCCCGGCCCGCTGCGCGCACGCCGGTCCGCCCTGCGAGCCCTCGGCCGCTGGGAGGACGCCCGAGCCGCGCTGGCCGAACTGTTCGAGGCGCACAACGGCTCCACCGGCACCGGTCTGGTCCTCGACGCTCCTTGTCTACTGACCCTGGGGTGGGTGCGGGTGGCTTCGTGAACACTTCGCGCCGGCCGCGGGAACCGGGCCGGCCGCACATCGCTAGCGCGGTCGCGCCCCGTGCCTGTCCTGGCCCGCAGGCGGCGGTGCGGTGCTGTCGCGCAGCACCAGGCGGGTCGGGACGAGGGTGGTGCCGTGTCCCGTCGCGTCCGGTGCGGGGCGGCGGATCTTGCTGAGGACCCCTTCGACGCAGAGCCGTCCCACTTCGGCGAAGTCCTGGTGGATGGTGGTGAGAGGAGGCAGGAAGGAATCGGCTTCGGGGATGTCGTCGAAGCCGACGACGCTGATGTCGTCGGGTACCCTCCGGCCGCGCTGGTGCAGGGCGCGCAGCAAGCCCAGTGCCATCTGGTCGTTGGCGGCGAACACGGCCGTGCAGTCCTGCTGGTCGGCAAGGTGGAGACCGGCCCGGTAACCGGACTCGGCCGACCAGTCGCCGCGCACGAGGGGCGGTGGGAGGCGGCCCGCCTCGGTGAGGGTGGCGCGCCACGCGTTGGCACGGCGCTGGGCGGCGAACGAGCCCTCGGGGCCGGCCAGATGCCACACCGTCTCGTGGCCGAGGGCCAGCAGATGCCGTACGGCGTCGCGGGCTCCGCCCACCTGGTCGGTGTCGACCACGGTGTAGCGATCGCCGGCGTCCGAGTCGGCCACCACGACCTGGACGCCGGGCGGCAGCGAGACGGTCGCCGCGTCGAGCAGGTGTATCTCCATGATGACGATGACGGCGTCCACGGCGAGTTCGCCGAGGCGGGAGAAGGCCCCGTTCACCTCGTCCTGGGTCGGCACGGCGACCGGGAGGAGCGTGACGGCGTAGCCGTGCTGGGCGGCGGACGTGGCGATGGCCTCGAGGGTACGGATGTTCCCCATGGTGGACAGGGAGAAGGTGATCACGCCGAGGGTGCGGAACTCGCCGCGCTTGAGCGCCCGCGCGGCGCTGTTGGGCCGGTAGCCCAGCTCCCGCATGGCGGCCAGAACCTGGCGACGGGTCTCGTCGGTGACGCCGGGGAAGCCGTTGGAGACACGGGAGACCGTCTGGGAGGACACGCCCGCGACGCGGGCGACGTCGGCCATCGAGGCACCCTGCCGGGGACGGGTCGTGCGCCGTCTCGTACGGCTCTGCGATCTCTCCATCCCGTCCTCCAGCCACGCAACTTTCGGTCCCGGCCGACTCCTTGACCGCCGAGATTCCGACAGTGTAGACATCGCGCCAATGAATGTTTACGTAAACATCGCCTAGTCGAAATCGTACGAGAACGCACTGAAACGCACCAGACCGCCCCGAGCGGGCCTCGATCTCCGCGTTCCGCCGGGACGCGCGGCACGCGGAAGAGCTGGAGTACTCGAGATGGCACACCGCACCCGTAAGAGAAGGCTCCTCGGGGCCATCGGCATCACCGCCCTGGCGACCGGAACCGTCCTGGCCACCACCACGCTGCCGCTCGCGCACGCCGACACGGCCGCGGCCACCGCAGCGGTCACGGTGCGGCCCGACCCTTCCTACCGGCAGGAGAGGTTCGAGGGCTGGGGCACCAGCCTGGTCTGGTTCGCCAACGCCACCGGCGACTACCCGCCCGCGATACGGGAGAAGCTGGCCAAGCTCCTCTTCGGGGACGACGGCCTCGCGCTGAACATCGCCCGCTACAACATCGGCGGCGGCAACGCCCCGGACGTCAAGGACTACCTGCGGGCAGGCGGAGCGGTCGAGGGCTGGTGGAAGGCCCCGGCGGGCACCACCCGCGAGGACGTCGACTGGTGGGACGCCGACGACCCCGCCGACTGGAACAACAAGGCCGACGCCACCCAGCGCTGGTGGGTCGACCGCATCAAGAAGGACATCACCCACTGGGAGACGTTCAGCAACTCGCCGCCGTGGTTCATGACCGAGAGCGGCTACGTGTCCGGCAACTTCGACGCGGGCAAGGACCAGCTCAAGACCGACTCCGTGGACGACTTCGCCAAGTACCTGGTGGGCGCGACCGAACGCCTCGAGAAGGCGCACGGCATCAAGGTCGACACCCTGGACCCGTTCAACGAGCCGAACACCAACTACTGGGGCACCAAGCTCGGCCCGGACGGCGAGCCCGTGGGCGGCCGTCAGGAGGGGGCCCACATCGGCCCCGAACTCCAGCAGAAGGTGATCCGCGCGCTGGGCCCGACCCTGGAGAAGTCCCGTACCCACGCGGAGATATCCGCGATGGACGAGACCAATCCCGGCACGTTCGCCACCAACTGGAACTCCTACCCGCAGGAGGTCCGCGACCTCGTCGGCCAGATGAACGTCCACACCTACGGCACCGGCCAGCGCACCACCGTGCGCGACCTGGCCAAGGCCGCGGACAAGCCGCTGTGGATGAGCGAGGTCGAGGGCGACTGGGGCGACGGCCAGAGCTTCACGGACATGCGGCCGGGTCTCGGCCTGGCCCAGCGCATCGTCGACGACCTGCGTGAACTGGAGCCCCGCGCCTGGGTGTTCTGGCAGCCCGTCGAGGACTACGACAACATGAAGCCCGGCGGCGAGTCCGCCAAGGGCGGCAACTGGGGCGAGATCCAGCTCTCCTTCAACTGCACCTCGAAGGACACCCTCGAAACCTGCCCGATCTACACCAACACCAAGTTCGACACCGCCCGCAACTTCACCCACTTCATCAAGCCCGGCGACCGGCTGATCAAGACGAACGACACCTCCAGCACGGCCGCGCTCTCCCGCAGGGGCGACGCCGCGACCGTCGTCCACGTCAACAGCACCACCGAGGCCCGTGACGTCACCCTCGACCTCTCGAAGTTCGGGCACGTCTCCTCCCGGGCCACCGTCACCCCGGTGGTGACCAGCGCCGACGGCAAGCTGGAGCGGCACAAGCCGGTCCGGGTCACCGGCAAGCAGGCCACGGTCACCGTGCCCGCCCAGTCCGTGACGTCCTTCCTCGTCAAGGGCGTGTCCGGGGTTGCCAGGGACGCGGCCGAGCTCCAGAAGGGCCACACCTACCGGCTGACCGGCGTCCAGAGCGGCAAGGACCTCACGATCGCCGACAACGGCACCGGCCTCGTCATCAGGAGCGCCGACGCCGCCGACCCGAGCGGTCAGCAGTGGCGGCTGGAGCAGATCCGCGGCCACGACAACCGCAAGCGGTACGTCTTCACCGAGGCGACGCAGGGCAAGCGGCTGGCCGTCCGGGAGGGCGCCCTGGTGGCCGAGCCCGACCGGGGCCGCTGCGACAACGCCGCCCAGTGGATCATGTCGACCACCGGCGACGGCACCTGGACCCTCGTCAACGCCGCCACCGGCCAGCTCCCCGACGTCGCCGGCCAGTCCACGAACGAAGGTGCCACCGTCGGCGTGTGGCAGCCCAACTCCGGCGCCAACCAGCGCTGGAAGGTGACCGACGTGACGGCGGAATAAGCAACAATTCGTCACGAGCCTCGCCCGCGACGCCACCGGCCCGGCCCCGGCCGGTGCAGACCGTCCGGACGTCGTAGGGCGAGGCCGTGACGTTCAGTCCCTTGTGCTTCGGCGCACCCGACCCACCCGCGCCGACACCTCACCCAACACCTCGCGTACGGCATCCAGCGCCGCCGCCCGGTCGGCCGGCACCAGTCCGATGCGGGTGCGTCGGTCGAGCAGGTCGGACTCGTCCAGGGCGCCTTCGTGGCGTACCGCCCACAGGAGTTCGGCGGCGGTGACGGGATGGCCCGGCAGTACTGGTTCGCCCAGTTTGGGAATGTGCGCGGCGAGCGCCTGGACGGCCGCTGCCTCGGTGCCGTAGCGCTGGACGAGGCGGCACGGCGCCCGGACGGCACCGAGGGTTTCGGGTGACGCGGCGCCGACGAGGGGGAGGGCGGCGGTGCGGGAGGGGCCGGCCGGGAGGCGGTGCGTGGCGACGGCGGCGTCGACGGCGTCCTCGGCCATCCGCCGGTAGGTGGTGAGCTTGCCGCCGACCACCGTGGTCACGCCCTCCGGTGAGGTGAGGACCGCGTGCCGACGGGAGATGTCGGAGGTCCGTGACGCCCCGCCCGAGTGTGCCGCCGGTGTGGTGTCGAGCAGCGGGCGCAGGCCCGCGAACGCGCCCACGACGTCGTCGCGCCGGACCGGGACGTCCAGGACCGAGCCGAGGACGTCGAGCAGGAAGCCGACGTCGCTCTCGGGCACTTCGGGGACGTCCGGGATGTCGCCCTCGACGGGCTCGTCGGTGAGGCCGACGTAGATCCGGCCGTCGCCCTGGGGCAGGACGAGGACGAAGCGGTTGGTCTCCCCGGGGACCGGGACGTGCAGCCCCGCGGGCAGCGGGCCAAGGTGCTCGGAGCGCAGGACGAGATGGGTGCCGCGCGAGGGGCGGATCCGGATGCCGTCCACCAGGCCACCCGCCCAGACGCCGGACGCGTTGATCACGGCACGGGCCCTGATCTCGCCCTCCTCGCCGGTGAGTTCGTCGCGCACGCGGGCGCCGGACGCGGTGAGTTCCAGGGCCCTGACGCGGGTCAGGATCCGCGCGTCGTGGGCGGCGGCGGTGCGGGCGATCGCCGTCACCAGTCGGGCGTCGTCGGTGAGCCGGCCGTCCCAGGACAGCAGTCCGCCGCGCAGGCCCTGGGTGCGCAGGGCGGGGGCGAGGTGGCGGGTCTCCACCATGGAGAGGCGGCGCGGTGCGGGCAGGGTGGCCCGGGCGGTGCGGGCCGCCAGGCGCAGGGTGTCGCCGGCCCGGAAGCCCGCCCGGGCCAGGGCGGACTGGGCGCGGGAGACCAGGGGAGTCAGCGGCAGCACGAAGGGCTGGGCCCGCACCAGGTGCGGTGCCGTGCGCTCCATCAGCACCCCGCGCTCGACCGCGCTCTCGTGGGCGACGTCGAGCTGCGCCGAGGCGAGATAGCGCAGCCCGCCGTGGATGAGCTTGCTGCTGAAGCGCGAGGTGCCGAAGGCCAGGTCGTGGGTGTCGACGGCGGCCACCGTCAGACCCCGGGCAGCGGCGTCCAGCGCGGCCCCGGCGCCCGTCGCGCCCAGCCCGACGACCAGGACGTCCACGGCCGGACCGCCGACGGTCTCGGCCAGCTCACGCGAGCGCCGGGCGGCGGACAGTGACGATCCGGGCAGGTCGGTGGCGTCCGTCATGGCGTCAGCGTCCTCTCCAGGATGCTGCGCAGTTCCGCCAGGAAGGCGTCGCTGCTCAGGTCGGCGTCGTCCTCGTCGGTCATGGTCCGCAGGGACAGGGTGAAGGACTGCACGATCAGCAGCAGGGACCGCGCTTGCCGCTCCACATGGCCGTCGCACACGGATCCGTCGGAGTGGCCTTCCCGCAGGGCGTCGCCGAGCAGGGCGAGCAGCGCCTCCTGGCTCGCGCCGCGGCGGTCGAGGACGTAGGGCAGGAGCAGTTCGGGATCGACGTCGACGATCTTCCGGAAGAGCGGGTGGGCGCGGAAGGCCTTCGCCCCCGCCACCAGTCCCTCGACGATCAGGTCGCGCGTGTCCGTACCGGGCCGCCGTTCGGGCATGGCCCCGGTGGCGACCGAGACCCACTCCCGGGTCATCAAGTCCCCCACCAGGGAGCGCACATCGGGCCACCGCCGGTACAGCGTCATCCGGGAGACACCCGCGCGGCGGGCCACGTCGGTCAGCGTCGTGCGGCGGACCCCGACGGCCAGGACACAGTCGCGCACCGCGTCGAGCACCGCGTCGCTGTCCGAATGGTTGTGACGAATAGGCGTCATGTGTCACAGTGTAACGCCTGCGAGGCCGTCCGGGACACGGCATCGCTCGAACCGACGGGTGAGGACGAGATCCATGGACATGCTGTGGAGCGGCTGGGGCGACCCGGCCAAGGCGGCGCCGCTGCCCGAGACCGTGGTCGGCCTGTTGCGCGATCTGCTCGGAGTCAAGCCGCGCACCGCCGGGCCGGTCGCCCTTGAGGACATAGCCGTGCCCGAGCCGGGACTCGAACCCGCCGCCCGCCAGGCCCTGTCCGCCGCGGTCGGCGGTGAGGAGCACGTCCGCACCGACGCCGAGACCCGCATCCGGCACACCCGCGGCAAGTCCACCCCCGACCTGCTGCGGATCCGCGACGGTGAGGTCGACGACATCCCCGCGGCCGTAGTCCTCCCGGCCGGCCACGACGACGTGCTCGCCGTACTGCGCGCCTGCGCCGAACACGGCCTGCCCGTGGTCCCGTTCGGCGGCGGCACCTCCGTCGTCGGCGGCCTCGCCCCCTCCCGGCGCGGGCCCTTCGTCGCCCTGGACCTGCGCCGCATGGACCAGTTGCTCGCCCTCGACCCCGTCTCCCGCACCGCCACCCTGCAACCCGGACTGCGCGCGCCCCAGGCGGAGGCGCTCCTCGCCGAACACGGCTACACCCTCGGCCACTTCCCCCAGTCCTACGAGTGGGCCAGCATCGGCGGTTTCGCCGCCGCCCGCTCCAGCGGCCAGGCGTCCGCCGGCTACGGCCGCTTCGACGAGATGGTCCTGGGCCTGACCCTCGCCACCCCCGAGGGCACCATCGACACGGGCCGCGCACCGCGCTCGGCGGCCGGGCCCGACCTGCGCCAGCTCGTGCTCGGCTCGGAGGGCGCGTTCGGCGTCATCACGTCCGTGACCGTGCGGATCCGGCCCGTCCCCGAGAGGTGTGTCTACGAGGGCTGGCGCTTCGACTCCTTCGAGGCGGGCGCCGCCGCACTGCGCCGCCTGGCCCAGGACGGCCCGCGTCCGACGGTGCTGCGGCTGTCCGACGAGACCGAGACCCTGATCGGCCTCGCCCAGCCCGACGCCATCGGCGCCGCCGACGCCGGGCAGCAGTCCGCGGGATGCATGGCGATCGCCGGCTACGAGGGCACCGAGGAGGACACCTCGTACCGCAGGCAGCGGGCCGCGGCCGTCCTGCGGGAGTGCGGCGGAACCCCGCTGGGCGAGGACCCGGGGCAGCGCTGGGCGCACGGCCGATACTCGGCGCCCTACTTGCGGGACTCGCTGCTGGACGCCGGGGCGTTCGTCGAGACGCTGGAGACGGCGACCTTCTGGTCACGCGTCCCCGAGCTGTACGCGGCCGTCCGCGACGCCCTCACCGCCACCCTCACCGAGGCCGGCACTCCGCCGCTGATCATGTGCCACATCTCCCACGTCTACGACAACGGCGCCTCGCTGTACTTCACCGTCGTCTCGGCCCAGGGCGACGAACCGGTCGCACACTGGGAGAGGGCCAAGCACGCCGCCAACGAGGCGATCCTCGCCGCGGGCGGCACGATCACCCACCACCACGGCGTGGGCACCGACCACCGCGACTGGTACGTCCGCGAGGCCGGCCCCCTGGGCATCGAGGCGCTGCGTGCCGTGAAGCGGCGACTGGACCCGGCGGGCCTGCTCAACCCCGGCGTGCTGCTGCCGCTCGACTGACCCGGCACCAGGACCACCCACCGCCTCACCCTCCTCCGGCAGCGCCCTCCCGTCGGCCCGAAAGGCACACCGATGAGACAGTTCACCGCCATCGTCAACCCCACGGCGGGCGGATCCGCCGCGGCCGCCGCGCTGCTGGACGTGGCCCGGCCGCTGCGGGAAGCCGGGGCCGACCTGGAGACCCAGTACAGCCGCAGCCTCGCCCACGCCCAGGAACTGGCGCGGGACGCCGGAGCGCGGGGCCGGGTGGTGCTCGCCGTCGGCGGCGACGGCATGGCCGGCGGCATCGGCGGCGCCCTCAGCGGCACCGACACCCTGCTGGGCCTGGTCCCGGCCGGACGCGGCAACGACTTCGCCCGGGCGCTCGAGATGCCCACCGACCCGGCGGCGCTCGCCGAGGTGCTGCTCCACCACGAGCCCCGCGAGGTCGACACCATCGAGGTCGAGTCGGCCGTCCACCAGCGCACGGTGGCCCTCGGCAGCGTGTACGCCGGCGTCGACGCGCTGGCCAACCGCCACGCCAACAACGCCACCCTGCTGCGCGGCGCCGCCTCCTACTACGCGGGCGGCCTGCGCGCCGTCACCACCTGGCGCGCCGCCCGCTACCGGGTCACCGTCGACGGCCAGGAACACCTGCACACCGGCTACACGGTCGTCGCCGCCAACTCCGGCTACTACGGATCGGGCCGGCTCATCGCGCCCGACGCCCGCGTGGACGACGGCCTGCTCGACGTGGTGATGATCCGCGAGGCACCACGCCGCCTGTTCTTCACCCTGATGAACGAGCTCAAGACGGGCGCCCATGTGCACCGCCCCCAGGTGCAGATCCTGCGCGGCAAGGAGATACAGATCGCGGCCGACCGCGAAGTGCCCTACGGCGCCGACGGCGAGGTCGAGGCCGTCCTCCCGGTCACGGTCAGAGTCCTGCCGGGAGCGCTGCGCGTACTGTGCTGATCCGGCCGCCGTCGCCTCAGCCGGCCGACCGCGCGGCCACTCATCCGCCGTCCACCGGCGTCCACCGGCGCGCGGGGCTGAACTGCTCCGGGGGGACCTGGCGGTCAACCTCGTCCCTGAGAAGCAGCGAGAGCAGTGCGGCCACCGGCAGTCCGGAATCCGCGGGGTGACGCAGCACCATGCCGGGCTCGATCCGGTAGGTGTTGGTGCGTCCCTCACGAACGTGGGACAGATACCCGTCCCGCTCCAGATCGGAAATGATCTTCTGGACAGCCCGTTCGGTGAGGCGGCAGCGCGCCGCGATATGCCGAATGCGGATGTTCGGGTTGTCGGCGACCGCCGCCAGCACGCGCGCATGGTTGGTCAGGAATGTCCACCCGGTGTGCGACTCAGGAACTCCGTCCATGAACCAATGCTACGTCCAGGCATTCACGTATACAAAAACACGCACGGCATTACATGTATCGGTTGACGTGTTCGGCCGTTCGGGCCCAGTCTGGTACGGAGACGAGGAGCACCCGAGAGAGAGGCGGTCATGCCGGAGCTCACGTCCTCGGCCCACCGCTCGGCAACCGTGAGCAAGGCAGCCAGGCACACCCGGCACACGGAGGCATCCGTGGAACGCGAAGAGGACCTGCGGACCGAGGTCGCCCAACTGCGGCGGGCCATGCACACCCGGCCGACCATCGACCTGGCCCGGGGCATTCTGATGGCGTCCTTCGGCCTGGAGGCCGAGGACGCCTGGGCGGTGCTGGTCGCGGTCTCGCAGAACACCAACACCAAACTGCACAGTCTCGCCGGAACCCTGGTGGCCACCGTCAAGGGCGATCCGTTGCCCGTGGAGGTACGGGAGCAGTTGTCGTCCGCGGTCGCCAGGGTCAACTCGACGGCGCGGGCGCCGCAGTTGCGCTGATCGGCGCCGCGACGGCAGGGTTCGGGGTGTCCCTACCTTGCTGATCGTCCATCACACCCCCTCGCCCAACTGCCAGGCCCTGCTCGAAGCGGTCGTCTCCGGCGCGACCGCGCCCGAGATCGAGAACGTCGAGGTCGTACGGCGACCGGCGCTGTCCGCGACGGCTTCCGATGTGCTGGACGCCGACGGCTACCTCCTGGGCACCCCGGCGAACCTCGGCTACATCTCCGGCGCCATGAAGCATTTCCTCGACCAGATCTACTACCCGTGCCTGGACGCGACCCGTGGCCGGCCCTTCGGCTACTACGTGCACGGCGGCAGCGACGTGACCGGTGCCGTGCGGGCGATCGACTCCATCACGACCGGCCTCGCCTGGCGACGCACCGCGCAGCCCGTGACGGTGACGGGCGAGCCCGGCAAGGCCGACATCGAGGCCTGCTGGGAACTGGGGGCGACACTCGCCGCCGGACTGATGGACTGAGCGCGGCCGCGACGGCCGGCGACAGCCGGGCTACTCGCCGGCGGCGCCGTCGATGGCCTCGCGGAGCAGATCCGCATGGCCGACGTGGCGGGCGTACTCTCGATCACGTGCTCGAGGACGAACCGCACATCGGTGTCACCGAATTCCGGGTTCGGCACGACACGCGCGAGGTCGGCGGTCACCTTCGCGAACACCTGCCGCGACTCCTGGCACGCCGTCAGGTAGTCCTCGTGGACCTCCCTGGCCGGCGTAGGGTCCGACTCGCCGTACCACTCGCCGCCGTCAGCGGTGACGTAGGTCAACGCCGACGACCGCACAGGCTGTAGACGCAGCTGCCCCTCCGAGAGGCCCTCGAACTTCCACAAGAAGGTCGCTTGGTGGTAGTCGAGATTCGAGGCGACCACCTCCAGCCACGGGCCCGATATCGTGCGCTCGGGCCGGACGATCTTCTGGACCGAAATGTCGCTCACGCTGGAGATCTCCTTACCCGTCACTCGAGGGCGCCCTACCGGCACCTCACGACGAGCTGGCCGACCGAGAAGACCCCGCTTCGTATCGGAACTCATCGCTCGATGCCGCAAGGCAAGTGGCGCCGTGACAGCGTGATGGGGACCGTCGGCACCCGCCCGGGCGGGCGGGTGGTGCGGTGGCTCGCAGGCCGGGACGGCGCGGACGTCGTCGCGATGACCAGACGTAAGCTACCGGCCGAGGCCGAGGACCTGCTGCTCCTGGCCTCCGGCGTCCCGTGCACGTTCGCCAGGGCTTCGTCGTACAACGAGTTCTTCCAGGACTGGCTCATCAAGGCGCGCGCGACCGGCCTGCTGCGGCGGCCCGCGCCCTCGTCGCGCTCGCGGTGGGTGGGCCGACCGGGCGTCACCACGACATCTCGGGACCCGAATCGGCGGACCTGGACCTGGCAGGCATCGCCTCGGTCACGGCCTCATCCATGTTCGCCGCGGTGCGCGAGCAGCGCTGGGACCGAGTCTGCTCGGCAGGGTCCGACTCCAGCCACGCGGTGGCAGGGGCTCAGATGACAGGACCCGGGCTCATAAGAAAGTTCTGTGAATTCGCGAGGCGTTTGAACACCACGGGGTCGGCCTCCGTATGGGATCGGGGGATTTTCATGCCCTGACCGACCACGAGGCGTAGGAGTACTTCCTTGGGACGCAGCACGCGAAGACGCCCAACGGGCGCACGGCGCACGACCTTTGCAGCGGTCGCGCTGATGTTGGGCGGCGGCGGCCTGGTTGCGGCCAACGTCTATGCCTCGGCGACCGAGGACGCCGGAGCGGACCCCGCCCGGACGCTGTCCTCCCCGGCCGGCACGATCGACTGCCCCGACGTCGGCAGCAAGCTGACGGATGTGCCGGAGGGGGCGAAGGAGGACGTCGCGAAGGAACTCGCGCTCCTCGACCAGCAGATCGCAGACGCCTACCAACGGCTGCAAAAGTCGGCCCAGGCGATCCAGCAGGACGCGGGCTTCGCCGACAACGCGATCATGAATCCGCTGAAGGACAAGCGCGGCGCCACGATCGAGCGCATCGCCATCGCGGTGGACCGTGTGGGGGAGCGGCCCGAGGGCCTGGACTCCCTCGCCGCCTGCACGCTGCGCGCCGCCGACAGCGGCAACGGCGACCAGGTGAACGACGCCGATGGCGCGGACGGCGCCCAGGACAACGGCGGCGACCAGGGCGGCCAACAGCAGGGCGACGACGCCCAGAACGGCAACGGTGGCCAGGCCGGCAACGGACCCGTCGCCGCGGACTACGTGGACATCAAGTCCGTACAGCCGAACGTGCCCAGCCCGGCCCTGACCTCTGACGCCTCCCGCGGCACCTTCGCCAGCAGTTGCGGAGTCAACGAGAACGGCCTGTTCAACTCCGACAACATCATCGTCGCCCCCGGCGTCTCCAACGGCGCCCACCACTTCCACGACTACATCGGCAACCAGTCCAACGACGCCTTCGCGAGCGACGAGGACCTCGCGAACGCCGAGACCAGCTGTGTCGACCAGGGCGACAAGTCCACGTACTACTGGCCCGTGATCCGTCTTCAGAACGGCAAGCAGGAACAGGACGCCAACTCGCCCGGCGGCGGCATCGAGGGCAACGCCGGCGAGATCGTCACCCCCAAGGAAGTGACGCTGACGTTCGTGGGCAACCCGCGCGGCAAGGTCACCGCGATGCCCCGCCTGCTGCGCATCATCACCGGTGACGCCAAGGCGTTCGTCAACGGCACCGCCAACGCCAACGCCTCCTGGAGCTGCACCGGCTTCGAGGACCGGCAGCTCAAGGACAAGTACCCGCTGTGCCCGCAGGGCAGTGACGTGGTGCGCACCTTCAGGTTCCAGAGCTGCTGGGACGGACAGAACATCGACAGCGCCAACCACCGCACGCACGTGGCGTTCGCCGCGGCGGACGGCAGTTGCGGCAACGGCTTCAAGGCCATCCCGCAGCTTGTGCAGCGGATCGTGTACGACGTCGACGCGCCGAGCCTGCAGGACGGTGGCCGTACGACCCCGCTGTTCGCGGTGGACACGTTCCCCGAGCAGTTGCACAAGCCGGTCACCGACCACGGCGACTTCATCAACGTCTTCGACGAGGGCCTGATGGGCGAGATGGTCGACTGCATCAACGAGGGCCGCAAGTGCGGTGTGGGTGCCGGCGACGGCGGTGACCCGGGCCAGGAGGAGCCGACCGAGGCTCCCACCACTCCGCCGGCCGACGGCGACAAGCCGGACCCGGGCAACGGAGGGGACGAGCAGACGGAGCCGCCGGCCGAGGACGAGCCCGCGACCGAGGAGCCGACGACCGAGGCACCCGCGGCCGAGGAGCCCGACAAGGACGCGCCTGCCACCGACCCGGCGAAGGACGACAAGCCCACCGTGTCGAGCACGGTCGCGCCCAAGGCCTACGGAACGCCGTCGGCCACCGCCCAGGCCGAGGGCGGCTCGGACAACGACGACGCGAACGCGGGCGGCGCTGCCGAGCAGACCCAGCCGGGCGCGGCCGGCGACGACTCCGACGCCGGCTCCGGCACGCAGCCGCAGGCCGTCGGCGGCGACCTCGCCGAGACCGGCACCACGCTGTGGCCGGCCGCGGCCGGTGCCGTCCTGCTGACGGCGGGCTTCGTGCTGCTGATGCGCACCAGGCGCCGCGCCGAATGACGGCAACGACGGCGATGACGGCCAGGAACGGCGTTTGACGCCGGGATCGCCCGTCGAGGCCCGGACCGGTGATTTCCGGTCCGGGCCTCGCGTGTGCGCGGGGCGACGCGGCAGACGGTGACCCGCGGCGTGCTAGTCCACGATGGCGCCGCAGGAGATGTTCACGTCCGTCGCGGTGAGCGTGCGGGCCTTGTCGGAGGCGACGAACGCGGCCACGTCGCCGACGTCGGCGAGTGTCGCGCCACGGCCGAGCTGCGTCGCCTCGACCAGGCTGTCGACGATGGCCTCCCGGCCGGGGAAGCCCTCGGGCAGGGTCTCCGGCACGCCGCCGGACTTCAGGGTCACCACGCGGATGCCGTGCGGGCCGAGCTCGATCGCCCACTGCCGGCGCAGCCCCTCCAGCGCATCCAGCGCGATCTTGAAACCGCCGAGCCCGGGCAGCGTCTGAGGGCCACCGCCGCCGAAGGCGAGGATCACTCCCGTGCCGCGCTCGATCATGTGCCGGGCCGCCGCCCGGGTCGTCAGGAACTGCGCCCGCATCGCGGTCACGATGGGCCGCAGGAAGTCCGCCTCCGAGATCTCCATCAACGGCTTCTGGACGTCTCCGTAGCCGATGGCGTTGAACGACACGTCGATCCGCCCCGCCCGAGCGACGACGCCGTCGACGAAGGCGTCCACCGCCGCCTCCTCGCGCGGGTCGACCACGGCGGTCTCCACCGTCCCGCCCGCGGCACGGATGTCCTCGGCGAGCCCGTCCAGCGGTGCCGCGGCACGCCCGGCGAGGAAGACCCGCGCACCCTCGCGGGCGAAGGCGCGCGCCGCCGCCCCGCCGATGGGACCGCTGGCGCCGTACACCACCGCGACCTTGTCCTTGAGCAACATGATCGATCTCCGTCTTGTCCGACTGCCGGTCGGCCGCGGACGCGGCCTTGACCCTCATCCGATACGTCGGCGCCGACCCGCGGAATTCGACACGCGCATGTGGATCACGGAGTGGGGATGCCCGCGGGCCGCGCCGGACGGCCCAGGCGGACCGGCACACCGGGGGAGTACAGGACGCTGACCGGGTCCGTGCTCGGGGCGGGCAGCCCGGCCGCGGTGACGAGGTCCTCCTCGCAGGTGAGCAGCTCGGCGCGGTACAGCGGCCACCGAGGGTGGTGGTTGGGCAGATACGCCAGCGGCTCGGGCCCGCCGAAGAAGGCGTTGTGCATGCCCCAGCGAGCGGTCAGGAAGTGCTCGAGCCCGGTCGGCTCCTCGATGCGCTCACCGGTGCGCACGGTGATGCGGCTCGACGCGCCGCGCGGCCCCGGCCAGCGACGCGTACTGGTGTAGGTCACGGTGTCACTCGCCGAACGGACGGTCATCCGCGACCACAGGTACGGCAGCCGGAAGCCGAGCCGCCCCATCACGACCGGGATCAGCCGTGCGGCGTCCATCGACCGGAACACGACACCGCGCCGCCCGTGCCCGTCCACCGAGTACAGGCGCACGTTGGTCTCGGGGAAGGTTCCGAGATACGGCACCCCCGGCAGCCGCAGCCAGCCGACCCGATGCATCCGGAACGCGACCAGCCCGACGTACGTCATGCCGCCATACGTGTCCGGAACCGTCCCCTTGGGCAACAGCCCGGCCACGACGTCCGGTTCGACGGCCCAGTGGATGAAGGCGAGGTCGAGCCATTCCTGGGTCAGGAGCGGCGTGCGTATGCGGGCGGGCGCGTCCGGCGTGACAGGAGTGGGATTCGGCACCGGGCCAGCATGGCAGAGCCCCATCCGCCGAAGCGTGGGGCCACGGGTCATCGGTAGCGCGCGGCGATGCCGGTGAGGTATCCGCGCAGCATCAGCTTGGCCTCGTCGAGAAGGTCCGGATCGCCCTCCGGGTCACGGCGGAACGCCTCCTGGGCGAGGGCGTCGGCGGCGAGGACCGCGGCGTGGCAGGCGCGGGCGAGTGCCGCGTCGTCGTGGGCGAGGCCAAGGGCCAGCAGGACGCGCCGGATGCCGTCGGCCATACGGCGTTTGTGCGCGCGGTCCGCCGCGCGGGTCTGCTCGGTGAGGCTGCTGCCGAACCACAGGGCCCTGAAGCCGTGTTCGGTGCGGTAGATCGCGGCGTACGCGTCGATGAGCACCCCGACCGGGTCGTCCCACCGCTCCGCGGACGCCGAGTCCACCAGATCGTCCATGGCGGCCTCCAGCCGGGCGAAGTAGCCGGCCGCGAGGGCGTCGATGATGGCGTCCCGGTCGGGCAGGTACTGGTACAGCGAACCGACCGAGACCTTGGCCTCCGCCGCGATACGGGTCGTCGTCAGGGCCTGCACCCCCTCGCGGACCAGGACGCGTTCGGCGGCCTGGAGGACTCGAGCGAGGCGGGCTCTGCTGCGCGCCTGCTGAGGAGTGCGGCGCAGGGGGACCTGCCAGGTGCCGCCGGGCTCCGCGGTCGGGTCGCCCATGTGCGGCCTCCGAATCTGAACGTGACTTTGTTTCATGTTTAGGCTAGCGTCACGCACATGACAGGCTCAAGCTCGCTGCTGGGTCCGCAGCGCGCCGCCGTGGCCGAGGCGTGCCGCAAGCTGGGGGCGGAGCGGCTGCTCATCGGCACGGCCGGCAACGTCAGCGTGCGGGTGGACGACCGTGTCGCGATCACGGCGACCGGTGCGGTGCTCGCCGAACTCACACCGGACCAGGTGACCGTGGTCGACCTGGACGGAAACATCGTGGCCGGGACGCTGGAACCCACCTCCGAACTCGATCTGCACCTGGGCGTCTACCGCCGCTACGGCGCGGGCGCGGTAGTCCACACCCATGCGCCTTTGGCGACCGCGCTGTCCTGCGTGCTCGACGAACTGCCCTGCATCCACTACCAGTTGCTCACCCTCGGCGGCTCGATCCGCGTCGCCCCGTACGCCACCTTCGGCACACCGGAGCTCGCCGAGTCCGTCCTGACCGCGCTGGAGGGCCGCAGCGCCGCGCTGATGGCCAGCCATGGGGCGCTCACCCACGCCCCGACGCTGGACAAAGCCGTCGAGCACGCCCTGCTGCTGGAGTGGGCGTGCGGCGTCTACCAGCACGCGGCCGCCCTCGGCCCGCCCCGTGTCCTCGACGAACAGCAGCAACTCGAGGTGATCGAGGCCGCGCTCGCCCGGAACTACGGCACCACCCACCCCGTACCACCCGTGCAGGACGTCGTGCAGGAGGGAAACCGATGAAGGTCGTCACGCTGGGCGTGCATGTGCTGGACGTGCTGGTACGGCCGGTCGAGGCCATACCTGAGGGCCAGGGCGCCACCCTGGTGGAGGACATCAGGATGACCGCCGCCGGCACGGCCGGCGGAACCGCGCTCACCCTCGCCAAGCTCGGAGCCTCGGTGCAGAGCGCCGGAGCCATCGGCACCGATCCCACCGGAGACATGCTGGTCCAGCTCCTGGGCGCGGCGGGCATCGACACCCGGTACCTCGTGCGCCGCACGGACACCCCCACCTCCGCGAGCGTCCTGCCCATCCGCCCCAACGGCGACCGCCCCTCCCTCCACCTCCTCGGCGCCAACATCACCTACGGCCCCGGCGACGTGCCCTGGGACGCGATCGCCGAGGCCACGCACCTCCACCTCGGCGGCCCCGAACTGATCGGCGTCGACACCGCCACGCGCATCCTGTCGCACGCCAAGGAGCACGGCACGGTCACCTCGGTGGACCTCCTCGCACCCGGCGCGCTCGGCAGCTTCGAGCAGATCGAGCCCGCGCTGCCCCACGTCGACCACATGCTGCCCAACGAGGACCAGGTCCTCGGCTTCACCGGCGAGCAGGACCTGGCCGCGGGTGCGCAGAAGCTCCTCGCCGCCGGAGCCGGCCTGGTGGCGGTCACGCGGGGCGGCGACGGCGCGCTGCTGGTGACGCCGGACCGCATCGAGAAGGTGCCCGCCTTCGCGATCGACGTCGTGGACACCACCGGCTGCGGCGACGCGTTCTCGGCCGGCTTCGTACGCGGCATGGGCCTGGGCCGCACCCCCTACGACGCCGCCGTCCTCGGCAGCGCGGCCGCCGCCCTGGTGGCGCAGGGACTCGGCAGCGATCACGGCGACTTCGACCTCGCGGGCACCGACGCCTTCGCAGCGACGAACAAGCCGCGCGCCTGACCCAGGCCGCCCTCCTTGTCCGACGGCCAGTTGGTGACGCTCAGGGCGCTGTCGTAGTGGACACCCTTGGCCGGCAGGGAGGGCGTGGCCGCCGGTCGGCCGTCGCTGTTCGGGATCCTGCCCGGGAAGCCGACCGGGTGTTGGCCCATAGGGAGGGGGCCCGGGGCGTTCGTGTAGATCCCTCGGTCTCAGCCAGTGGCGAGTGAGACCTCGGTCGACTTGAACAGGACGGTGACGGGGGACCCCGCCGCGAGGCCCAGTTCGCCGGCCGCGTCCTTGGTGATCGCGGCCGTCACCTCGCCGCCGTCGACCGAGACCCGCACCGAGGCCATCGCGGCCCCCGCCTCGACCTCGCGCACGGTGCCGGGCAGCCGGTTGCGGATGGACAGCCCCTCCACCGGGCCGGTGGCCAGTGCCACCTCCGTGGCCTTGACCAGGGCGCGCACGGCCGACCCCGCGGCGAGGCCCAGGTCCTCGACGGCGTCCAGGGTGATGGCGGCGGTGACGTCCTGGCCGCCGTCGAGGCGGATCCTGACCGTTGCCATGGCCTCCCCCGCAGTGACGGAGGTGACGGTGCCGGGGATCTGGTTGCGGATGCTCAGGCTCATGGTCGTACGCCTCGCAGGATGTGTGATGTGCCGCCTTTGGCGGGGTGTTGTGAGGCTCACCGTAGTCCGGTGACGTCCGCCGCCGCGGGAACCGCGTCACGCCGGGTACGCGTGTGTCTGGGTGGCCTTGACCGTCGCCCACACCGTGGCTCCGGGGCGCAGGTCGAGCTCGGCGGCGGCGATGGTGGTGAGGTCGGCGGCCAGGGGCAGTTCGCCGGTCAGGTCGGCGCGGATCTGGTCGCCGTGCGTCTCCAGGCCGACCACCTCGCAGCGCCACAGGTTGCGGGCGCTGGATCCGGTGGGGCGGTCGCGGTGCAAGGTGACCGCGCCGGGCGGGAAGGCGACGAAGACCGGGCCGGTGAGATCCTCGGTGGTCGTGATCGCCGGGCCGCCCCCGACGCGGACCGTGTGCCCCTCGGCCTCGCCCCGGTAGAGGTTGAGGCCGACCAGGTGCGCGATGTAGTCGGTGCGCGGACGGCGGGCGATGTCGGACGGCGTGCCCTCCTGGACGACGTGGCCGTCCTCGATGACGACCAGCCGGTCGGCCAGGACCATCGCGTCCAGCGGATCGTGCGTGACGAGTACGGCGACCGCCTCGAAGTCGGCCAGATGACGGCGGAGCTGGGCGCGGACGCCGAGCCGGGTCCGGGCGTCGAGGGCGGCGAGCGGCTCGTCGAGCAGCAGCAGGCGCGGACGGGTGGCCAGCGCACGGGCGAGGGCCACGCGCTGTGCCTGACCGCCGGAGAGCCTGCGGGGCTTGCTGCCGACGTGCTCGTTCAGCCCCATGCGCCCCAGCCACTCGGCGGCCTGGGCGCGGGCCTCCGCCTTGGTGGCACCGCGACAGCGCGGCCCGAAGGCGACGTTGTCCAGCGCGGACAGGTGCGGGAAGAGCAGGTAGTCCTGGAAGACGACCCCGACCGGGCGGGACTCCGGCCGCGTACGGTCCAACTCCGCGCTGTCCAGCAGGAGATGACCGCCGGACATCGGGACGAGACCGGCGAGGGCCCGCAGCGCGGTCGTCTTGCCCGCCCCGTTCGGGCCGAGCAGCGCGACCACGTCACCCGGCGCCGCCCTGAGCGCCACGTCGAGACGGAACGCACCGCGCTCGACCACCAGCCGCGCGTCGAGCCCGTCCCCGGGCGGGGCGGAGCCCCCGACGGCCGCCCGCGTGGTCTTGTCGTCGAGGTCGGTCATGAGGCGGTCATCCAACGGTCACGCAACCCCGCCAGCACCGCGATCGACACGGCGAGCAGCACCAGGCTGAGCGCGATCGCCGCCTCCGGGTCGTTCTGGAGGGCGAGGTAGACGGCGAGCGGCATGGTCTGGGTACGGCCCGGGAAGTTGCCGGCGAAAGTGATCGTCGCCCCGAACTCGCCGAGCGCCCGGGCCCAGGCGAGGACGGCGCCGGCCGCGATGCCGGGGGCGATCAGCGGCAGGGTGACCCTGCGGAAGGCGGTGAAGCGGGAGGCGCCCAGGGTCGTGGCGGCCTCCTCGTAGCGCGGATCGGCGGCGCGCAGCGTGCCCTCCACGCTGATGACGAGGAACGGCATCGCGACGAACGCCTCCGCCACCACCACCCCTGCCGTGCTGAACGGCAGGGTGACCCCGAACCAGTCGTCCAGCCACCGGCCCACGACGCCGTTGCGGCCCAGCGCCATCAGCAGCGCCACACCCCCGACCACCGGCGGCAGCACGAGCGGCAGTGTGACAAGGGCCCGTACGAGACCACGCCCAGGGAACTCCACCCGGGCCAGCAGCCAGGCCAGCGGCACCCCGATCACCAGGCTCACCGCGGTCGCCGCCGTCGCGCAGACCAGGGACAGCTGGAGCGCCTGCCACACCTCGGAGCTGCTCAGCAGGTCGGGCATGCTGCGCCACGGGGCCCGGATCAGCAGGGCGACGAGCGGCAGCACGAGGAAGGCCAGGCCGATCAGCGCGGGCAGCAGGAGGGGCAGCGGGGCGCCGCCGCCGCGCCCTCGGGGGCCAGTGCGGTCTCTGCGGACGCGGCCGAGCCGTGGGCCACCGGTGAGGGTGTCCACGGCGTCGGCCCTGCCCGGGGACGAGGAGGTCACGGCTTCAGGAACCCGGCCTCGGCCAGGACCTTCTGGCCCTCGGCGGACCGCACCAGCGCGACGAACGCCTTGGCCGCCCCGGCGTTCCGCGACTCCTTGAGCACGGTGATCGGGTAGTCGTTGACGGCGTCGGCCGACTCGGGGAACTCCACGCCCGCCACCTTGTCACCCGCCGCCTTCACGTCGGTCCTGTACACGACCGCCGCGTCGGCCTCCTTCAGCACCACCTTGTTCAGCGCGGACTTGACGTCCTCCTCGTAGGAGACCGGCGTGAGCTTCAGCCCGCTCGAGTCGAGGGCCTTGTGGGCGGCGGCACCGCAGGGCACCGACTTGTCGCACAGCACGACCTTCAGGCCCGGGCCGGTGAGGTCCTTCAGGGAGGCGATCTCGTCGGGGTTGCCCGGCAGGGTCGCGATCTCCAGCCGGTTGCGGACGAAGGTGACCGGCGTGCCCGAGGCGTCCCCGGCATCGGTGACGACCTTCATCGTCCTGGGGCTGGCCGAGGCGAAGACATCGGCGGGCGCACCGCCGGTGATGCCTGCCGCGAGAGCGTCGCTGCCGCCGAAGCTCAAGGTCACCTCGGTGCCCGGGTGCTGCTTCTCGAACACCTTGCCCAGCTTTGTGAAGCTCTCCTTCAGCGAGGCCGCGGCGAAGACGGTTACCTGCCCGGACAGCTCGCCCGAGGCGGAGCCCGAGTCGGCGGCGGAGTCGGAGCCGGAGGACGAGCAGGCGCTCAGACTCAGCAGCGCGGCGGCGCCCGCACCGGTCGCCTTCATCATCCGGCAGGGCCGACGCACGGAACGGGTCATCGCGGGTCCACTCCCTCTGCTAGTGAGCATGCGCCGATGATACTGCCGCAGATGCGAGGGGGAAGTCTCTCGTCGCATCGCATGAGCCGGGCCATCTGTGCAATGGCATGGCATGTGCGTCAGTGCCAGTGGAGCTGTGGAGGGAAGCGCGTTCCTACCCACTCACATCCGGTCGATGTGCACGTTCGTCGACTTCACCCGGGCCGTGGCCTCCATGCCCACCTCCAGCCCCAGCTCCTCCACGGCCTCCCGCGTCAGCAGCGAGACCAGCCGGTGCGGCCCGGCCTGGATCTCCACCTGGGCCGCCACGTCGCCCAGCTTGATCGAGGTGACGATGCCGGGAAAGGCGTTGCGCGCCGAGGTGTAGGAGGTGTCCTCCTCGCCGCCCCCGCTCTTCGCGAGCTCGACCGAGAAGGCGGCGAGGTCCTTGCCGTCGATGAGCCGCCTGCCGCCCTCGTCCCGGTGGGTCGCCACCCGCCCCGCGTCCGCCCACCGCCGCGCGGTGTCCGGACTCACGCCGAGCAGCCGTGCGGCCTGGCCGATCGTGTATGCCTGCATGCAGGCCAAGATAGGTCAGGGGCGGGAGCCCGAAGCGCTTGCAGTGGGCGAGTGCGAAGGAATCGTGAACCGGCGAACGCCGTGGGCGGTTTCTCCGTCACAGGGGTGTCGCGTCTGCCGGGCGGGACCGCTGCGGTGGACGGTCAGTGCAGACAGGGAGACCGGCCAACAGTCAGGGGGGTGAGGCGGGTGGCAGCCACGGGCGATCCGCTGTCGCCGGACGAGCACGATCGGGTGCGGGCGGTGCTGTACCTCGGAGGGATGCGCAGAGAGGCGCTGGAGGACGGGGTGCAGCAGGTGCGCGTGCGCTGCTGGAGCAGCAGCGCACGCGCAGGAGGCTGCGCCACCGCGGCGCCTGGCTGGCCACCGTCGCCGGCCGCGTCGCCCTCGACACGCACCGGGCCCGGCAGCACGAGCGCGGCCTCGCCGAGCGGATCCGGCGCCGTGACCCGCCCGCGCTCAGCGACCAGGGCCGCTCCGCCGAGCAGCGGGAACTCGCCCTGGTGGTGGCCCAGGCGTTGGAGGGCCTGGACATGGAGGTACGCCGCCTTGTGGTGCTGCGGTTCTACGCCGACCTGTCGGTGCGCCAGATCGCCGAGCAGTTGGGCGTCCCCGAGGGCACGGTCAAGAGCCGGCTCCACGCGGCGATGCGGTCGCTGCGGCAGCGGCTGCGCGAGACGGAGGTGGTGTGAGTGAGGGCGTGGGGTTCTCACGACGACGGCGACGTCTGGGATGCCGTCGTGACCGGGGAGGCGCCGTCGGCGCGCCGGTTGCGGGGCGATCCGGAGATGCGGGCGCAGTGGGACGAGGCACGGCAGGTGGAGTCCCGTCTGCGGCAGGGCCTCGGGCTGCTCGCCGAGGAGGCGCGGTCGCGTACGGCTGAAACGACCGAGACGACGGAGGCGACCGAGACGGTACGGCGCGACGTGCCTGCCCCGGTGACGGGTGCCGTGCGTCGGTGGCGTCGATCGGCCCTCGCCGTGGCCGCGGCTCTGGCGGTGGGCCTCGGCGCGGCCGTGCTCGGACTGCAGCCCTGGTCGCAGGACGGCGGGGGAAGCGACCAGGGAACGGCCACCAGTCTGAGCGGCCCCGGCGTGCTGGCCTGCGCTCAGGTCGTCGCACAGGGACGCGTCGACGCGGTCGAGGCGTTGAGCGGCGGCCGCGTCGAGCTGCGGATGACGGTGCGGGAGTACCTCAAGCCGCGCAAGAGCTCCGGCGCAGAGCTGGAGGTCACCACGCGGGGCCGCGCGGAACTGCGGGCGGGCATCGAGGCCGCGGTGGTGGTCTACCCGGACCGGGCCGAGGCTTCCGTCTATCCGGGCGAGCCGGGGGCACGGCTCGTGGCGAAGCTGCGGCCGTACGCGCAGCAGTCGGACACCCTGCCCCGCTGCGAGGGGACAGGGTGAGCCGGTAGGGCGTGGACGACGGATCGTCCACGCCGAGCGTTCGGTGCTCGGCTGTCAGCGGTCCGCGCTCAACGCCCCGTGAAGCGGACCTGGTTGCGCACGGCCCCGGTCCAGTGCTCGCCGACGGCGTGGGAGACCGTCGATTCGCCGGAGTCCGCGGCCCCCAGGTGCCGGTCGCCGTACACCGGGACCAGGGTCCGCCACCCGAAGGCCGCCTCGTCGGTGGTGGCGAACAGGTACGTCTGGCCCGGCCGGAGCAGCCGGTCGCCCTCGAACAGCAACGGCTCGGCGGCGCCGTCGAGCCGGCCGCCCTGCTGGTTGACGGTCTGGTGCCGTCGGCGTCGCCCTTGAAGCTCTTGTCGACGCGGACGCTGTACTGGGTCTCCGGCAGCCCGGAGATCGCCTTCTGCCCCTGCCGGGCGAGGACGGTGCCCACGAAGACGTCGTCGGCGAAGTCGGCCAGCTTGGCGTCGTCGGCGAAGTCGGTCACGAAGCCGGCGTGCATCCGGGGCCCGTCGGCCGACGGGGCGGACCGCTCCGCGGAGTTGGCGGTGCTACTGCCATAGATGTTGTTGTAGGCGTCCACGTCCGGCTGGGTGGGGATGTCGGTGAGGCGGCCGGCGGTGACGGACTCCATCACCGCTCGACCGTGTCACGCATGTCATGGGCACGCCAGCAACGGCATGACCGGAAGGGCCGATTCACCTGTCCCGCCCGCTTTCGGCTCACCTCCGCGGCATTGACGCGCCGGGGTGACGAACTGCCGGTTCCCGCAGCCGGATCGCGGATGCCGCGCACCGCGCGGCGCCCGCAACCCGACTGGATCCGCACCCCCACACTGCCCCCGGTCGCCCAAACCCGCCCACACCACCCCACGGATTCCATGCAGCACTCATCCAACGGCGGTGCAAAACCCCCACATTCGGGCAGAGGGTGATGTCGAACCAGAGAAGGACTTGGCCGGCGCCGACGGAATTCTCGTACTCGCCGTACTGACGGGAGACGTGCCCGCCCTCGGGACCGCGCCCCGTCGGTCGGACCCCCCGATCTCAGGCCGCTGTCAGCACCTGCGACCGCCCCGCAGTTCGAGCCGCTCACCCGGGAACTGCTCGCGGAAGCCCTGGTCGTGAGAGACCGCGACCACCGCTCCCGGGTAGGCCGCGAGCGCCGCTTCCAGATCCTCGACGAGGTCGAGCGCGAGGTGGTTCGTCGGCTCGTCGAGGACGAGGAGGCCGGCGGGCCGGGTCACCAGGTCGGCGATCTGCAGCCGTCGCCGCTGCCCCGCGGACAGCGCCGCGACCGGGACGTGCAGATCCTCCTCGCGGAACAGGCCCAGCGCCAGCAGTTGTTCGGCGTACTCGTGCGGCAGCCCGGGCCGCCCGGCCGCGAAGGCGGAGAGCAACGGGAGCCGAGTGGAGCGCGCGGGCAGCTCCTGAGCCAGGTATCCGATGCGGGCGGGACGGCGTACCGTGCCTGCGTCCGGCTCCAGATCGCCGGCCAGGACGCGCAGCAGTGTCGTCTTGCCTGCCCCGTTCTCGCCCGTGACCAGCAGCCGCTGACCGGGCGCGAGCGTCACCAGCCCGTCCAGCCGCAGCCGCTCGCCGACCGTCACGCCGTCGAGCTCGGCGATCGGGCGGCCGTCGACACGATCCCCGTCGCCCGCCGTCGGCAGCGCCGCCGTGAAGCGCAGCGGTTCCGGCGGCGCCGGCACCGGGCGGCGCCGCAACTGGGCGAGCCGCTCGCGGGCCGCGCGCACCTGACCGCCGAGCTTCGCCTCGTGCGAGCGACGGTACTTGCCGAAGCCCTGCCGCGGGTCCTTGCCGGTGGTGGCGAGCCGCTTCCCGGCGCCCTCGACCAGCTCCTCGGCGCGGGCCACCTCCTGGAGCCACTCGATGTGCTCCTGCTCCGCGCGGCGCCGGGCGGAGGCCTTCGCGGCGCGGTAACCGGTCCAGCCGTCGCCGTAGCGGCGCACGGTGCGCGTATCGCGGTCCACCTTCAGGATCGTGGTGGCGATGCGCTCCAGGAAGCCGCGGTCATGGGTGACCGCCGCCACCGTGCCCCGGTGCGCGCGCAGGTGCTCCTCGAGCCATCGCACGGCCGCCGCGTCGAGGTGGTTCGTCGGCTCGTCGAGCAGCAGCAGCTCGGGCGCGGCGGCCAGCACACAGGCCAGCGCGAGCCTGGACTGCTCGCCGCCCGAGAGCGAGCCGAGCGCACGCTCGCGGGTGATCCCGGCGAGCCCGAGCCCGTGCATCGCCGCATCGACGCGTACGTCCGCCTCGTACCCGCCGCGTTCCTCGTACGCGATCACCAGCTCGCCGTAAGCGGCGAGTTCCTCCTCCGACGCCTCGCCCAGGCGCTCCTCCGCCGCACGCAGCCGGCGCTCCATGTCACGCAGCTCGGCGAGGGCGAGGTCGACGGCGTCCTGCACGGTGCGGTCCGGGGCGAGGTCGAGGGTCTGGGCTAGGTGGCCGACGCCGCCCGGGAAGCCGACCGTCAGCTCTCCGGCGTCCGGCGGCTCGGCGGCCGCGAGCAGCCGCAGCAGGGTGGACTTGCCGGAGCCGTTCTCGCCGATGACGGCCGCCTTCTCGCCCGGGCGGACGGTGAAGGAGACCTGGTCGAGGACGGTCCGGGTGCCGTAGGACTTGGTGACGTCCTTGACGGAGAGCTGCGCCATGGCAGCGGGCATGGGCGTGTGGGCGCGTGCGCGCATGTGACTTTCCCTGGGGGCGCGAAGGGTCTACGGGCAGTGGAAACGGCGGCGGGGGCCGTGCCCGGACTCAGCGGAAGTAGTAGTAGAAGAAGAAAGCCACGCGCTCACCATAACAAAACGGTCCGTCTCGTCTCTACTGGATTCAGGCGACCGATGACCGGTGACCGGGTATCGGCGAGCGGGCGTGCGGGCGTGCGGGTGGTCCTCGGGCCGAACCGAGGACTACGGGGCCGTCGGGCCGAGTGAAAGGGACCGTGGTGGGGACTTGGTGTACAGGCCGGGTTCAGCGGCGTACCCCAGGGGGCTGGCTCGGCCAGGCTCCTCTGGTTCAGACCGCGTGCCGGGGGAGCCGCCGGTGTGTCCTGGTGTTGTTCTCCTGCGGGTAGCGGCGGCGGCGTGAGAGGCCAGCAGCTGGCCGGCCTCGGTGAAGGCGCCCTCGGTGTACCGCAAGGAACCCCCGCGCCATCGACGCCATCCTCTGCGCGAACCGAGGCCAGTCCAGCCCGCGCTCCACCTCTCGGCTCGCCCCGGTCCGGTCCTTCACCAGGCATGTCACGCGAGGCTCGCGATGCGCTCCGAAGAGCAGATGACGGCCCGACCGTGTGCGCTGCTCCGATAGCTTGCGAGGAGATGCTGACCCGGCTGAAGGAAGGTCGTTGTGAGCCCGTCGCAAGCCGTCGAGGTACCGCAGCCACTGGCGATGTCGTACGCCAGGGCCTTCGGCGACGCAGGGAGCGCGTGGATCGCCGCACTGCCGGCTCTGGCCGCCGAGGCACTGGACCGCTGGGAGCTGAGACGGGACGGCGCGGCCAGATTCGGGCAGGCCTCCCTGGTGCTTCCGGTACAACGCGGGAACGGCACGCACGCGGTGCTCAAACTCCAGATGCCCAGAGCGGAGGTGACCGCCGCGCTCATCGGTCTGCGCATCTGGAACGGCGACGCGATGGTGCGCCTGCTGGATCACGATCCCGAGACCGGCAGCATGCTCCTGGAACGGCTGGACGCCGTCCGCACCCTGACCTCGATCGAGGACGACGACACCGCCATGGGCATCCTCGCCGAGCTTCAGAGCAGACTGGTCGCCGTACCCGCGCCCCAGGGCCTGCGCGGCCTCGGCGACATCGCCACCGAGATGCTGAAGCAGACGCCCGAGGCGGTCATGGCCCTGCCCGACCCCGCGCAACGCTCGCTCCTGCTGGACTGGTCGTCCGCGGTGGCCGAACTGGTCGACGAGCCCGGAGACCGGATGCTCCACTGGGATCTGCACTACGACAACGTCCTCGCCGCCGACCGTGAGCCCTGGCTCGCCATCGATCCCGAGCCGCTCGCCGGGGACCCCGGCTTCGACCTGTGGCCGGCCCTGAACAGCGGCCTGGACGACATGGCTGCGAAGGCTGACACCCCGCGGTTGGTGCGCCGCCGCTTCGACCTCCTCACCTCGACCCTCGACCTGGACCGCGCACGCGCGACCGGCTGGACACTCGGGCGGCTCCTGCAGAACGCGCTGTGGGACGTGGAGGACGGCGAGACGGCCCTCGCCCCGTCCGCAGTCGCGATCTCGGAGGCGCTGCTCGACCGTTGAGGTCGACGTGCCGGGCGGCGAGCTTGTCGTAGATTGGGCGCAGGTGGGCCATGAACGCGGCCGGCGACCGGGGCGGACACGGCGCTACGTCCCTGGGCGGCGGCGTGGATCGCGCCGAAGAGCTCGTCGGGCCACTCGGCCCACACGTTTGGGCCCTCGCCCAGTTGCAGGTCCATCAGCATCACGTCCGGGGCAAGCTTCGGGCCAGCGCGAGCGCTCGCTCGCCGGCGCCTGCCTCTCCAAAGGGCCGGCCGTGGACCGGACGGTGCCCTCGCCGGGGTGTGGACTCGCGGATGAGCGCCCCACCCCGCACCCTGGTCCCATGGCACGCACACAGCCCGTCATCGTCTACCCGCCCGCCGAGGACGGCGGCCGGCGCGTGCGTGCGGACGATCACTTCCTGGGCATGGCGTATGGACTCCTGGACATCGCCGAGTTCCTGCGCCAGGCGGGTATCGAGGACGCGGACCCCGCATACGTACGGCAGTCCGCGCTGATCGAGTGGCGCGGCGGCGGCCCGGATGTGTGGGGGAGCTGAACGGCGCGAGGAAAAGCGGCTGCTGATCGGCGGCACATGTCAGTGACGGTGCCGTCCGCTGGACTGTGACCGAGAGGTCGCGTGCTCCCAGCGGATTGTAGCGGTGGCTGTGGAGCGGAACGGCCTAGCGGGGACCCGCAGCCTGTCATCGCTCCCCGTCAGGGGGCCGAGGCCCCGCAGTTCAAGTCACTCCGGTGACGGGACCTGCCCGCCGCTCTGCCGCGCACCCCGCAGCAACAACTCACATCCCGCCGTGGCTCCCGTCGGTCCCAGCTTCACCGGCGCGTGAGCACACGGAACTGGTTGCTGTCAGGGTCAGCAAGCAGCACCGCGCCGTCCTCGCCGTGGGTGGAGTCGAGACGCTTCGCCCCGAGAGAGAGCAGGCGCTCGACTTCCGCTTGCGGATCGCCGTCCGGCGCGAGGTCGAAGTGCAGGTCCTTGCCGGGGTCCGGCATCAGCGGAGGGCCACCCCACGTGATCTTCGTACCGCCGTTCGGCGACTGGATGGCGGTCTCTTCGTCCTGGTCCCAGACCAGCGGCCAGCCCAGAGCCTTGCTCCAGAAGTAGCCGACGGCCTGCGAACCGTCGCAGGCGAGCGCTCCGATGAAGCCGCAGTCGGAGAGGAAATTGTTGCCCGGCTCGATGACACAGAACTCGTTGCCCTCCGGGTCGGCGAGCACCACATGGGACGCGTCCGATCCCTGGCCGACGTCGGCGTGCTGCGCGCCGAGGCCGAGCGCTCTGGCCACGGTCTCCTGCTGGTCTTCCACGGAGGAACTGGTCAGGTCGAAGTGCAGCCGGTTCTGGGCGACCTTCTGCGCCTGGGAGGGACGGAAGCCGAGGCGGTAGCCGGCGTCATTGCCGGACAGCAGGGTGACGCCGTCGTCAGAATCGTCGGCTCTCTCCAAGCCCAGGACGCCGGACCAGAAATGTGCCAGGCGCTCGGGCTGGTACGCATCGAAGGAGATTGCGAAGAGTCGGCTGCTCATCGCGCCTCGCATCCTCGGTCCGTCGAGTGCCAACTGTCGGCAGGGCACCACGCCGGCGCCTCGAACGAGGATCCTATGGGCGGGCGATCACGGTTGCAGCCGAATATTCAGCGCCCGCATGCGGACTTCGCCCCCTGTCGCGCAGCGAACCCGAAGCCCGCTGCTTCTCATGGCGGGGACGTGGCTCCGTTCACGAATACGTCCTCGCGCTTGGCGTGAACCGTTGCCCCCAGCGCACACAGCCGCTTGGCTTCCGCGGCCGCATCGGTAGCGCCCAGATCGAGATGCACTCGGTTCTTGACCAGCTTGCTCTCCGGTACCAGTTGGAAGAAGATGCGCGGTGACCTGCCATCGGGGTGAACGAGCAGGACCGTGGGGTCGTCCTCCCGCGATCTCGTAGCCGTCCAGGGCCTGGGCCCAGAATCGGGCGGTCGAAGCCGGATGAGGGCTGTCGAAGACGATGTCCTTGATGGATGCCACAGGACTCCCTTCAGGAACGGGAAGTTCCCACACTGCCGTCTGCCCCTCTGCCCATCCGAAAGACCCCGGGGCACCGAGCCGCGTTCACCGATTAGCGGCCAGCACTGCCGCGAGGCCCTCCTGCAGATCTTTGACGAAATACTCGGGAACCTCCAGCGACGGGAAATGTCCCCCGCTTTCGGGCGACCTCCATCGGACGATCTGTCGGTACCGCTCCTGTGCCCAGGGGCGCGGACACTTCTCGATGTCGCGGGGATACATACTGATTGCCGACGGGACGTCGACCCGAAGATCGGGATCGACCGAGTTGTGGCTTTCGTAGTAGATGCGGGCCGCCGATGCGCCGGTCCGCGTCAGCCAATACAGCGTGACGTCGTCAAGAACGCGGTCTCTGGAAATCGTCTCGAACGGGCTGTCTTCGGTGTCCGACCATTCGGCGAACTTGTCAAGGATCCAGGCAAGGAGCCCGACCGGTGAGTCGACGAGCGAGTAGCCGATGGTCTGCGGTCGGGTCGCCTGCTGCTTCGCGTACGCCGCGCGGTGACGCCAGAAATCGCGGGTCTCCTCGGTCCACCTGCGCTCGACCGCCGTCAGCCCGTCCGTCGTCAACCCGGGCGGCGCCTCCGCGAACGTTGTGTGGATGCCGAGAACGTGTGCCGGGAACCTGCCGCCGAGCACCGTGGTGATATTCCCTCCCCAGTCCCCGCCGTGGGCTACGAACTTGCTGTAGCCGAGCCTTCCCATCAGCTCCACCCATGCGGCCGCGATCTTTTCGGTCCCCCACCCGGTGGCGGCCGGCTTGTCGCTGTAACCAAAGCCCGGCAGCGACGGCACCACGACGTGAAACGCCGGCGCGTCTGCGTCTTCCGGATCTGCCAGCTCGTCGATTACATCCACGAACTCAGCAATGCTGCCCGGCCAGCCGTGCGTCAGGATCAGAGGAGTGGCATCTGCACGCGCGGATCGGCGGTGCAGGAAGTGGATTCCCAGATCATCAATGGTCGTGCGGAACTGGCCGATACGGTCAAGGCGCTCTTCGAACGACCGCCAGTTGTACCCGGTGCGCCAGTAGTTCACGACATCGACGAGGTCGGCGAGGGGAACGCCCTGTTCCCATCGGCGAGGGTCGGGTGCGGCGCGACAGACCGTCTCGGCCTCCGGTAGCCGCGCCGCGGTCAGTCGCGCGCGCAGATCGTCGAGGTCGGCGTCAGTTGCGTGGTCTTCGAATGCTTGCACGTCGCGGGTTGGACGGGGCATGAGGCCTCCTGGCCATCGCGGAACCGGCTAAGACGGTTCTAGCATGTCATCATGTCGACCTGCAACCAGCTAAGGTGGTTCCATGCGCGCTGGGTTCCCTGACTTCCGCCTCGGCAACGTGCTGGCGACCAGCTTCACGGCGACTCTGACGGAGCGTCATGGCAACGCTGTGGAGCGCATTCCCACACCGCACCGACTCGTCGACTGGCTGGCGGTGAACGGCCTCGCCGTGGACTCCTGCACCACGGCCCAGCTCGACCTCGCTCGGGAACTGAGGGAGTCGATTCACGCCGCCGCGACAGCGGCCGCGATCCAGGAAGCTCTCCCTGTATCTGCTGTCCAAGTCATCAATGACTGCAGCGCCCAGGGCCGGGCCGCGGCGATCCTGACGCCCGAGGGTCAGCGGCGATGGCAGCTCAGCTCGGCATCCTGCGTGGAAGATGCCCTCAGCGTGATCGCCGCCGACGCGATCAGCATCATCTCAGGCGAACGAGACGGAAAATTGGCCCTGTGTGCATCACCAACCTGCCAAGCCGCCTTCTTCGACACCAGCCAAAGCCGCACCCGCAAATGGTGTGACATGAACACCTGCGGGAATCGTCAGAAGAAGGCGCGCTTCAATGCCAAACAGCGCCAACACCCCAGATCAGGGGAGTGATCGACGACAATCGGCGGGTGATGTCGGTCAACGGCACGACTGGTTGATCCAGTTTCGCCACTGCCCGGCGGGGACTCTGGCCGTCAACGCGCTACTCGCCGACCCCTCCACCAGGCCTCACATCTTCGCTGCACGACGGCCGACCCCATCTGCACTACGGCACCCCCGAAGCGGATGCCGCCACCCACATCCGAGCCGTAACGGCCGCCGCACCTACTGTTCGGTGCGCTGTGCCAACGACGACCGCCGTGGCAAGACATCGCGGACGATACAGCGGCGAAGCTCAGCCGCCGACGCAAGTTCCCTGACGAAACGCCGGCATCTCGGCAAGGTGCGTCACTGGGCCGGCACCAGCCGCTCGGCGGCGCTTCCACCGAAGCGATCACGGCGGCGCGGTGTCGCTCAGCCGGGCGTCCTCGTCGTCGCCTGCTGGGGCAGGACACCGAGAGTCCTGAGGACAGGGGTCGGGAGGGGTCCCGGCCGGGGCGGGGTTTCATGGCGACCATGATGCGCAGAACGTCATCCACCCCTGTCGTCGCTCTTGTGGCCGCTGTCGTGTTCGCCGCTCTCCCGTCGTGTTCCTCGGGATCGTCGGACGGGTCCCCCGCCGAGGGCCGCCCCACCGGCTCCGGCTCCGGGTCACCGGCCTCCGGCTCCACGCCCACTCCCACGAAATCGCCCTCGCCGACCGGGCCGTGTGCCGACGGGACGTGCGAGATCGAGGTCGCCGTGGGGGACGTCGTGACCGTGCCGGAAACGTACGGCCTCGGGCCGATCGAGGTGAAGGCGATCAGCGCCGACGGGGTCGAGATGGTCGCGCCGCTGACGGGGTCGGGCTTCGGCGTTTCGGGCTGTGCCGGTGGGGGCGGTGTGTCCTCGGAGGGCAGCGGCGGCGTCGAGCTGCGCTGCGACGAGGGACCCGCCGCGACCATCAACGACACCATGAGCCTTCAGGTCGTCGAGCTCCGCGGCAACGCCGCCGTCCTTCGTATCGAACCCGCTGGGTGACGTAGGACTGAGAAGGCCGGGGCACGGGCGCCTGTCCGTCGTTGTGACGTCGGTGAGTCTTCATCCGGTTGCCGCAACTGGGCATCGAGCACCATCGTGCGCTGTTGTTCTTCGAGTTTTCACACGCTCTCAGCCGACTCGGGGCCGTGCGCCTGACACCGTCCCATTCGATCGCCCGGAACGGGCCGACACCTCGTCCGCGAGCTGATCCTGCACCGCGCCCTCGATGGTGGGAGCGGTGTTGAGGAGCGCCGGCAGGGGTTAGATCTCATGAGTGTGGTTCATCATCGGTGCGCGAAGGTGCACGGGCAGACGCTCCGATCTGGGCCTACCAGCGCGACTGGCGCCCTGGACGAGGGTGCCGTCAGTCCCGACACGTGGCATCTCGACTTCGCCGGCCTGTCCCGGCCCGGCAACGCCGAGGTACAGCTACAGCTACAGCTCTTCTTCGACTACGCCAACAACCCGCCGCTCTATCCCGCGATGCACGAGTGGCTACGTCCGTATCGCACGTCGCCATCCGGAAGGCGACCGGCTCCACGGAAGTCATCGGCTCCTGGCGGCTGCTGAACGCGGACACGGGTGCGGTACTCGCCACCGGCACTCCGAAGGTGGCCGAGTTCGAGACCTACGCCTCGTAACGGCAGCGGATGTCTCATCACGCCGAACTGGCGCGTACGCCCCCATCGCTGTCCGCGCGCGGGCCCGGCGTGGTGACGCCTGAATCCCTTGCTATGGTGCGTCGATGCCAACGATCAAGCAGGTCCAAGTCACCTTCGACTGTGCGGAACCTGAGCGCGTCGCTCGCTTCTGGTGCGAGGTGCTGGGGTACGTCGTGCCCTCACCCCCGAAGGGGTTTGCCACGTGGGACGACTTCAATCGCTCGCTGCCGCCTGAGGACCAGGGTTCGTGGTTCGCATGCAGTGATCCCTCGGGTGTGGGCCCGCGGCTGTTCTTTCAGCGCGTTCCCGAGGGCAAGGTCGTCAAGAACCGGGTCCATCTTGACGTGCGGGTGGGCGCCGGGCTCGTGGGTGAAGAGCGCCTGGCCGCGCTCGAGGCCGAATGCGCACGACTGGTCGCGCTCGGCGCGGTACGTGTGCAACTGCTGCCTGCCGATGATGACAACGAGTCATGCATCGTGATGCAGGACATCGAGGGCAACGAGTTCTGTCTCGACTGAACAGTGACCGACCGCTCAGCGCGACTCCGTGACGAGCACGGCTTGTACCGACTTGAGTGAAGATCCAGGTTGCCAGGGAGTGGCCGGTCTCGTGGGCCGGCCGTCGGGACACCAAGTCGGCGTGGCTCCACAGAAACCGAAACCGATGACGACCTCGCCGAGCCCGATGATGGCGAACAGTCGAAAGCGCTCGACCGTGGGTTCGGTCACCACCGGCCGTCCAGCCACGCGATCCAGATCCGTCCACCGAGGCGACCCCTGTCGCATCGGCATGGCCGAAATGCCGTCTGTTCACGGCTGAGTGAACGCCCATAAGCTCTGCGACCTCCGAGACATGGGGGGTCTCGTGAACGGTCTCCGTGCTGTCGTTGTCTGCCTTGTGATCGCGTGTACCGCGGTGGTGTCGCCGGCCGCGGCTGTGGCACCCAGCTGGTCCGCGCTGCCGGTGCCGGCGGCGGCCCCGCCGGTGACCGTGTCAGATCTCGCCGCACGCGGGCCGGGCGAGGCGTGGGCGACCGGGTACGAGCGCGCCGCCGATGGACTGCGCCCGATGCTGTACCGATGGGACGGCACGGCGTGGAGCAGGGACACGACCTTTCCCGGCGCCGGTGAGTCGGGTCGGCTCGGAAAAGTGCAGTTCGTCGGTGACGACGTGTGGATCTTCCGCAGCGGCACAGAAGCGGGGCAGATCCTGCGCCGGTCGGCGGGAGGGTGGAGTGCCGTCCCGCTGCCGCAAACCCTGTGGACCTACCAGGACTTCGCCGCGGTACCGGGTGCCGCGTGGGTGGTCGGTGAGGATGACACCGGGCTGAAGGTGTTGCACTACGACGGCTCCGGCTGGACCACGCAGTCCACCCCGGACGGTGTGCTGGTCCTGATGGGGATCACCGCGCGCACTGCCACCGACGCCTGGGCCTGGGCGGACACCAGCACCGGGAGCACCGTCCTGCGCTGGGACGGCACGGCGTGGCGGGACGCCAAAGTGCCGTTGCCGCCGAACAGCAACGTGCACACGATCCTGCTCGAACCGTCCGGCCGGGTCACCATCGGCGGCAGCCAGTACACCGAAGGCGCGGTCCGCACCTACCTGATGACCTGGAGCGGGCTCGGGGCCTGGCGCACCACGCACCCACCGCTGGGCGACACCTACACCGGGACCATGGTGCGCGGCCCGGACGGCGCGCTGTGGCTGCCGGTGCGCAGCGACCGTGCGTTCCAGTCGAAGTACGTGCGGGTGAACGGCTCCCGCACCGCCTTCTCCTACGGCCCGGAGCGCACAGACACGATCGACGTCAAACCGCGTGCACTGGCGAGAACCGGGTGGTCCTCGCTGCTGTCCTTCGGAACCGTCGAGATCTACGGCACGAAACCGAACCTGATGAGCGAACGGCTGGGAGGCTGACCATGCTGCGCAGACTTCTCGTCACGGCCCTCGCCGCCGCCCTGACCCTCATCACGGCCATGTCCTCGGCCGCGGCGGACACCCTGTCCTGGCAGCACGTTCCGGTTCCCGCGCAGGTACGGCCGCAGGCGGGGCTGAACGATGCCGTGGCGCTCGGGCCGGACCGGGCGTGGGCGGTGGGTGCCGACGCCGTCGGCCGCGAGGCGCCGGGCTTTCCGCTGATGCTGCGCTGGGACGGTACCGCGTGGCAGCGCCAGAGTCTGCCCAAGGTCGGTTGGCAGGGGGAGCTGCTCTCCATCGCCGCGCCCTCGCCGACCGCGGCCTGGGCCGTCGGCCGTGACTCGGCGGGCGGTGCTCACCTGCTGCGCTTCGACGGCACCGCCTGGTACGAAAGCAGGCCGCCGCGTGGCGTCGTACTGACCAAAGTCGTCGCCGGCGCCGGTGAGACCTGGCTGATCGGTTCGCGGGACGGCGCCCAGGTGTTGCTGCGCCGAAACGGGCGCGGCTGGCAGGACGTGCCCGTGCCGCCGGGAGCCGTATACGGACTGCACATCCTGGCGGCCGACGACGTCTGGGCCGCAGGCGCCACCAACTCCGGTGCGGCCGTGTCGCATTGGGACGGGCAGGAGTGGCAGCAGACGACCGTGGACGGGTTCCCGCGGTCGGCCGTGGGCAGTGTGCTGGCGGTCTCGCCGACGGAGGTGTGGGCGGGTGGCACGGCCGGCTTCGTCGGCGGCCCGCCGGGCCGGCCGATTCCGCCACTGCTGGTCCGCTGGGACGGGCAGCAGTGGAGCCGGGTGACCGTGCCCACCGACTTCGGCTCGATCAGCTCCCTGGCGCCCAGTACCTCCGGCGCGCTGGCCTGGGTCGCGGTGTCCGGTTCGCAGAAGTGGGGCCCGCCGGGCAGCTCTCCGCCGCTCGTCCCCGGGCCGGACTTCCTCGCCTGGAACGGACAGGCGTTCACCGAGTACAGCGAACCGGCGGTGGCCGGCGAGGGCGACTCGTCCCGGCTGCACCTGGCGACGGTACCGGGCACGGAGACGGTGTGGTCGGTCGGCCGCGCCGCCGGCCCGGAGGGCACCTTCGCACCGCGCATCCTGCGGTTCGGCTGAGCGCGCCGGCGGCCCGGCCTGTGGCGGTGCCGGCCCGCTCAGACGTGCAGCTCGGGGGGAAAGCCCGTCCAGCGCAGCTCGGTGGGCAGATGCCGCATGTCGTTGGAGAGGAGGACGGTGGCGGGTCGACCGGGCGCGTAGCGGATGACCGTGAGTGCTGCGTTGCAGTGGTTGAGGCCGAGCCAGCGCCACTTCGGTGCGTGCATGGCGTCCCGGACGAGCCAGGCGACCAGGAAGTTGTGGGTGACGACCAGATCATGCCGGTCCTCTTCGCCGTCCACCGCCCCGGTGAACATGTCCAGCGCCTGGCGGGCCAGCGCAGGTCCGTGCCGGCGCTCCTCGTGCCGCTGCCGCCAACACCCGCTCGATGCGCCTCGCGGCGAAGCTGGGGTTCACCGAGGTCGAGCGGTTCGAGGAGTACGGCGCCGAGCAGTGGTTCGGCGTGTGGTCCTCGGTCACGCCGTCCGGTTGAGTCCGGTCGCCGGGGTGGTGGACTCCACGATCGTCCGCGCCGACTGACCACCGAAACACCCCTCGTACCCTGTTCCCCGTGCCTCCCACCCGCCTCCATCGCGTCGCCGTCCTTGTGCTCGAGGGTGCGAAGCCGCTCGATGTCGGCATTCCCGCGCAGGTGTTCACGACCCGGGCGAGCATGCCGTACGAGGTCCGGGTCTGCGGTGCGCGGACCGGTCTCGTGACCGGCGGCGACGGCCTGTCGTACCACGTCGCCCACGACCTCGACGCCCTGGCGTGGGCCGATGTCGTCTTCATCCCCGGTTACCGGAATCCGGACCGGGACGATCCGCCGTCGGCCGTCGTCGACGCGCTGCTCGCCGCCCACGATCGGGGCGCGCGGCTCGCCGCCATCTCCACGGGCGCCTTCGCGCTCGCCGCCACGGGCCTGCTCGACGGCAAGCGCGCCACGACGCACTGGCATTACTCACAGGCGCTCAAGGCTAAGCATCCACTCGTCCGAGTCGACGAGAACGTCCTCTTCGTCGACGAGGGCAGCGTGCTGACGTCGGCCGGCGCCGCCTCCGGCATCGACCTGTGCCTGCACATCCTGCGCGGAGACCTCGGGGTGGCCGCGTCGAATCACGCTGCCCGGCGGCTGGTCGCCGCCCCCTACCGCAGCGGCGGTCAGGCGCAGTACGTGCCGCGCAGCCTGCCCGAGCCGCTCGGCGAACGGTTCGCCACCACTCGCGAGTGGGCCCTGCACCGGCTCGGCGAGCCCCTCACCCTCGATGTGCTCGCCCGGCACGCCGCGGTCTCGCCGCGCACCTTCTCGAGACGCTTCGTCGAGGACACCGGGTACACGCCGATGCAGTGGGTCATGCGCGCCCGCATCGACATGGCCCGTGAGCTGCTGGAGCGCTCGGAGCGCAGCGTCGAACAGATCGCCGCCGACGTCGGTCTGGGCACCGGCACGAATCTGCGGCTGCACTTCCACCGCATCCTCGGCACCACCCCGAGCGAGTACCGGCGCACGTTCACCCAGGGGGAGTAGCCGGCCACCGCCTGGCGGGATCCTTTCGAACCGTGGCGCTCACGCCGCGGTCACGAGCGAGGACGGCACGCGAGGCTGGTCGTGAACCGAAAGGAGACCCCTCATGACCCGTATCGCCATCAACGGATTCGGCCGCATCGGACGCAATGTGCTGCGCGCGCTGCTCGAACGCACCAGCGACCTCGAGGTCGTCGCCGTCAACGACCTCACGGAGCCCGCCACCCTCGCGCGGCTGCTCGCCTACGACTCGACGGCCGGCCGGCTCGGCCGCCCGGTGACCGTCGACGGGGACGCCCTCGTCGTCGACGGACACCGCATCACGGTGCTCGCCGAGCGCGAACCGGCACAGTTGCCATGGGCCGAACTCGGCGTGGACATCGTCCTGGAAGCCACCGGCCGCTTCACCTCGGCCAAGGCCGCTCGCGCACACCTCGACGCGGGCGCGAAAAGGGTGCTCGTCAGCGCGCCGTCGGACGGCGCCGACGTCACGCTCGCGTACGGGGTCAACACCGCCGCGTACGACCCGGCCGTGCACACGATCGTCTCGAACGCCTCCTGCACGACCAACGCGCTCGCGCCGCTGGCCGCGGTCCTTGACGAGCTCGCCGGCATCGAGCACGGGTTCATGACGACGGTGCACGCCTACACCCAGGAGCAGAACCTGCAGGACGGTCCGCACCGCGACGCCCGCCGCGCCCGTGCGGCCGCAGTCAACATCGTGCCGACCACGACGGGCGCCGCCAAGGCGATCGGCCTCGTGCTGCCGAACCTCGACGGAAAGCTGTCGGGCGACTCGATCCGCGTGCCGGTTCCGGTGGGCTCGATCGTCGAACTCAACACGACCGTCGCCCGCGATGTGACGCGCGACGACGTGCTGGCGGCGTACCGCGCCGCGGCGCAGGGGCCGCTCGCCGGCGTCCTCGAGTACTCGGACGACCCGCTCGTGTCGTCCGACATCACGGGCAACCCGGCCTCGTCCATCTTCGACTCGGCCCTCACCCGCGTCGACGGACGTCACGTCAAGGTGGTCGCCTGGTACGACAACGAGTGGGGCTTCTCCAACCGCGTGATCGACACGCTCGAACTCCTCGCCACCGCTTGACCCGATGCCGCGGCGACGCCATGGCAACCTCCACCAATCGCCAATGTCATGGAATTACGATGAAGATCCTGACAATGCGGTCGAGGCCTGCCAGGAGTTCTTGTGCACAGGACGCGTCGGTGGATCCGCGGCCGGAGTGAGCGGTGAGGTGGCCCGGCCGTCGTGGAGCCGAAGGCCGCCGTGCGGCGCGGGCGAACGGCACGGGACCCCGGGTGCCTGCCCCGCCGGCATGGATGCGCTGGCTGCCGGCCCTCTACGTCGCCGGCATCCTGGTGCTCGAGCCGATCACTCCGGTGCAGTGGCCGGTGAGCTTCCTGCTCATCGCTCTCCCGGTGGTCGCCGCCTACGCCCACGGACCTGTCGGTGTCGCGGCCATCGCGGCCTTCGCCGTCGTGTTCGAAGGCGTCCTGGCCGGCACTCCGTGTTGTGCGGGGCGCATGGTGGGCTACCTGTGGGATCGCCACTACGTGGGCGCCTACGTCTGCACCGCCCTGGTCGGCGTCCTCGGCACGATCATGGCCGCCCACCGGACGCGCCGTGAGCGCACGCTCGCGAGCGTGCGCTCCGTGGCCGAGACCGCGCAGCGGGTGCTGCTGCGCCCGGTGCCCCGCCGCCTCGGCCGGCTCTCGATGGAGGCGCTCTACCTGTCCGCCGACGCCGAGGCACGCATCGGCGGTGACCTGTACGAGGCGGTGCCCACCGCGCACGGAGTCCGACTGCTCATCGGCGATGTCCGGGGCAAGGGTCTGCTCGCGGTGGAGACGGCCGCCACGATGCTCGGCGCCTTCCGTGAGGCCGCCTACGACGAGCCCGACCTGGCCGGTGTGGCGCATCGCGTCGAACAGAGCATGAGCCGCAGGGCCGCACAGTTGCCGGGCAGCGAAGCGGCGGAGCGCTTCGTCACCGCCGTGTTCGCCGAGGTTCCCGATCACGAACCCTTGGTCCGCATCGTCAACTGCGGCCACCCGCCACCCCTGCGGCTGGGCCCCGACGGCGTCACCGAACTGGACTCGGCCGACCCGGCTCTCCCCATCAACCTCGGCATTCTGCTCGGCGAGCGCTACCGCGTGGATGTCGAGCCCTTCCACCCCGGCGACCGGCTGCTGCTGTACACCGACGGCGTGACCGAGACACGCGACCCCACCGGATCCTTCTACCCGCTCACCGAGCGCAGCCGGGCCTGGACAACGCTCCCTCCCCGCGAACTCCTCGACCACCTGCACCAAGACCTGCTCGCCTACAGCAGCGGAAGCCTCGACGACGACATCGCCGCCCTCGCCGCATACCGCCTTCCCGAAGAGCCGCGAGAGTGATGTCCAGGGGGCGCGGATCGAGCCATCGTCCGGCTGATGAGCCGGACGAGCAGTTCACTGGCGCCCCCTCGCGCCCCAGGCCTAGCCACAGGGCGCTGTCACCCAGTCCGCCGAGTTCTCGTTCCGTACGTTGCCGGCGTCCTTGTCCGTGACGTCGACGGTGCGCCCGCCGAAGGCCGACTGGCAGAAGCCCAGCGCCGCGGACGCGGCGCCTCGGAAGTTCAGGTGGGTGGTGGTCACGACGGACATGGCCCGTACCCATGTCGAGCTTCGCTTCGACTACGGGCACAACCACGCCGCCACCGCTGAGCGACCCCGCCTCACCACCTGGTCACCTGGCGCGGCCACTGGTACCTCGTGGCCTGGGACCTCGAGCTGACGCGCAACGGTATCCGGCTCGTTATTGAAAATGATTTTCGTCATGGGTAGGGTCATCTACGTCGTATACCCCAGGCGTTCAGACCCCTGGGGCCGGTGTGTGTGCCAGGGGAGAGGGAACCGGAGTGATAACTCGGCGTGCCGCGCTGCGCGGCGTCGCGGGAGGAGCGGTGGCGGTGGCCGCCGGCGGGGCGCTGGCGGCCTGCGGAGGCGGGGGCGATGAGCGGCCCGCCGCCGCAAGGGCGTCCGCCACCCCGCGCAAGGGCGGAAAACTGCGGGCGGCGTTCATCGGTGGCAGCACGGAGTCCACCGACCCGACGCTCGCCGCGGGCGTCGGCATCGACTACGTGCGCGCCCGCGTCGTCTGGGACGCCCTCGGCGAACTGGACGGCGGGAAGCCGGTGTGGCGGCTCGCGGAGACCGTCGAGCCCAACTCCGACGCCACGCAGTGGACCGTACGGATCAGAAAGGGCGTCACCTTCAGCGATGGGCGCCAACTCACCGCGAACGACGTGCTGTTCAGTCTGCGCATGCTCGTCGAGAAGCGGAGCCCGCAGGCCGGGTTCATGACGCACCTCGACCTGAAGAAGGCACGCGCACGTGACGCGCGGACCGTGGAACTGCCGCTCACCATGGCCGACGGGTTCTTCGATCTCGCCCTCGCGCACTCCATGTTCGTCTTCCCCGACGGCACCAAGAACCTCGCGAAGGCGGTGGGCAGCGGGCCGTACGTGGTGAAGAAGTGGCAGGCCGGGCGCAGCAGCCTGCTCGTCCCCCGCGAGGACTACTGGGACGCGGACAACGGCGGCCCCTACCTGGACGAGCTGGAACTGATCCCCGTCACCGACGCGGCGGCACGGCTCAGCGGCCTGAAGTCCGGCCAGTTCGAGTACGCCGGCGGCCTCGCCCTGACCGCTCTGCGCACCGAACGCGGCAACAGCGCCCTGCGTCTCGAGACCCCCTCCAAGGACCTGTGGGTCGACCTCAACCTCCCCATGAACCTCGGGCTGAAGCCGTTCACCGACCCACGTGTCGTTCGGGCTGTGAAGCTCGCGCTCGACCGCGAAGCCCTGGTGCGGACGGTCACCCTCGGCCAGGGTGAGGTCGGCAACGACCTGGTGGGCGCGCACCAGCCGTACTACGACACGAGCATCGCGCAGACCGGGTACGACCCGGAGCAGGCCCGCAAGCTGCTCAAGGAGGCCGGTCAGGAGGGGCTCGCGGTGCGGATCCGCACCTCCGACTACGACTACGGCACCGAGGAGAGCGCCACCGCGATGGTGCCGATGCTGGAGAAGGCCGGCATCAAGGCGACCCTCGACAAGGTGCCCGCCGCCGACTACTACAGCGACTTCAAGACGATCCTCAGCACGCCGGTCCAGACCGCCGCCTACCATCCCAACCCGCTGCCGCTGGCCATCCGGACGTACTACGGCTCGACGGCCTCCTTCCCGCTCACCGGCACCAAGGACGCAGCCGCGCTCGATCCGCTGATCGCCGCCATGAACCGGGCGACCCGGGACGAACAGCGGCGCGCACGGGTCGCGGACGTGCTCAAGCACCTGCACGAGCACGGCGGGGACGCCCTGTTCGCGCGCGTGCCGACCGTGTCGGGTGCGGCGGCGAAGGCGCACGGGGTCGAGTCGCGTGGCTACGCGGACTTCCCCAGCCTGCGGGACGCGTTCGTCGAGTGACCGGGATGAGCCGAATCGGCGGGAAGCGGCCGCGGTTCTCACGCCGGTGGCCGGCGCGGATCGGCGGCGCGCTGCTCGTGCTGTTCGCCGTGTCGGTGCTGGTGTTCGCCGCCACCGAGGCCGCCCCCGGCGACGCGGCCACCGCCCGGCTGGGACCGCAGGCGTCCGAGGACGCCGTCGCGGCGCTGCGGGACCGGCTGGGACTGGACCGGCCCGCGCCGGTGCGCTACCTCGACTGGCTCGGGCATGTCGTCCGCGGTGACTTCGGGGCGAGTTACGCCAGCGGCCGGCCGGTGGGCGAGCTGATCGGGGACCGGTTCGGCAACTCCCTCGTCCTCGGTCTCGCCGCCACGGCTGTGCTCGTCCCGCTCGCCGTCGGGCTCGGACTGTGGGCGGGGCTGCGGGCCGGGCGGCGCGGCGACCGGATCGTGTCGGGCGGCGCGCTGGGCCTGGCCGCCGTGCCGGAGTTCGTCACCGGCGCCCTGCTGATGGCGGTGTTCGCGGCCGGCCTCGGCTGGCTGCCCGCCGTGTCCCTGCTCGGCGCCGGGCAGGGGCCACTGGACGATCCGGCCGTGCTCGTCCTGCCGGTGCTCACCCTCGTCTCGGTGAGCCTGGCGCAGAACCTGCGGCTGGTCCGGGCCGGAGTGGCCGAGGCCGCCCGGTCCCCGGCGGTGGACGCGGCCCGCCTGAACGGGATCCCCGAACACCGGGTCGCCCTGCGCTACGTGCTGCCCGCCGGACTCGGCCCCGCCGTTCCGATGCTCGCCCGTTCCGTCGCCTACCTGCTCGGCGGGGCGCTGGTCGCGGAGTCCCTGTTCGGCTACCCCGGGCTCGCCGCACTCCTGGTGGACGCCACGGCGGCCCGGGACGTCCCCGTGGTGCAGGCCGTGGCGCTGCTCGGCGCCGCCGTCGCGGTCGCCGCGAACCTCGCCGCCGACCTGGCCGTACCGCTCCTCGACCCCGTGCAGAGGCACCCGCGATGACCCTCACCCCCGTGCGCCCGCCGTCCGTCGCGGCCACGATGGCCGACGACGCACCGCCGCGACGGCGATGGGGCGGACGCGCGGCGCTCGCCGTCCTGCTACTGGTCGTGGGCGTGGCCCTCCTCGGACCACTGCTCGCGCCGCACCAGGTCACCGACGCCGTGGACATCCCGTACGCGCCCGGCAGCGCCCAAGCCCCCCTGGGCACCGACCGGCTGGGCTCCGACGTACTCAGCCGCGTGCTGTCCGGCGGTCGCTCGCTGCTGCTGAACGGCCTCGCGGTCACGGCGGCGGTGTGCGCCTTCGCGGCGGTGGCCGGCATGACCGCCGCCTGGCGCAGGGGCTGGACCGACACCCTGATCCTGCGGCTGGCCGACGTCCTGCTGGGCATGCCCGCCTTCCTGCTGCTGAGCGTGGTGGTCGTGGCCACCGGACGCGGCCCGGCGGGCGTCGCGCTCGCCACGGGACTCGTGCTGCTGCCCGAGAGCATCCGCGTGGTCCGCGCCGCGACGCTGCGGATCCTGGCCCAGGACTACGTGGAGGTCGCCATCGCGCGAGGCGAGCGCACGGCGAGCGTGCTGGGGCGCGAGGTGCTGCCCAACCTCGCCCCGGTCCTCGCCGCCGACGCCGGGGTCCGCTTCCTCGGCGCGATCACCGTCGTGGCGACCGCCGCCTTCCTCGGATACGGCACTCAACCCCCGGCCGCCGACTGGGGGCTGATGGTGCTGGAGAACCGCGACGGGCTCACCCTCCAGCCCCTCGCGGTCCTGGCACCGGCGGCTCTGCTCCTCGTCCTCCTGCTCGCCACGAATCTGCTGCTCGACGCGGCCTTCCCCGACGTCGAGGCGCGCAGGCCGCGCAGGCCGGGCCGTCGGCGCACCACCACCGCTCCGACGGCCGACGCGCCCGGTGAGCTGCTGCTCTCCGTGCGGGGGCTGCGGGTGGAGACCGAAGGCGGGCGTCCCGTGCTGGACGGCGTCGACGTCGACCTCGCGCCCGGTGAACTCCTCGCCGTCGTAGGGGAGTCGGGCAGCGGCAAGAGCACGCTCGTCCTCGCCGCCCTCGGACACGTGGCGGCGGGGCTGCGGCACACCGACGGCCAGGCATGGCTCGACGGCCACCCCGCCCTGGCCCTCGACCGGCGGCGGCTACGGCGGCTGCGCGCATCCGTGTGCGGCTACGTCGCCCAGGACCCGCGCACCGCACTGGCACCGCACCTGCGGGCCGACGCGCAGATCGCCGAGGTGCTGCGGGCCCGCCGGGTCCCCGAGGAGCAGTGGCCGCAACGCGTCGAACGGGCCTTGCGGCTCGCGGGACTGGACCGGCCGTCCGAGATCGCGCACCGCCGGCCGCACCAGATGTCCGGAGGCCAGCGGCAGCGGGTGGCGCTGGCCGTGGCTCTGGCCGCCGAACCGCGGCTGCTGGTCCTGGACGAGCCGACCAGCGCCCTGGACACCGTCACCGCGGCCGCCTTCCTCGCCGACCTGACCCGGCTGCGCGGCGAGACGGGCACGGCGGTGCTGCTGGTGTCCCACGACCTGGCCGCGGTGGCCGCCGTTGCGGACCGGGTGGCGGTCATGGACGGTGGGCGGATCGTTGAACACGGGCCTGCCGAGGCCGTATTGAGCGACCCGGTCAGCGAGCGCGGACAGGCCTTGGTCGAGGCCGCCCGGCCGGAGGGCCCCACAGGACAGGAGGGCTCGCAAGGGGGTCCCTTGCTCCAGGCTTCGGATCTCGCTCTCCTCCGCCGCGCGACACGGGTCCTCGACGGCGTGTCCCTCGATCTCGGCACCGGCGACTGCCTGACCGTCGTCGGCCCCTCCGGCTGCGGCAAGACGACCCTGCTGCGCTGCCTCGCCGGTCTCGACGCCCCGACGAGCGGCGAGATCCGTCTCCACGACGAGGCCCTCGCACCTGACGTGCGCGACCGCGACCCCCGGCAACGGCGTCGCGTGCAGCTCGTACCCCAGGACCCGTACGCCTCGCTCAACCCGCGCCACACCGTGGCCACGATCGTCGGCCGCCCTCTCGTGCTCCGGCAGGACCTGTCCAGGGAACAGCAACAGGCGGCGGTCGAGCGGCTGTTGGCACAGGTCGGCCTCGGCGCAGGCCTGGCCGCCCGGCTTCCCGGCGCGCTCTCGGGCGGCCAGCGCCAGCGCGTCGCCCTCGCACGGGCGCTGGCCGCGAACCCCGAGGTGCTGCTCTGCGACGAGGTGACCAGCGCGCTGGACCCGTCCGTGGCCGTCGGAGTCGTCGAGCTGATCGCCCGGCTGCGCACGGAGTTGGGGGTCGCCGTCGTCATGGTCACGCACGACCTGTCGGTGGCCGCACGCCTCGGCGGCCGGGTGGCCGTACTGCACGACGGGCGGTTCCGCGAGACGGGACCGGCCGCCCGGGTGCTCAGCCGGCCCGGACACGACGTGACCCGCGCACTGGTGGCGGCCATGCCCCGTGCACGGGCCCGCGGAGAGGACGCGACACGGTGACTCTAGGGTGGCGGTATGCCGAGCACGACGACCGACAGCGACGGGACACAGCCCGGGACCGGGAAACGACGCGCACCGCTGAACCGGACGACCGTCGTGGCCGTCGGCCGGCGGCTGGCCCGCGACGAAGGACTGACCGCGGTCACCCTGCGCCGGGTGGCGGGCGAACTCGGCGTGACGGCCATGGCGTTGTACCGGCACGTGGGCGACAAGCGCGAACTGCTGGTCGCCATGCTGGACGAGGTGGCCGAGGAGCTGGTGATACCGGACGGTGCCGGTTCGCCTTCGGACCGGCTGGTCCTGGCCTTCCGGGCACTGCACGACCATCTGACGGCGGAGCCGTGGGTGGCCGAAGTCCTCAGGGGCGGCGAGCTGTTCGGGCCGCGCGCCGCGCGGTTCGTCGAGCATGTGCTCGCCCTCCTGGCCGAGGCCGGGCTGGACGACGAGCAGGCGGCCGACGCGTACTGGGCCCTGTGGTGGTACACCTTCGGCCACCTGTCGTACCTGCCCGCGCTGGGGCCCGAGGCCCGCCCCGCCCGGCGGGAACTGATGACCCGAGTCGGTATGGACGACCATCCCCGACTGGCCCGGCTGCTGTCCCGGCCGCCCCACGCGGGCGCGGCCGAGGACCTGTTCGTGCCGGGTCTGAGGGCCCTCCTGCGGGGCCTGCTGGCGGACTGACCCCGCCGTCCCCTGCCCAGGGCGGTGCGCGGCTGCCGTCCGCCCATCCGTATACGCCGTATATCCATGTCTGCGAGGGGTTCCCATGACCCAGGACATACGCCAGGAGCCGCCGGCCGAGACCGCTCCGGCAGCCGGCGGCGGCTGGCTGCTCGCCATGACGTCGCTGGCCGCCGTGCTGATGACCCTGGACATCACCGTCGTCAACGTCGCCCTGCCCGAGGTGGCCGCCGACCTCGACGCCGGACTGACCGGACTGCAATGGGTGGTGAACGCCTACACGCTCGTCTTCGCCGCCCTCCTGCTGCCCGCCGGATCACTGTCCGACCGCATCGGCCGCCGCCGCATGTTCCTCACCGGCGTCGCCGTCTTCACCGCCGCCTCGGCGGGCTGCGGCGCGGCGCCCGGCGTCGGCACGCTCATCGCCTGCCGCGCCCTGCAGGGCCTGGGCGGCGCGCTGGTGATGTCCACCGCGCTGGCCCTGATCGCCGGGGCCTACGAGGGCCGGCGCCGCCAGTCCGCCATCGGGATGTTCTCCGCCGCGGGCGGCGCCGCCGCGGCCCTCGGCCCGCTGGTCGGCGGCGCCGTCGTCGAGGGCCTCGACTGGCGGTGGATCTTCTACGTCAACCTGCCGGTCGGCGTCCTCATCGTGCTGGGCACCGTGCTGCGGGTGCCACACGACGACCGGGCAAGCCGTCTGCCGCGCCCCGAGGGCAGGTTCGATCTCCTCGGGCTGCTGCTCGCCGCCGGCGCCCTGCTCGGCCTCAACTACGGCCTGGTGACCGGCCCCGAGGACGGCTGGACGTCCGCCTCCGCGCTGCTGCCCCTCGTCGGCGGCGCCCTGCTCGTCGCCGGGTTCGTGGCCTGGGAGGTCCGGCAGCGGGACGCGGCCCTGTTCGACGTACGGCTGCTGCGGGTGCCCTCGTTCAGCGGGGCGATCGTGCTCAGCTTCGTCTGCCGGGTGGTCAGCTTCGGTGTCCTGCCGTATCTGATCCTGTGGCTGTCGGGGATGCTCGGGCACAGCCCGCTGGGCACCGGGCTGCGGCTGCTGGCGATGACGGCCTTCATCATGCTGGTCGCCCCGTTCAGCGGGCTGCTGCTCAAGCTGCTGCCCACCCGCGCGGTCATGGCCCTCGGCACGGGCATCACCGCGCTCGGGCTGCTCACCATGGCGCGCGTCGGCCCCGACGACTCCTGGCTGGTGATGCTGCCCGGTCTGGTGCTGCTCGGCATCGGCGGGGCGATCGCCTTCCCGCCGCTCATGGGCATCGCCGTCGGTGTCGTACCGCCGGAGCGGGCCGGAATGGCCTCCGGGATGACCAACACCTTCTTCCCGCTCGGCACGGCGGCCGGCGTCGCCGCCTTCGGCGCGGTGTTCAGCACCCGTATCGACCATGACCTGGACGATGCGCGACTCGCCGCGCTGCACGTCCCGGAGGGAATGCGGCAGCAGGTCCGGGACGCCGTCGCCGCCGGGCAGTTCGGGCCCCTCGAACGCGCCCTGCCGACGGGCGCCCGCGAACCCGTCCTGGACGCGGCCCGCTCCGCGCTCACCGACGGCCTCGCGACGATCCTCGTGACGGCGTCCGTGGTCAGCCTGCTCGCCGCCCTCGCCTCGTGGACCCTCATCCGCGACAAGGACCAGCTCACCGCTGCCGAGGAGCCGGCCGATGCCCCTGCCGCCTGACACCGACCGTGACCTGTACGGCGGTGCCGCCGAGTTCTACGACCTGCTCGCCGGGCCCGCCTGGGCACGGCTCGGTCCCCACCTGCGCCGCGCCCTCGACGGCGCCGACCCCGCGAACGGCCCGCTGCTCGACCTGGGCGCAGGCACCGGCCTGTCCACCGAGGCCGCCGCCGACGCCGTCCCCGGCGCGCGGGTGATCGCGATCGAGCCCTCCGCCGGGATGCGCATCGCACTGGCCACGCGGCTCGCCTGCCGCCCCGGGCTCGCCGAGCGCGTCACCGTCGTCGCGGGCACGCTGACGGACGTACCACTGCCGGACCGCTTGTGCGCGGCCGTCGTCCTCGGTGTCGTCGGCCATCTCGACCTCGGCGAACGCGCCGCCCTGTGGCGGTCGTTGGCCGCGCGACTGGCACCCGGAGCCCCTGCCGTCGTCGACGTCCTCGACCGCACCGCACCCCCGACCCGCGCCCCGCTGCGGCTTTCGACCCGCCGCGTGGGCGACCTGGACTACGAGTCGTGGAGCGAGGGCGCCGACGACGGCTGGACGCTCACCTACCGCGTACGCGACGGCGAAACCGTCGTACGCGAACACGCCGTACCCCTGCCCTGGTCCGGCATCGGCATCGAGGCACTTGCCGAGGAAGCCGCGGCGGCCGGGCTCCAATGCACTGCGCTCGCCCCCGATTTCGCAGTCATCCGTCCCACCCCCTGAGCCGTACTCCGTTCCACCCCTGACCCGAGAGGAACACCCACCATGACCGGCGCGGCCCTCGCCGACACGCGAGAGGGCACCCCCGACACCCTCCCCGCACCCGAGACCCCGGCGAAGCCGCCGGGCCTCGGTGAACTCATCGCCCCCATACGCGGGCGCCTGACCGCCGCGATCCTGGCCCAGGCGGCCGCCGCGGTCTGCTCGATGATCCCGTTCATCGCCGTCGCCGAACTGGCCCGCGCTCTGCTGGCGCCCGGCGGTCCGGACGAGGGCCGCGCCTGGGCCGCCGCCTGGACGGCCGTCGGCGCCCTCGTCGCCCGGCTCGTCCTCTACGCCACCGCCGGCGTCCTCACCCACCACGCCGACGCCGACCTCCAACTCGACCTGCGGCGGCGACTCGCCCGCCACCTCGGCCGGGTGCCGCTCGGATGGTTCACCGACAACAGCTCGGGTGAGGTGAAGAAGGCGGCCGCCGACGACATCTCCACGCTGCACCACCTGGTGGCGCACACCGCGCTGGAGGTCACCGCCGCGCTCGTCGCCCCGCTGACCGCCCTCGCCTACCTCCTGACCGTGGACTGGCGGCTCGCCCTCGTCGCGCTGCTGCCCCTCCTGGTCGGCATCTACTTCTTCAAGCAGGCCATGTCGGGCGGCGAGGAGGTGACGGCACGCTTCTTCGGCTCCATGGGCGCCGTGAACGCCGCCGTCGTCGAACTCGTCCACGGAATCGCCGTGATCAAGGCGTACGGCCGCACCTCCCGCGCCCACCGCGCCTACGACGACGCGGCCGACGACTTCTCCGTCTTCTTCCGGGACTGGATCATGAGTACGACGCGGGCCAGCACCTCGGCCGCGCTCGCCCTCTCCGGCCCGGCCGCCCTGCTCGTCGCCACCGCCGCCGGCACGCTCTTCGTCACCCAGGGCTGGGCCGACGCCGTCGACCTCGTGCCGTTCGTCCTGCTGGGACCGGCCATCACCGGCTCCGTGATGGGGCTGGCCCAGTCCGGGCACGCGGTCCAGGGCGGCCTGCAGAGCGCCCGTCAGATCCACGCGCTGCTGGCCGTCCCACCGTTGCCCGAGGCATCCGCGCCGAAGGCGGCGGGCGCTGACGGCAAGGTCGAACTGGAGGGACTGACCTTCAGCTACGACGGTGCCACCCAGGTACTCAGCGATATCGACCTGACGCTACGACCCGGCACGGTCACCGCCCTGGTCGGCGCCTCCGGCTCGGGCAAGTCCACGCTCGCCCGGCTCGTGCCCCGCTTCTGGGACACCACCGCCGGAACGGTACGCATCGGCGGCACGGACGTCCGGGACATAGCCCCGGCCGACCTGTACCGGCAGGTGTCCTTCGTCTTCCAGGACCCCCACCTGCTGCGCACGACCGTCCGCGACAACATCCGGCTCGGCCGGCCCGACGCCGACGACCAGGCCGTCGAACAGGCCGCGCGCGCCGCGCACATCCACGACCGGATCACCGCACTGCCGCGCGCCTACGACTCGGTCATCGGCGAGGACGCCGTCCTGTCCGGCGGCGAGTCCCAACGCCTCTCCGTCGCACGGGCGTTGCTCACCGACGCGCCCGTCCTCGTCCTCGACGAGGCGACATCCTTCGCCGACCCCGAGTCCGAGGCCGCCGTCCAGCAGGCCCTGTCCGCACTCGCCGCCGGCCGCACCCTGCTGGTGATCGCCCACCGGCTGGCGACCGTCCAGGACGCCGACCACATCGCCGTCCTGGACGGCGGGCGGATCGTGGAGCAGGGCACCCACACCGAACTGCTCGCCCTGGACGGCCGCTACGCACGCATGTGGGCCCTCCAGCAGAAGGGAGTCGCGCGATGACCGCGCTGCTGACACGCGTACTGGGCCGGGAGCAGACCGACGGGCTGCGCCGCGTCGTGCTGTGGGCCGTCCTCGCGGCGGCTCTCCAGGGCCTGGCGTACGCCTTCCTGGTCCCGCTGCTGACCCGGCTCCTCGGCGACGACCCTGCCGGGGCCTGGCCGTGGGTCGGCGCCCTTGCCGTGGCCACCGCCGCTTACGGCGCCGCCGCGTTCGCCGCGACCGTGCGGGGCAACCGCTTCAGCGCGCAGCTCGGGCGCCATCTGCACCGCCGGATCGGCGATCACGTCGTCGCGCTGCCGCTGGGCTGGTTCGGCGGCGAACGCACCGGTGCGCTGGGCCAGTTGGCGGGACAGGGAGTCGTGCAGGTGATGAACGCCGCGGCCAACCTGCTGCGGCCGCTGTGCAATGCCTTCGTCACCCCCGCCGTCGTCGTGCTCGCCACGTTCGCCTTCGACTGGCGGCTCGCGCTGGCCATGCTGGTGGCGGCGCCGGTCGCGGCCGGCGCCTACCGCTGGTCCGGGCGATTGCTCGGCCGGGTCGACCGGCAGTCCCATGCCGCGTCCGTCGAAACCGCCGACCGGCTCGTGGAGTTCGCCCGCCACCAACCCGCGCTGCGCGCCTTCGGGCGGACGGCGCAGGACCACGAACTCCTCGACGCCGCCCTGCGCAAGCAGCACGCCGAGGCCCGCGCCGCCGTCCGCATCGGTGTGCCCGGCATCGCGGGCTTCGCGCTCGCCGTGCAGGTCTGCTTCACCTGCGTCCTGGTCCTCGGCACCGCCCTCGCGGTCGGCGGCTCGGTCGGCGCGGGTGAGCTGATCGCGGTGCTGGTCCTCGCCGTGCGCTTCGTCGAACCCATGGGCGCGGCGGCGGAGCTGGGTGGCTCGCTGCGGGTGGCCCGCGGCACCTTGGAGCGCCTGGACGGGATGCTCGCCTCCGCACCGCTGCCGCAGCCCGCGACCGACGGCCCGCTGCCGGAGTCGTACGGCATCGAACTCGACGGCGTCTCCTTCGGCTACGACGACGAGCGGACCGTTCTCGACGGCCTCGACCTGCGGGTCCCGGCCGGGCACACCGTGGCGCTGGTGGGCCCCTCGGGCTCGGGCAAGACGACGGTGACCCGGCTGATCGCCCGCTTCTGGGACGTGAGCGCGGGCACGGTCCGCGTCGGCGGCGCGGACGTACGCGACCTGACGACGGACCAGCTCATGTCCCGGCTGGCCATGGTCTTCCAGGACGTGTACCTCTTCGCCGGCTCCATCGAGGACAACATCCGCGCCGGACGCGAGGACGCCACGGACGAGGAGGTGCGGGCGGCCGGGCGGCTCGCCCGGGTCGACGAGATCACCGAGCGGCTGCCGGACGGTTGGGCCGCGCGGGTCGGCGAGGGCGGCGCGGCCCTGTCCGGCGGCGAGCGCCAGCGGATCTCCATCGCCCGCGCCCTGCTCAAGCGGGCCCCCATCGTCCTGCTCGACGAGGCGACCTCGGCCCTCGACGCCGAGAACGAGGCCGCGGTCCAGCAGGCTCTGGCCGCGCTCACCGCCGACCGCACGGTCCTGGTCGTCGCCCATCGCCTCGACACCATCCGCGGCGCCGACCTGATCGCCTTCCTGGACGGCGGTCGGATCGTGGAGCAGGGCACGCACGAGGAACTGCTGGAGCTCGGCGGACGATACGCGGAGTTCTGGCGGGAGCGGGAAGGGACGCGTGGATGGAGGCTGGCGGCGCGGTCCTGAGCACATGACGCGTGGGCGGCACGGTTCCCCCGTGCCGCCCACCGCCGTGTGTGTGTCAGCTGGAGCAGGTCACCAGATGGATCCCGGTCCCGGTGACGCGGCGCCCCGTCACCCGCAGCCCGGCCCGGGACACCAGCTCGTCCAACTGCCCGGGCGTACGCTCCCGCCCGCCGAACAGCACCAGCAGCCGTAGATCCATGGCGGCGGCCACGTCGGCGCGACGCCCCTCGGTGACCAGGTTCTCCACGATCAGGACCGAGCCATCGCCGTCCGCCGTCGCCTCGGCACAGCGGCGCAGGATGCGCACCGCGTCCTCGTCGTTCCAGTCGTGCAGAACCCAGGTGAGGAGATAAAGATCCGCACCGGTCGGCAGCGGGTCGAAGAAGCTCCCGGGGTGCACCGAGGCGCGCTGCCCGTGCCCGGCTGCCGCCAGCGCCCGGCCGGCTTCTTCCGCCGCCTCCGGCAGGTCCAGCAGCGTGCCGCGCAGCCCCGGCCGCGCGGTCAGCAGCCGGCTGAGCAGGGACCCGGAACCGCCGCCGACGTCCACCACGTGCCCGCGTTCGGGCCACGGGTGCGCGGCCACGACCTCCGGCGCCGCGAACGTCGTGTGCGCCGCCATCAAGTCGGCGTAGGAACGGGCGAGTTCGGGACTGTCCAAGGTGTCCTGCCACAGGGACCGGCCGTGCACGAGCGGATACGCGGGCTCCCCGGTGCGCACGGTGTCCAGGAGCCGCCCGAACGCCTGGTCCATTCGCCCGCCCATGCCGTCCAGGTCGAACCAGGCCCGCAGCCCGAACGCCCCGCTGTCCTTGAGGAGTTCCGCCGCCGGCGTCAGGGCGTACGTGTCCTGCCGCGGCTCGGCGAAGACACCACGGCCGACGAGCACGCGCAGCATGCGCCGCAGCGCGTCCACGTCGGCGCCCGCGGCCCGGGCCAATTCGGGCAGGGCCGTGTGGCCCGCGGCGATGTGGTCGGCCAGGCGCAGGGTCGCCGCGACCCGGATCGCCCACGGGGTGACGAGGTCGGCGAGCGCGGTCAGGTCGACGCGCGCGGGCGCCGCTTCCGGAAGGGTGGTCATGTCGCTCCAGTCAGGCCGGTCAGGTCAGGGAAACACGGGATGGGCGGTGGGCGCGCGGCACGCATCGACGACGGCGGCGACGACCCGCTCCGCCTGCGGCACCAGGTAGAAGTGCCCGCCGGGCAGTACCAGGCTGCCGAAGGCGCCCTCTGTCGCTGTGCTCCAGGCCGCGACGTCCGCCACCGGCGCCTCCTCGTCGCGGTCACCGGTGAGCGCGGTGAGCGGGCAGCGCAGGCGGGCCGTCGGATCCGGGCGGTAGGTCTCGATGAGGCGGTAGTCGGCGCGTACCGAAGGCAGCAGCACGGCCCGTACCTCCGGGTCGTCGAGCAGTTCGGCGTGGGTGCCGTCGAGGCGCCGCAACTCGGCGGCGAGGCCGTCGTCGTCGCGCAGATGCACCCCGCCGGGGCGCTGGCGGCGCGGGCCGGGGCGGCCGGAGACGAAGACATGCCGTGGCGTGGTGCCGGAGGCCTCCAGCCGCAGGGCGGTCTCCCACGCGACCGAGGCCCCCATGCTGTGCCCGAACAGGACGCGTTCCCGGTCCGGGCGGTCCACGCGCAGCGCCTCGGCGACGGCTCCGGCCAGCTCGTCCATGGACTGGGCGGCCGGCTCCGCGAGCCGGTCCTGCCGGCCCGGATACTGCACGGCGACGAGCTCGACGTGCGGCGGCAGCAGCCGGGCCCACGCGGTGTAGAAGGCGGCGCTGCCGCCCGCGTGCGGGAAGCACACCAGGCAGATCGACGCCGCCGCACGGGGCGCCGGCCGGCGCAGCCACAGCGAGGGCGCGGAACTGGTGTTACTGGTCACAGAGGTCACTCGTCACTCCACATGGACGGGAAGGGCCGCAGGACCGCGGCTCATGAAGTCGCCGGCCCGCCGGAAACGGAAGTCGGACGCGAGCCGCAGCCCCGGGTAGCGCTCGATCAACACCTCGGCGGCCACGCGCAGTTGGAGCCGGGTGAGAGAGGCCCCCAGACATGCGTGCGGGCCCTTGCCGAAGGCGAGGTGGGCCCGCAGCCCCGGTCGGCCGGGCCGGAACGCGTCGGCGTCCTCGCCCCAGCGCGCCGGGTCACGGTTGGCGGAGGCGACCACGGCGATCACCCGCTCCCCGGCCCGCACCGGCGTGTCCGCCAGCACGGTGTCCCGGGTGGCGGTGCGCATCTGCCACAGCGCGGGCGGATCGAGCCGCAGCGACTCCTCGATCGCCTCCGGCAGTCCTTCGGCCCGCCAGTGCTCCTCCCGCAGCAGCCGCAGCACCAGATTCCCCAGCGCATGACGGAGGTTGGGCACGCCGGCCACGATCAGGAAGTGCAGGAACGTCACGGCCTCCGTACGGTCCAGACGCCCCAGCACGCCGCCCATCGCGCGTCCCTCGGCGGCCCGCAGCGCCCACCGCTCGAACGCGGGCCACTCGGGGCGCGCCCGGTGTCCCAGCAGATCCGTGAACCCGGCCGCCCAGCGGTCGTACTCCGCCGCGTCACCGTCGCCCACCCCGCAGAAGGCGGCCAGCACGGCACGCGGCAGCGGCGCGGCGAACGCGGCCACAAGGTCCCCACCATCCTCGAGCCGGCCCGCCAGCGCCCCGGCCCGCTCCCGCACCACGGACTCCAGCTCCGCCACCACGGTCCGGGCGAAGGCGGGGGAGAGGAGACGCCGAAGCCGAGTGTGCGCGGGCGGGTCCAGCTGGGACAGGGCCAACTCCCGGTCCGCTTCCGGGGTTTCCGGTACGGAGGTGTTGTTGCGGCGGCTCGACCACACCTCCGGGGCCGCGAGCACCGCCCGTACGTCGGCGTCCCGCACGACCACGTGCCAGCCGGGCAGCGGCGTGGAGACCGGCCGGTCGCGGCGCAGGGCGGCCAGCCGGGGGTAGGGGTCGTCGGTGTGGCTCAGGTCGAGCGGGTTGAAGGCGGTGATCGTACCGGTCACAGGCCCTCCCGCTCGTGTACCGCCGCGGCCAGGTCCGGCGCGGTGACCGGCTCGGGCGCGGGGCGGCGCACCAGTTCGGGGTAGCCGAGCCGGGCCGTGAGGTCCTGCCAGATCTGGCTGAGGGTGAGGTGGTACTGACCGGCGCGCATCGGGTCCGCGCCCGACTCCGCCGCGTCGACCATGGCCCGCAGGGCGCGCCGTACGCCCTCCGGCCAGACCTCGGTGTAGACCTCGCGGTGCGTGGGGGCCTCGGCCGGGCCGACCGGCTGCACGCTCGGCAGATGCACCAGCCGGTGGGCGTCGCTGTCGAAGTCCAGCTCGCCGTCCTCGCCGCGGGGCGCGGGAAGCGCCGGGCTCCACAGGACGGGGCCGTGCGTGCTCGCCAGCGTGAGGGTGCCGCCGGTGAAGCCGAGGGCGGCGCGGTGCAGCAGATGGGTGTGGTTGTCGGGGTCCTCGGGGTCGAGCTGGTTCAGCACGCGCAGGGTGACCGGGACGCCGGCGAGACGGCCCTCCAGGGTGCTGAACGGGCCGCCCTCGGGCGCCGGGTCGGTGAACTTCCAGGGGCGCAGCCCGCCGAGCGCCTGCCCGAGGATGTCGATCAGGTCGTACGCCACGTGGATGGCGCAGGCGCCCTCCGCGTACAGCGGCTCCTGCCGCTCGGCCAGATGCCGGGCCGCGGCGAGGAAGCGGCGTACCGGGGCGAGGTGCGGGTAGAACGTGTTGAGCCGGTACTGGACGCCGTGCTCGCGCGCGGTGCGCAGGCACGCGGCCAGCTCCGACTGATGGATCGGGTGCTCGTGCAGCACGTGCACCCCCTGCTCCATCAGCCGCCGCGCGAGCGCCGTGCCTTCCCCGCCGCCGACCCCGTTCGGCACGACCACACAGGCCAGGTCGGCGAGGTCCGGCACATCGTCGGGGTCGGTGAGCAGGGGCACGCCGTAGCGCTCGGCGCAGGCCTTGGAGCGGGGGCTGCCCCGGCCGAGGACGCCGGTCAGGCGGAGCGGGAACTCCGGTCCGGGCTCCCGGAAGGCGCTGAGGTACACGCGGCCGAAGCCGGTACCGCAGACCACGACTCTGGTCACAGGATTCCTTCTTCCACGGGGAGATCGGCCAAGGGCCCGTCGATCAGCAGCAGTTCGCGTACGGCGGGTGCCTCGGCGATACGACGGACGACGTGACCGGGATCGGGGAGGTCGGCGAAGTGGAGCTGCCCCGGCGGGAGTACACCGTCGAGCAGAGCGAGCGCCGCGTGCGCGGCGGCGGTGCCGGTCAGGGCGGAGGAATCGGTGCCGGTGAGGACCAGGCTGCGGCGATCGTCCAGTTCGCAGGTCACGATCTGGTACGGCGCCCGTCCGGCGAGGTCGGTGAGCGTGGCCCGCGACAGCTCGGCCGCCGCCACATCCACGGCCGGGCCCGGGGCGAGCCCCGCGCGGTACCGGTCGAGGACGGCACGCGTGCCCTCGCCGCCGAACACCGTGTACCAGCGCACCTCGTCGAGCCCGTACCGCCGGGCGACCCCCACGGCCTCCTCGGTGAGATACGGGATCGCCGTCACGGCCCCGGGGAAGTACGGCAGCCGGACGCCACGCTCCACGGCGAGCGCCCCCGGCACCCGACGCCCGCCGCGCCACACGGCGGTCACCTCACCGCCCGGGCGCGCGAGCCGGTCCATGAAGTCCCGGGCGGCGGCGGGCGGGAAGTGCGGGAGCCCGCCGACGCGGACGGTCAGGGCGCCGCGCATCCCGCCGAGCAGCCCCGGCAGCAACCCCGCCAACCCCGGCATCAACCCGGTGCCGACCACCACCGTCCGCCATCGCAACAGCCGTTCGTACGGCGGCCGTTCCGGCAGCTCCGCCGTGTCGTTGACGTCGACCAGGTCCGCGCCCGCCGCAAGGGCGGCCTGGGCGACCCGATGGCCGACGGCCCGGACCGGCCCGGTGGCGTTGACGACGACGCGGCACTCGGCGCAGAACGCGGCGAGGGCGCGGGCGTCGGTCACCTCCACCGGATCGGGCCACAGCTCCGCCCCCGCGGGCAGCGCCCGGCCGGGCGGGCGGCGCACCGCCGCCCGCACCGGCCCGACACCGAGCCGCAGCAACTCCTCCACCACGGCCCGGCCCACCGCCCCGGCCGCCCCGACCACACCCACGGCGACCGGGGCGGTACGGCCCCGGTTCACGGGGTGCCGCCGGCCGCGAAGGCGACAGAGTCGACGTGCGGTGCGCGCAGGCAGCTGAAGTGGTCGCCGTCGACGTCGACCACCGTCAGATCGCCGAGGCACACCTCGCGCCACAGCTCGTCCGCCTCCTGCCCGAACCCGGACAGGAACCGCAGCCGACCGCGCGGCCGGACGAGGGTGATGTCACCCGCGTACGGCTGGGTGGTGTGCAGCGAGGCGGCGGCGAAGGCATGCCGGAACACCCGGTACAGGCCCGGCACATGGGCCGCGTCGCCGTCCCCGCCCAGCGTGCGGGCGATCGCCGCAAGCCGCTCCTGCTGCGGCACCTCACCCAGGGCCCGCATCCGGCGGGCCACCGACTCCAGCCGCGCCTCACCGCACAGCGCGGCGAAGGCACCGGCCGGCACCCGGCCCGGCGTGGCGTCCAGGATCGCCCGCAGCGCGGCCCCCAGCTCCTCCTCGTCGTCCGGATAACCGGCCGCCTCCGGATCCGCGCCCAGCACCCGCGCGAAGGCGTGCTCGATCAGCAGCTCGTCCTCGCACACGAACGCGGGCGGGCTGCTGCTGACCACCGTCAGCCGTTCGACATGCGCCCCGCCCTCGGTGAGCTGCCGGGCGATCTCGGTGGCGAGCTGCCCGCCCAGGCAGTAGCCGGTGAGCCGGAACCGCTCGGCTCCGGTAGCGGTCAACTGCCGTACGTGCTCGGCCGCCAGCCGCTCCACGAACCCCTCCGCCGGAAGGTCCACGCACATGTCCACGTCACCGACGGCCAGCCCGACGAGCGGCCCGTACGCGCCCAGCCGGGCCGCGAGATCGCGGTACGGGGCCATGGTGCCGATCCCCTCGTGCACCAGCACCTGGAGCACTCCGCCGTCGGGCGCGTCCCCGAGGGGCAGCAGCGCGCTCGCCGAACCCGCGACCGTTCCCGAGCCGGTGCCCTCGTCCGCGCCCCGCAGGTGGCGTGCGAGCGCGGCGACCGTCGGACGGTTCAGCAACTCCCGCAGCAGCGTGTCGAACTGCTGGTCCGCGGCCTGAGGCACCTCCTCGATCAGCCGCGCGGACAACTGCGCGAGGATCAGCGAGTCCGCACCCAGGTCGAACAGGCTGCGCTCCCGGTCCACGGCCGTGACACCGAGCGCCCGGGCGACGACGTCCGCCAGCCGCTGCTCCAACTCGTCGGCGGGCTGTGCCACTTCGTCCGTGCGGGCCGCGGGGCTCCCTTCGTCGGAGCCGGCGGCGGTGGCCGCCCGCGCCGCCAGTGCCTTGCGATCCACCTTGCCGTTGGCGGTCAGCGGGAGCCCGTCCACGACGTGCAGCGCGGCAGGCAGCATGTACGCCGGGAGCCGAGCCGCGAGATGATCGCCGACCTCGGCGGGATCGACGTGCGCGCGGTCGGTCTTGAAGCGCACCGCGAAGACATGCTGGCCCAGCGGCTCCAGCACATGACCCGGCTGCGGCAGGCACACCTCGTTGCGTCCGCCCGCCTCCGAGAAGAGCCGCAGCCACTGCTCGCGGGTCACGAAAGTGGCGTCCGCGTCGTCGGTGCGGCGCAGGTCCTCGGCTCCGGTCATCATGAACGCCTGCGAGATCAGGATCTCGTAGTGCTCCCGGGTCGGTTCGGTGACCAGCAGCAGGCCGCCGGGGACGAGCAGCGAGCGCAGCGCGGCGAGGGCCGCCGCCGTGTCCCGGGCGTTGTTCAGCACGCCCGCGCACACCACCACGTCGAACGAGTTGGCGGTCAGCCCCTGCTCGGCCGGGTCGCCGTCCACGTCGTACAGCCCGTACCGCAGCCGCGGATCCGGCCCGAAGCGTTCCCGCGCCCGGTCCAGGAAGAAGGGGCTGACGTCGGTGAACCGCCACTCCACCGGAAGGCCGTCGAGCGCGGCCAGTGCCCCCGCCGTGCTCGCCCCGGTCCCGGCGCCCACCTCCAGCACCCGCAGCGGCCGGCCGGGGGCCTGAGCCTCGGCGGCCGAGCGCAGGGCGGCGGCGAGTACGCGGTTGAGGTAGGCGGACATGACGTTCTCGCGGTAGGCCGCGTCGGCCGTCTCCATCCGGGCCTCGGGGAAGAGCAGGTCGACGGCGGCGACCCGGTCCTGCGTCAGCTCGCCCAACTGGTCGGCGTTGGCCCGCAGATAGGCCAGCAGTTCGGCCGGGCCCAGCTCGTCGCTCCACACGGCGGCCACCCGGTCCCAGGCCTCCGCCGCCGACGCGGGCGGCGCGGTGAGCCGGTAGTGGCCGGTGTCCGCCAGTTCCAGCCACCCCTCGTCGGCCAGCACGGACAGCCAGCGCCGGATCACCCGGTGGTGCCGCGGTACGGCCGCTGCCGCCGCCACCTCGTCCGCGGTGTGGACGGCGTCGGGCTCGCCGAACAGGCCGCGCGCCCGCAGCACGTCCAGCATGGACGCCAGCGACGCCTCGTCCAGCAGCCGGGCGAACTCCTCGATCCGCTCCGGCTCGGCGACCTCGACCGCGTCGCCCGCCTCGCGGGCCCGCCGTATCAGCGCCTGGTCCGGCGCGCCGGCCTGCCCGTTCGCGAGCCGTGCCGGTTCCGCGAAGGCGACCAGCCGGCGTTGCAGCGGATCGTCGCCGACAGCGAGGGCGGCGGCCGCACCGATCGCCGGGTGCCTGGTCAACGCGGCCTCGACCTCGGCGAGTTCGATGCGGTGGCCGCGGATCTTGACCTGCCCGTCCTCGCGGCCCAGGAACTCTATGTCCCCGGTCGGCAGCCAACGGCCCAGGTCACCGGTGCGGTACAGCCGCTCCCCGGTCACGGGATGCGTGACGAACCGCCGTGCCGTGGTCTGCGGGTCGCCGTGATAGCCGAGCGCCAGCCCGTCGCCGCCGATGCACAGCTCGCCCGGCACCCAGTCCGGCCTAGGCCGCAGGGCGTCGTCCAGGACGTGGAAGGTCTGGTTGGCGAGGGGCCTGCCGTACAGGATGCTCGGCCGGTCCGGGTCGACGGGCTGCTCGATGGGGTGGTGGATGGACCAGATCGCCGCCTCCGTCGCACCGCCGAGGCTGATCAGCCGCAGCCCCGGCAGCAGCGCGCGCACCCGGTCCGGCAGCCGGACCGGAATCCAGTCGCCGGACAGCAGGCCCAGCCGCAGGTCGGACAGGCCGGCCACGTCCCCGGAGCCGGTGGCGGAGGCCAGGTAGTCGTAGAGCATCTGCAACTGCGCGGGCACCGAGTTCCACAGCGTCACGCGGTGGCGGGCCGCGAGCCGCGCCCAGTGCGAGGGGTCGCCGCGCCGTTCGGCCTCCGGCAGCACCAGGGCGCCGCCGTGGGCCAGGGGACCGAACAGGTCGTAGACGGACAGGTCGAAGCCGAGCTGGGCGAGACCGAGGACCCGGTCTCCGGGGCCGACGCCGAACCGGTCGTCGATGTCGGCGACCGTGTTGAGCGCGGCCCGGTGCGAGACCTCGACGCCCTTGGGCTCCCCGGTCGAGCCGGAGGTGTAGATGATGTACGCCGCCTCGCCGGGGTCCACCGGCCGGGGCTCGGGCGCGGACGACGACGGCTCCAGCGTGTCCACGGCGATCACCGGCACGTCGTACGAAGCATCGACCCGCGCCTGCGTGAGCACGACGCTCGCCCCGCTGGAGGCCAGCACCCCGGCGCGGCGCGCGGGCGGGTGGACGGTGTCGACCGGCACGTACACACAGCCGGCGTGCAGGGCGCCCAGCACGGCAGGGACCTGCTCCCAGCCCTTGTCCATCACGATCGCCACCCGCTCGCCCGGCCCGACGCCCGCCGCGCGCAGCTGCGCGGCCACCGCGTGCGCGTGCGCGGCCAGTTCGGCGTAAGTGAGCGTGCGGTCGGGCGCGATGACCGCCGGACGGCCGGGATGCGCGGCGGCCGCGGCGAAGACCCGCTCGTGCAGCAGCCCCTCCGGCAGTGGCCGCCCGGTGGCGTTGACCTCCGCGTGCCGGGCCGCCTGCGCCTCGGGCAGCCGCACCGGATCGGCGGCGCCGTCCCACGGCACGTCCGAGACCGCCAACTCCCGTACGAGCGCGGCGAACGCCCCGAACGCGTCCTCCGCCAGCCCTTCCGGCAGCACGCCCTCCCGCACGTCCCAGCCCAGCAGGACCTCGCCGCCCGACTCCATCACCTGGCAGTCGATCCACACCTGCGGGGTCTGCGTGACCCCGTAGACCACCCGTCCGGCGCCGGACTGCGGCGCCTCGGTGCCCTGGAGGGTGCTGGTGAACACCACCGGCATCAGCGCGGGCGCCGAGCGGCGGGCCGCCTCGCGCAGTACCTCGACGCCCGAGTACAGCCCATGGTCCAGATCCTCGAAGAGCCGCCCACCGAGCGCCCGGGCCCGCTCCGCGAAGGAGGCCTCGGCGTCCGGCTCGACCGCCAGCAGCGTCACGGACGTGAAGTCGCCGACCACGCGGCCGATGTCGGGGTGCACCGGACGCTTGGCGAAGACCGGCAGGTTGAGCGTGAAGCGCGGTTTGGCGCTCCAGCGGCCGATGACCTCGGCGTACGCGGCGAGCAGCACGGTCGACACGGTCAGGTCGCGCGCGGCGGCCCGGCGCCGCAGCCCGGCCGCCTCCTCGGCGGTCAGCCGGTCCGCCAGCCGCCAAAAGCGCACCTCGCCGGCCGGCTCCTCGGCCAGGACCGGGAGTTCGGGCGCGGGCGGCAGCGAGTCGAGGCGGTCCAGCCAGTAGGCGCGGTCCCGGGCCCAGCGGGAGCTGTCGCGCAGCCGCCGCTCGGCGAGGACGTGATCACGGAAGGAGACCGGTACGGGCACGAGGGCCGTCTCCGGTTCCAGGCACAACTGCTCCAGCTCGCCGAGGAGTTGCTGGACACCCGAGAAGTCGGTGACCAGCAGATCGACGGAGAGGTGCACCAGCAGCCGCTCGGGGGAGTGCGTGACCCGCACGTCGAACAGCGGCCAGGCGGCCGGGTCGTACGTGCGCTGCGCCAGCTCCCCGCGCACCATCTCGGCGGCTTCCTCGCCCTCCGCCACGGGGATCTCGTACGGCGGCAGGTCCTTGAGCACCTGCTGGCCGTCCGGGTGATACACCGTGCGCAGCGCGTCGTGCCGCTCCACCAGCGCCCGCCACGCGTCGGCCACCCGAGCCGGCGCGACGCTGCCGGGCAGCTCGTACTCCAGGTAGGCGTGACAGCCGATCCCGCCGTAGGCGAAGGCGTCCGTGCGGCCCAGCAGGTACGAGGACTGCACCTCGGTCAGCGGGAACGGCAGGTGCCGCCCGTCCGGGTCGGGGACGAGGGGCTCGGCGAACGGGTCGCGCAGATAGGCCAGTACGGCGTCGCGGTCGGCGCGCAGCCGCTCGCGCAGCTCCTCGGTGAGGGCACCCTGCGGCGCCCGGAAGCGGATACGGCCGTCCTCCTCCCACAACTCGACTCCTACGGCGGCCAGTTCCGACACCAGCTCGGCGGCGCTCACAGTTCCCCCTCTTCCCAGTTCTGATCGATCGTGTGGTTCGTGATGTCGTCGACGGCGGCGCCGAGTGCGGCCACGGTCGGGTGGGCGAAGAACGCCCTGAGCGGGACTTCCACGCCGGTGCGTTCGCGCAGCCGCGCGATCAGCCGGGTGGCCAGCAGACTGTCGCCGCCGGCGGCGAAGAAGCCCTGCTCCCGGCCGGTGGGCGGGTGGTCGGGCAGCAGCTCGGACCAGAGCGCGGCGACAAGTTCCTCGGTGGCGCCGCGCGGAGGCTCGCCCGCGTCGGCAGCCTTGGTGACGAGGGTGGTGGGCGACGTCGGTGACCGCTCACCGTCCTTCAGGCCGGTGCCGAGGATCAGCGCGTCCCAGTCCTCCGTCGTGGACAGCTCGCTCAGCATTTCCAGTTGGCGACCCATCAGGGTCCTCGGCAGATCATCGGCCAGCAGTCCGGTCACCGCGTCCCAGGTGAGCCTGAGCCCCTCGGCGTCCTCCATGACCTGGTGGTCGAGCCAGACCTGCGGCGTCTGGGACACGGACCAGTACGGCGGAGTCAGCGCCCCGGCCCGTTCGTCGTCGATGCCGAGCGCGCTGGTGAACACCACGGGCATGGCGGCCTGCCCCGGCCCGCGTTCCTGGGCGAGCTGCCGCATCACCCAGACCGCCGACACCGCCCGGTGGTCCAGGTCGGTCCACAGCCGGGCCTGGAGCCCGCGCAGCCGCGCCGGCCAGGATTCGCCCGCGCGCGGATGGTGGGCCGCCAGCAACAGCGACGTGAAGTCACCGGCGATCCGGTTGATGTGCGGATGGACCTCTTGGCGGTCGAACAGGGTGAGGTTGACGGTGAGTGCGGGACTCTCCGCCTGTTCGCCCAGCGCCTCGGCGTAGACGCCCAGCAGCAGGACCGACGGGGTGATGCCATACCCCCGGGCCTGTTCCTGAAGCCGCGCCCAGACGTCCTGCGGCAGGTGCGTCGCACGGCGGACGAAACGCGGGCGCCCGACGGCGGACGGCTCGCGCAGGAGCGGCAGCCGGGGCGCCGGGGGCAGACCCGGCAGGCGCTCGCGCCAGTACGCCTGGTCGGCGGCCACCGACTCCGGCGCGGGCCGGACCGAGGTGAGGTAGTCCCTGAACGTCGGCTCCACCGGCGGCAGTTCGGCATCCGGATCGTCCCGGAGCTGCCGCAGCTCGGTGAAGACGATCATCATGCTGAGGCCGTCGAGGACCAGGTTGTCGAGGCTGACCCCGATCCGGGTGCGGCGCTCTCCGCCGGCCGTCGTGTAGTGCACGGCACGGACGTCGAACAGCGGCCAGCGGGACGGGTCGAGGACCTGGTGGGACATCTCCTCGCGCAGGACGTCGAGCTGTTCCTCACCCTCCGCGACGGGGATGGTGAACTCGGGGACGGACTCGAGGACCTGCTGCCGCCCGTCCGCGTCGAAGACGGCCCGCAGCATCGGATGACGGTCGATCAACCGCCGCCAGGCCCGCTCCAGCGCACTGACGTCCGTGTACTCCTCGTCCGTCTCGCTGTAGTAGTGCGAACCGACACCGCCCAGGTCGAGCTGCGCGGTCCGCCCGATCCAGTACGCCCGCTGCACATCGGTCGCCGGGAACGGCTCGTGCGCGTGCTCCGGGTCGAGCACCAGCTCGGGAGCCACGACGGTCCGCCCGTGTCGAGGGCGAGCGTGCCGGCGTACTCCTTGAGCCCGGGACGGGTGAACAGTCCGGCGATGCTGGCCCCGCTCAGGCCGGCCTCGCGCAGCCGCGCCACCAGCCGCGTGGCGAGCAGACTGTCCCCGCCGAGGGCGAAGAAGTCGTCGTCCCTGCCGACGTGTTCGGCCCCCAGCAGCTCCCGCCAGGCGGCGGCGACCAGCTCCTCCACGGGTCCGCTCGGCTCCCGGCCGCCCTCGGACGGTACGCCGACCGAGGCGGCCCGCTCGGCCAGCGCGGCCCGGTCCACCTTGCCGTTGGCGGTCAACGGCAGCCCGTCGGGCAGCGGTACGAGCGCGGCGGGCACGGCATGCGCGGGCAGATGTTCCGCGAGCCGCCGCTCCACCTCGGCCAGGTCCAAGGCGCCCTCCGGCACCACGAACGCGGTCAGCCGCAGCTTCCCCCGTGGCCCGGTCGCCACGGTCACCGCACGGGCGACGCCCGGCTGCGCGAGCAGCGCCGCGTCGACCTCGCCGAGTTCGGTGCGATGGCCGCGGATCTTGAGCTGGTGGTCGCGGCGCCCCAGGAACTCCAGCAGCCCGTCGGGCCGGTAGCGGCCCAGGTCACCGGTGCGGTACCAGCGCTCCCCGGCATCCGTCACGAACCGGTCGGCGGTGCGCTGCGGATCCCCCCGGTAGCCGGTGGCCACCCCGGCCCCGCCGATCCACAGCTCGCCGGGCACCCAGTCCGGGCAGTCCTCGCCGAGCGGCCCGACGACGCGGAACCGCTGGGCGCGCAACGGAGTGCCGTACGGCACCGACGGCCAGCCCTGCGGCGCGCCGCCCGTGGCGTCGTACGCGTTGGACCAGATCGCCGCCTCGGTCGCGCCGCCCATGGCGATCAGCCGGCATCGCCCCCGCGAGGCCTCGGCCACCCGCCGGGGCAGGTCGAGCGGCACCCAGTCACCCGAGACCAGCGCGACCCGCAGCCCCGGCGGAGCCTGCCCGGCAGCCGCCGTGAGCAGCATATCCAGCAGCATCGGTACGGAGTTCCAGACCGTGACGCCGTGCCGTACGGCCAGGTCCCGCCACCGCTGGGCGTCCCGGCGCTCGTCCTCGGCGACCAGTACGAGCGCGCCGCCCGCGCCGAGCAGCCCGAAGATGTCGTACACGGACAGGTCGAAGTCGAGCGCCGACACCGCCAGGACCCGGTCGGCGGGGCCGATGCCGTGCCGCTCGTTGATGTCCTCGACGGTGTTCGCGGCCGCCCGGTGCGTCAGCTCGACGCCCTTGGGCTCACCGGTGGAACCCGAAGTGAAGATCACGTACGCGCAGGAGTCCGGGTCGGAGGCCACGGGGGCTTCCAAAGGCGAGGGCAGCGGTCGCGCGAGGAACTCCGCGTCGAGCACGCAGCGCGCCCGCGACGCCCGCAGCATCCGCTCGCGCCGCACCGGCGGCTGGTCGGCGCCGACGGGCACGTACGCGGCCCCGGCGGCGGCCACCCCGAGCACGGCGGCGATCTGTTCGGGCCCCTTGGGCAGCGAGACGGCGACCGTGTCACCGGGCACGACCCCACGCGCCGCCAGCCCGGCGGCGATGCGCAGCGCACGCTCGCGCAGCTCACCCCGGGACATGGCGCCGTCCTCGCCCCACAGCAGTGCCGGGGCGTCCGGATCGGCGGCGGCCCGGTCGAAGAACGGCAGATGCAGGGCGCGCACGCCACCGGGCCGTCCCGTGGCGTTGACGCGCTCGCGGACGGCGCGCTGCCCGCCGGGCAGCAGGGCGGGCCGAGGCGTCCGCCAGTCGCCGTCGCACAGCTGGCGCAGCAGCCTGCCGAACGCGGCGGACATCGTCTCGACGAGCCCTTCGGGGAACAGTTCCCGCACCGCGTCCCACTGATGGCGCAGCGCCCCGTCCCGGCCTTCGTAGACCTGGAGGTCCAGCCACACCTGCGGGGTCTGGCTGACACCCCACACCCGCTTTGGGAACCCGTCGGGCGCGTCCATGGACACGCCGTCATCGACGCCGAGCGCGCTGGTGAACACCACCGGCACGGCCGCGTCCCGCTCCCCGCGGGCCCGGGCGAGTTCGCGCATGACCCACACCGCGGAGACCGAGCGGTGGTCCAGGTCGCGCCACAGCCGCTCCTGCAGCCCACGCACCCGGGTCAGCCAGTCCTCGCCGGGCTGCGGGCGGTGGGCGGCGAGCAGCAGTGAGGTGAAGTCGCCCAGCACCCGGTTGGTGTCCGGGTGGATCTCCTGACGGTCGAACAGCGTGAGATTGACGGTCAGCTCAGGGCTCTCGCTCCAGGTGCCCAGCACCTCCGCGTAGGCGCCCAGCAGCAGCGTCGACGGGGTGACACCGTGCTCACGGGCACGCGCCTTGATCCGTCCCCACCGCTCGGCGTCGAGTTCCCCCGAGGTGCGTACGAAGCGGGGGCGGCCCAGGGTCGCCGGGTCGCGCAGGAGCGGCAGGCGAGGCGCCGGGGGCAGGTCGGGCAGCCGCTCGCGCCAGTACGCCTGGTCGGCGGCCAGCATCTCGGGCGCCGGCTCGACCGAGGCGAGGTAGTCCCTGAACGTCGGTTCCACGGGCGGGAGTTGGGCGCTCGGATCGGCGTACAGGACACCCAGCTCGGTGAAGACCGTCATCATGCTGAGGCCGTCGAGGATCAGGTTGTCGAGGCTCACGCCGAGCCGCGTCCGGCCGTCGCCGTAGCGCACCGCGCGGACGTCGAACAGCGGCCAGCGGGACGGGTCGAGGACCTGGTGGGACATCTCCTCGCGCAGGACGTCGAGCTGTTCCTCACCTTCCGCGACGGGGATGGTGAACTCGGGGACGGCAGCCAGGACGTGCTGACGCCCGTCCTCGTCGAACACGGCCCGCAGCATGGGGTGACGGTCGATCAGCCGCCGCCAGGCCAGCTCGAGCCGGGGCACGTCGACCGCGACCCCGTCGAACTCCGAGTAGTAGTGCGCCCCGACACCGCCGAGCCGCATCTCCTCGGCCCGCCCCAGCCAGTACGCGCGCTGCACGTCCGTCGCGGGGAAGGGCTCGTGCGCGTGCCCGGGGTCCGACACCAGCTCGGGTAGGGCGGGGCGGCTGCCGTCCAGGGTGAGCGTGACGGCGTAGTCCTTCAGCACCGGGGTGGTGAACAGATCGGCGATCCGGGCGCCGCGCACGCCGCGCTCGCCCAGCCGGTGCAGCATCCGCGTGGCGAGCAGACTGTCACCGCCGACGGCGAAGAAGTCGTCCTCGCGATGGACCGTGCGGGCCCCTAGCAGCTCCCGCCACACCTCGGCGACCAGCTCTTCGACGCCGGGACGGGGAGGCGTGCCCCGACCCTGCGCAGAAGCCCCGGACGCCACATGCCGGTCGAGGAGTTCACGTACGGCGCGCCGGTCGACCTTGCCGTTCGCGGTGAGCGGCATGACCGGCAGCAGGACCAGCCGGTCGGGGACCATGTACGACGGCAACTGCCCGGCGGCGACGGCGCGTACCGCCGCGGTGTCGCTCGGCGCGGCGTCCGGGTCGCGGACCGCGCGGATCAGCAGCGCGGGCTCCTGACGGCGTACGGCCGTGTCCACCTCGGCGAAGCCGTGGGCACGCATCAACTGCTCCCACGCAGCCGGCGGCAGCAGCGGACTGCCGGCTGCCCGACGGGCGGGGTCCGCGGCAGCGAAACCCCGGGTGGGCAGTGCGGCGCAGATCAGACCGAGCGGCGCCAGACCGCCCTGCTCCACCGCGATCAGCAGGCCACCGGGCGCCAGCAGGGCCGCCGCCTGGGCGACACCGGCGGCCGGATCGTCGAAGGCGTGCAGGGAGCCGAGCGCCACAACGGCGTCGAAGGCCCCGGGCAGCCCCTCCGGCAGCGCACCGTCGGGCAGCGCCTGGCAGCGCACGTCGTGCGGCGACGCGGCGAACCGCTCGCGGGCCCGCTCCAGAAGACCGGCGGACGTGTCGAGAAGTGTCAACTGAACCGCATCCGCCGGTAGCTGCCGGGCCACGCGCTCGATGCCGAGCCCGCCGCGTGCCCCGACGACCGCGACCCGCACGACACGGCCGCCCGCCTGCGCCGAGAGCGCACGCAGCGCATCGGCACACGCGCCGGCGGCCTCATCGCTCCCGGGCAGCGCGTCGAGCGCCGCCTCCGGGGCGAGCACAGGGTCGTCGAGCAGTTCGAGCGGGTCGCGCTCACCCGCGAGCATGGCGCGCAGGTCCGGCAGCCGCTCGACGAGGCGGGCGAGCACGGGCGCGAGCCGGGTCCCGGCGACGCGCTGAGCCAACCCGTCCCCGTCGACCGTCACCGCGTGCCGATGCAGCCAGTCCCGCCACAGATGGACGACGCCGCGCATGTCCTCGCCCGGGCGCGGACCGCCCTCCAGGACGCGGCCGATGACGTACGCCACCACCTCGGCCTCCAGCGGATCGGGCCGCGCGGCCACGACCTGGGGCCGGACGCCCTCGTTGCGCTCACCGCCGGACCCCGGCGCCGGGGCGCAGGCCGCGACCAGCACGCCCTTGCTCACCGCCGCGACCGCGCGCCCCACACCCGGCGCCCGCTCCAGCGCCGCCTCGACCTCGCCCAGCTCCACCCGGTGCCCGCGCAGCTTGACCTGGGAATCGGCCCGGCCGAGGAACTCGACGATGCCGCCGGGCCGGTAGCGGGCCAGATCGCCCGTGCGGTACCAGCGCACCCCGTCGTACCGGACGAACCGGTCGGCCGTGCGCTCGGGATCGCCGAGGTAGCCGTCGGCCACACCGTCCCCGCCGATCCACAGCTCACCCGGCACCCAGTCCGGACAGTCCCGGCCCCGGGCGTCGACGACCCTGAGCCGTACGTTGCCCAGCGGTGTGCCGTACGGCACCGCGCTCCAGTCCTCGGGCACGGTGCCGCCGACGACCTCGCACACCGTGGAGTGGATCGCGGTCTCGGTCGTACCGCCGAGCGCCACGAAACGGCAGGACGGCGAGCGCTCCGCGAGCCGCCCCGGCAGATCGACGCCCACCCAGTCGCCGCCCAGCAGCACCAGCCGCAGCCCGGCCGGCCCTTCCCCGGTGGTGCTGAGCAGCATGTCCAGGACGGAGGGCACGCAGTTGAGGACGGTGACCGCGTGCCGCGCCATCAGCGCGTGCCAGCTCGCCGCGTCCCGGCGATCCTCCTCGGCCACGAGGACGATCGCGCCGCCGGCGGACAGCGGCCCGAAGACGTCATACACCGACAGGTCGAAGTCGAGGGCGGAGAGCGCGAGCGTCCGGTCGTCGCCCGTCACCGCGAACCGCTCGTCGAGGTCGTCGACCGTGTTGCGGGCGGCGCGGTGCGGCACGACGACGCCCTTGGGCTCGCCGGTGGAGCCGGAGGTGAACAGGATGTACGCCGGATCGCCCTCGGGGACGGCCACCGGCTCCTTGACGGGCGCGTGCGCCAGTGCCTCCGGCACCGTCAGGCCCACCACACCGTCCGGGAGCGGCGCCGTGTCCTCGGTGACGAAGGCGACCCGTGCCGCGGCCCGGGTCAGGACGCGGTCGCGGCGGGCCGGCGGATGGTCGCGTCCCACGGGCACGTACGCCGCGCCCGCGGTCAGGGTGCCCAGCACGGCGGCGATCTGGTCGGGCCCCTTGGGCAGACAGACGGCGACCAGGTCGCCGGGGCCGATCGCCTGCGCGGCCAGCGCGGCGGCGATCCGCCGTGCGCGGTCGGCGAGTTCACCGTACGTGAGGACACCGTCCGTGCCCCAGAGCAGCGCGGGTCGGTCGGGAGCCTGCTCGGCGCGGCTCAGGAAGTCCTCGTGCAGGAGCAGACCGCTGCGGGGCCCGTCGGTGGCGTTGGCACGCGCGCGTGCCTCCCGCTGGGACCCGGGCAGCAGGTCCGGTACGGGTGCGCCCCAGGGCGTGTCGGACGCGGCGAGGGAGTCCACCAGCGTGCGGTACGCGGTGAACATCGCGTCCAGCATCCCGTCGGGGAAGGCCTGCTCCAGCGCGTCCCAGTTGACCAGCAGTCCGCCGTCCAGCTCCGTGACCTGGGCGTCCAGCCACACCTGCGGGCCCTGCGAGATGATCCACACCGGGCGCCCGAAGCAGGCGCGGACGTCCTCGGAGAACAGCTCGCCCAGGTTCAGCGCACTGGTGAACACCACCGGCGCGAGCACGCGCCCACCACCGCGCTGGGCGCGGTTCAGATCCCGCAGCACCTCGACACCCGAGTACGAGGCGTGCGCGGCATCCCCGAGGAAGCGTTCCTGCACGGACCGGGCCCGATTCTGGAAGGGAGCCTCGTCCGACATGTCGGCGGTGAGCAGCACGGAACCGGTGAAGTCACCCACGAGCAGGGGCACATCGGGATGCAGCGGCTCACGGTCGAACAGCGGCACGTTCAGCAGGAAGCGGTGCTCGGCGCTCCAGGCGGCCAGCACCTCGCAGTACGCGGTGGCCAGCGCCATCGCCGGGGTGACGCCGTGCCGGTGCGCGCGGGCGAACAGGGCGTCCCGCGCCTGAGGCGGCAGCCAGTGGTGGCGCCGGGTGACCCGGGGCCGTACCGGCGCCTGGGCGACGGGCAGCGCGGGCGCGCCGGGCAGATCCGGCAGCCGGGCGGCCCACCAGGCCGCGTCCCGTGCCCGGTCGCGGTCCCGTTCGGCGGAGACGGCCCGGTCCGCGAGGTAGCGGCGGTAGCTGTAGCCGATGGGGGAGAGGGAGCCGGTGCCGCGGTAGAGAACCGCCAGGTCGGCGAGGAGCACGCGCAGACTGAGCGCGTCGGCCGCGAGCATGTCGAGGTTGAGGTGGACCCGGGTGCGGTCGCCCGGCAGCAGCGACAATTGAACGTCGAAGACCTCGCCCGCGCCGACCCGCAGCATGCGGTGCGACAGCTCGTCCCGCAGATCCGCCAGCCGGCTCTCCACCTGGTCCTCGGGCAGCTCGCGCAGATCGTGCACCCGCAGCCCGGGCCAGGCGGAGGCGGTCGGTGTGTGCTGGCGTCCGTCGTCGGCGAACACGGCGCGCAACTGCGCGTGGCGGGCCAGCAGGGCGCGTACGGCACGCTCCAGGCGTTGCGGGTCCACGCCCTCGCCGTCGAACTCGTTGTAGAAGTGGGCGGCCACACCGCCCAGTTCGTGCTCCGTGCCACGGCCTACCCAGTAGGCGTGCTGCATGAGGGCCAGATCGAAGGGGGAGGTCTCGTCGGCGTCGGCGTCGGCGTCGGCCTCGACCGTCTCGGCGACGGTCTCGTTCGGCGGGCCGCTTCTCTCGCCGGCCAGTTCCGCCCAGGCGTGCAGCGTCGGGGTACGGGCCAGGGCCGCGAAGGGCAGCCGTATCCCGTCGCGGCGCAGTGCCGCGGACACGGTCATCAGGCGGATGGAGTCCAGGCCCTGCTCGATGAGGTTGTCGTGGGGGCCGACCCGCTCGGCGTCCGGACCGAGCCAGTCCGCCAGCAGGGGACGGATCGACCGTAGGAGATCGGGTTCTGACACTGCTTCACCAGCCTCGATGGCATCAGTTATTGAAAATGATATTCATTTACTACAGTATGACTGGCGGGATCGACAAGCCCCGCCGAGCGGGATACGACCAGAGGGGGATTCACGTGCTGGACGGCTGTACGCCCTGGCCCGAGGACCTCGCCGCGCAGTACCGGGCCTCCGGCCACTGGCGAGGCGAAACGTTCGACCGGCTACTGCGGACCTGGGTCAGGACCCATCCGCAGCGCACCGCGCTCGTGTGCGGCACCCGGCGACTGGACCGGACCCAGCTCGCCCGGGAGGCCGAGCGCGTCGCCCGCCGACTCGCCGGGCTCGGCGTCCGGGCAGGGGACCGGGTCGTGCTCCAGCTCCCGAACGTCCCCGAGTTCTTCACCGTCTTCTTCGGCCTTCAGCGGCTCGGCGCGATTCCCGTGCTCGCCCTGCCACTGCACCGCCGCAGCGAGATCGTCCACCTGTGCCGGCTGTCCCAGGCCGTCGCGTACGTCGTCCCGGACGTCCACCAGGGCTTCGACCACCGCGAGTTGGCTGCCGAGGTCCTCAAGGAGAGCCCCGAGCTCCGGCACGTCCTGGTGGCCGGCGACCCCGGAGCCCACACCCCGCTCGACGGCCCCGGAGCCCCCGACCTGCCCCCTGCCCCCGACGACGCCTCCGAGGTGGCGCTGCTGCTCGTCTCGGGCGGCACCACCGGTCTGCCCAAGCTGATCCCGCGCACCCACGACGACTACGCCTACAACGTGCGCGCCAGCGCCGAGCTGTGCGGCTTCGGCCCCGGCACCGTCTACCTCGCCGCCCTGCCCGTCGCCCACAATTTCGCCCTCGGCTGCCCCGGCGTCCTCGGCGCCCTGCACGCGGGCGGCACGGCGATCCTCACGGACGAACCCGATCCGGACGCGGCGTTCGCCCTCATCGAGCGCGAAGGCGTCACCGCGACCGCACTGGTGCCGCCCACGGCCCGGATGTGGACGGCGGCGGCCGAGTGGGGCGACGCGGACCTGTCGTCGCTACGGCTGCTCCAGGTCGGCGGCGCCCGGCTGCTGCCCGAGCACGCAGCACAGGCGCGGGACGCCTTCGGCCTCGTGCTTCAGCAGGTGTTCGGCATGGCCGAGGGCCTGCTCAACTACACCGAACCGGACGCCCCCGAGGAGATCGTCCTGCACACCCAGGGCCGGCCCCTGTCACCCGACGACGAGATCCGCGTCGTCGACGAGGACGACCACGACGTCCCGCCCGGCGCCACCGGACGGTTGCTCACCCGCGGCCCCTACACCCTGCGCGGCTACTACCGGGCCGCCGAACACAACGCCACCGCCTTCACCGCCGACGGCTACTACCGGACCGGCGACCTGGTCCGGCGTACCCTCACCGGCCACCTCGTCGTCGAGGGCCGGGTCAAGGAACAGATCAACCGGGGCGGGGACAAGGTGGCCGCCGCCGAGGTCGAGGAGCAGCTCGTCCACCATCCCGCGCTGCTGGACACCGCCGTCGTCCCTGTACCCGACGACCTGCTCGGCGAGCGCACCTGCGCCTTCGTCGTGCCGGTGCCCGGAGCCGACGCCCCCGGCCGCGCCGAGGTGGCCGCCTTCCTCCGGGAGCGGGGGCTGGCGCCGTACAAGATCCCCGACCGCGTGGAGGCGCTGGACGCACTGCCGGTGACGGCGGTCGGCAAGACCGACAAGAAGGCACTGACAGCGCTGGCCCGAGAGCTGAAAGGAAGTCCCCGCGCATGACCGGTACCTGGAGCTCCTGGGCGGACGCCCTGCCCGCGCCGGAGCCCGCGCATGTCGTCGAGGCGCCGCACGATCCGGCGGAGGCGGCGGTACGGCTCGCCCGAGCGGGCCTCGGCGGCGAGTACGTGGTCTACGAGCGCGCCGGGACCTGGGCGTACGCCGCCGGACCGGCCGCGACCGTCACCCTGGACGCCCACGAGGTGACCGCCCGGTGCGGGAACCGCTCGGTGACCCAACCCCTGGACCGCCAGGCGCCGTTGGAACAGATCGCCACGGTCCTCGCACACCTGCCGCACCGCGACGACTGGCGGGCGTACGGCTGGGCCACCTTCGAACTGGCCCACCTGCTGCACCCGGACACCGGCGACCCGGGACACGACCCGCTGCTCCACCTCATGCTGCCGGTCACGGAGGTCGAACTGACCCCGGGCACGGCGCACATCCGCACGACCGACCCCGAACACGTACCTCTGATCGCCAAGGCGCTCTCCCGACCCATGGAGCAGGTGGGGGAGCGCCCCGCTGGGCAGATGGGGGTGAGCTCCTTCGAGCAGGTGGGGGTGGCTGCTCCTACCGAGCAGGCGGGGGAGCGCCCCGCCGGCGCGGAGAGGGCCGCCGACACAGAGCGGCTCGCCGACGCGGAGCGGCTCCTCGGCTCCGGAACCGGCGCCTACCAGAACGCCGTCGCCCGGACCGTGGCCGACATCCGGGCGGGGCGCTTGCAGAAGGCCGTCCTCTCGCGCCCCCTGCCGCTGCCGGAGCACCTGGGCCCCGACCTCGCCGCCACCTACCTGGCGGGCCGAAGGGCCAACACCCCCGCCCGGTCCTTCCTGCTGGACCTGGGCGGGTGGCGAGCCGCCGGCTTCAGCCCCGAGACGGTCGTCGAGGTGGACGGGGACAGCCGGCGCGTCTCCACCCAGCCACTGGCCGGCACCCGGGCCCTCGCGACGGACCCCGGCGAGACCGCCCGCCTGCGCGCCGACCTGCTCGGCGACCCCAAGGAGATCCACGAGCACGCCCTCTCGGTACGCCTCGCCGTCGATGAAGTGAGCCAGGTCTGCGGTGGCCGGGACGCGGTCGTGGTCGAGGAGTTCATGACGGTCCGCGAGCGCGGATCGGTACAGCACCTCGCCTCGCGCGTCACCGGACGCCTCGCCGACGACCGGGGCCCCTGGGCCGCCTTGGCGGCGCTGTTCCCGGCGATCACGGCCACCGGCTGCCCGAAGCCGGGAGCCCTGCGCGCCATCGGCCGGTACGAGGACGAACCCCGCGGGCTGTACGCCGGAGCCGTGTTCACCGCCGACGCCGACGGCGGCCTCGACGCCGCGCTGGTCCTGCGCACGGTCTTCCAGCGGAACGGGCGCAGTTGGCTGCGCGCGGGTGCCGGGGTGATGGGTCAGTCGACACCGGAACGCGAATGGGAGGAGACCTGCGAGAAGCTCCGCAGCGTGGCCCCGCACCTGCGGCTTGCCCGGTCGGAAGTACCGCGGGAGTCGCGGTGAGGCCCAACGGCCCTGTGCCGTGGGCCATGGGCCTGTCGAGGCGACCGGTCGGCCGAACGAAGCGCTGTTGAGCAGCAGCCCAGCCCGGGGGAACTCATCGTGAGCAGCCCTGGGACTCGTCCGGCGGATCCTGACTGATGGTCTCCAGCAGGTGTGCGACCAAGGGGTCATGGTCGCTCTCGCGCCAGGCGACGGCCACCCGGGTACGGGCGGTGCCGGGCTCGATCCTGCGGAAGGCGACGCCTTTGAGGCGGATGCGTCGGATGCTCGCCGGGGCCAGGGAAACGCCCAGACCGGTTTCCACGAGGGCGCACACGGTCTGCCACTCCACCGCGTGCTGGACCACCCGCGGTGTGAACCCTGCCGCGGTGCACAGGCCGATGATCTGGTCGTGCAGTGGCGGGCCGGCCGTGCGGGGCAGCAGCACGAAAGGCGAGTCCGCCAACTGCGCGAGCCGTACGGTCCGTTGCATGGCCAGAGGATGGGTGGACGGCAGCACGGCCACGAAGGGCTCGCTGAGCACCGTTCTGAAGCCGAGCCCTGTCTCGTCGGCGGGGGGTTCGCGCAGTAGACCGATGTCGATGCTCTTGTCATGCAGGGCGGCGATCTGCGGAGCGGTGGTCATCTCGTGGATGTCCAGGTGCACGCCGGGAAACCGGTGACGGAAGGAGCGCAGCAGACCGGGCAGGACCGTCAGGGCGAGAGAGGCGGCGAAGCCGATCCGCAGGCGGCCGGCCCGGCCACTGCCGACGGCCCGGGCCGCGGCCAGCCCGTCCGCGAGGTCGGTGAGTGCCCGCCGCGCGGCGGGCAGCAGTTCGCTGCCGGCCGGGGTGAGGGCGACACGCCCCGGGGCACGGGTGAACAGCGCGTGGCCGACCTTGTCCTCCAGGCGGCGGATCTGCTGGCTCAGCGGTGGCTGGGCGATGCCCAGGCGGGCGGCAGCGTGGCCGAAGTGGAGTTCTTCGGCGAGCACGACGAAGGCGTGGAGCTGCGGCAGGGGGAGCTCTGGGCGTTCCATACGCCTAGGGATATCAGATCATGCATGCGGCCGTATTAGACGTATCAACGCTGGTCATTTAGCGTTCGGCGCATGACGGAGCGACACGCGATCCTCAGCGGCTCGACCTTCGAGGAGCAGATTGGCTATGCCCGTGCCGTGGTCGACGGCGACTGGGTGCACGTGTCCGGGACGACCGGGTTCGACTACGCCTCCATGACGATCTCCGACGACGTGGTGGAGCAGGCCGAGCAGTGCCTGCGCAACATCGAGGCCGCGCTGGCCGAGGCGGAGTGCACCTTCGCCGACGTGGTGCGGGTGCGCTACCTACTGCCCGACCGCGAGGACTTCGAACCCTGCTGGCCGGTCCTGCGCCGCTGCTTCGGCGACGTTCGGCCGGCCGCCACGATGCTCGTGTGTGGCCTCGCCGACCCGCGGATGAAGATCGAAATAGAGGTGTACGCGCGGCGACGCGTCCCGCGTCACGGTGGCGCCACGAGCCACCAGTCGGAAGCGCCTGGCGCGCCCGTCAGGGCTTATGAACCCCCGTACTACGTGTCCGTCTTCACTACGGTGCGGACCGAGAACCAGAGCGGCTACAGCGATACCGCCGCACTCATGGAAGACCTGGTGAAGGACGTCCCTGGGTTCCTGGGGATGGACCACGCGCAGACTCCTGGCGGGCTGGGCATCACCGTCGGCTACTTCCGCGACGCCGACGCCCTCACGGAGTGGCGGAGCAACGCCGAACACCGGGCGGCGCAGGGGCGCGGGCGAGCCGAGTGGTACCAGAGCTACACCCTGCACGTGGCGAAAGTGGAGCGGAGCCACGGGTTCACGCGAGCGGAGGACGCGGGGGCCCGAGAGCAGACTGACCAACAGGCTTGAAGCACCCGCCGGTGCGGGTTCACTTCATCGGGGCAGGCGGCCAGAATCACCCTTGGCACACTCTGCGCGACGCTGAGCCCCGCTGGTCAGGCGCCGCCCGACGGACCGGTGGCCGGACGGCTCGGCGGGCTGCCGCCGATGCCCGAGCACGAGCCCGTTCCGGACCTGCCGTTCCTCGCCTCGGCCGACCTCGCTGCCACCCCACCGAGCGCGATGGACCTCCCGCTGCCGAAGGACGGCGCATGGACCGCTGAGCACGCCGTGCCGCGCACGGGTCTCCACCGCACGTCCGTAGAGCGGGATGAGCAACCTCTGCTGAACGTCGCCGAATTCGGGTCGCCGCTTGGGCCGGGGCACGGGATGTGCCTCCTGGGCTACGCGTGGAGCTTCTTCGACTTCTCCACCGCCGCGGCGAGGCGTTCGACGACCGGGGCCCAGCCCGCGTAGCTGAAGCGCTCCTCCATCGACCAGGGCGTGGTCTGGCCGGCCTTGACCGCGGGCAGTTGGCGCCAGGTGGCCTTCTCGTCGAGCTGCTCCGGGGACATGGAGGTGGAGCGGTTGTCGACCATGATGAGGTCGGCGTGGTACTTGTTGGCGTTCTCCCAGCTCAGGAACTCCCAGAAGCCCCATTCGTCAGACTTCTTGCCCTCGACGAATTCCACTCCCAGGTCCTTGAAGTAGTTGAGGTCGCAGTAGGAGTCGGGAACGGCGACGTAGAAGTTGTCCTTGTCGCCGGTGACGGCCATGACTTTGAGCCCGCCGTTGGCCTGCGCCGCCGTACGCAGCGTCTGAACGGCCTTCTGGAAGCGGGCCTTGGCGTCGGTGACCTTCTTCGCGCTCAGGTCCGCGCCGAGGGACTCGGCGAGTTCGGAGGTGCGCTTGAGCGGGTTGAGCAGGGAGGTGCGGGCGACGCTGATTCCGACGGTCGGAGCGAGGGATTCGACCTTGTCCTTGCTTTCCTCGGGCACGTACCACAGTCCCGGCGGCGGGAACATGTTGCTGATCAGCAGGTCGGGCCGGAGGGCGGCGTATTTCTCGACGCTGAACTGTCCCCATGCGGTGCCCAGGCTGGTCAGCTCGGACACGTCCATGTCGCCGGCCTGCGGGTTGGGCTTGCCGTCCACCGGTTCGCTGGGGCCGAAGATGCCCTCGCACTCGACGCCGTAGTCGTACAGGGCCGCTGCGGTGCTGACGAACGCGACGATCGTCTCGGGCTTCTTGTCGGTCCTGGCCGTGCGGCCGCGGTCGTCCTTGAAGGACCACGGTCCGCTGCTCGCGGCGGCCTCGGCGGATGAGTCGGGTGTGTCTTTGTCGTCGTTGCCGCATGCGGCGAGCAGGGGACCGAGGGCGAGCGCGCCGCCCACTGCGAGCAGGCGACGTCGGGACGGGCCCGGCGAAGCGTCCGAGCGGGACGTCGTTGCGGTCATGGGGGTGCTTCTCTCTGGCGCGCAGGGAGGACAGGGACGGGCGAGATCAGGACAGGCAGGGAACAGCATGAGAAGTGAGGGAAGGCTAACCTAAGTTCCCGTCGATCGGAAGACTGTAAGCGGGATCACCGAGGGGAGCGGAGCCGGCGTTCTAACGTCGAGGTGTAGGGACGTCGTGGTGTAGGGAATCCTGTCCTGCCCGGAGGTGGACGCTCATGATGCGCGCCGTATGGCATGGTGCGGTACTCGCCGAGGCGGACCGCACTGTCGTGGTGGAGGGCAACCACTACTTCCCGCCCGAGTCGCTCGAGCGCAGGTACTTCACAAAGAGCCGTATGCGGTCGTTGTGCTTCTGGAAGGGGATCGCCCGCTACTACACGGTCACCGTCGACGGGCAGAACAACACGAACGCGGCCTGGTACTACCCGCACCCCAGCCCGTTCGCCAGGCGGATCAAGGGCCATGTCGCCTTCGGGAAGGGCGTCATGGTGGAGGAAGTGGTGCCGGAGGACCGGCGGTGACGGGCGGCGTTCGTCTGGCGCGGGTCGCGGGGTGGACCGTGGGCGCGGGCGGTGGGGCGGCCGCCGTCTACCTGGGGCTGGTGACCGGGGCGTTGTCCGTCGATGTGGGTGTGGGGCGGCGGATCCGGCCGCTGGGGCCGCAGACCGTGGACATCGCGGCGCCCCGGGAGGTGGTCTTCGACGTGGTGGCGGGGCCGTATCTGAGGCGGACCCCGCGGGCGATGCGGCAGAAGCTGAACGTGCTGGAGCGCGGCAGCGACCTGGTGCTGGCCGAGCACTTCACCCCGGTCGCGGGCGGCCGGCTGACGACGGTCACCGTGGAGACGGTGCGCTTCACCCGGCCCGAGCGGATCGACTTCCGCCTGGTGCGGGGTCCGGTGCCGCAGGTGACCGAGTCCTTCGTGCTCGGCGAGCACGGGGCGGGCACGCGCCTGGTGTACGAGGGGGAGCTGGGCACCGACCTGTGGCGGGCCGGCGCCTGGTGGGGCGAGAAGGTGGCCGTCCGCTGGGAGGCGACCGTCGCCGGGTCGCTCGCCTCGGTCAAGGAGGAGGCGGAGCGCAGAGCAGGGCACTGAGCGCGGTGCCGGGCAACGCTACGGCTCTGCCCGGCCGCCGAGCGAGGCGAGCACCGCGGTCACCGTCCTGCCGAGTTCTCCCGCGTCGGCTCCGGCGCGGGAGCGGAGGTTGACGCCGTAGGCGAGGAGCGCCAGCAGATCGGCCGCGGCTGCCGGGTCGGCCCCCGGGGCGAGCTGCCCGCGCGCCCCGGCCTTCACGAGCGCGGCGTGCAGCGCGTCCCGCAACTGCTGGTGATGCAGGTCGAGGAGATTCCGGACGTCCGGTTCACCGTTCTCGGCGCCGGCGTGCGCGTTGGAGACCATGCAGCCCCAGCGGGCGTACTCGCCCGAGCAGCGGGCCTCGATCAGTCCGGCGAAGAAGTCGGCGATCGCGGGCAGGCCCCGACCGTCCTCGGCGAGGCGGCGGAACGTCGGCTGGGAGCGCTGCTCGATGTAGCGGCGCAGCGCGGCGAGGTACAGCTCCTGCTTGCCGCCGAAGGTGGCGTACAGGCTGGAGCGGTTGAGCCCGGTCGCCGTCACGACGTCCTGGATGCCGGTCGAGGCCACGCCTCGGCGCCAGAACAGCCGGACCACGGTGTCCAGGGCCGTATCCGGGTCGAAGTGCTTGATGTCCGGCACGTCTCACCCCGCCATCTTGAAACGAGGGTTTCAGGATACGCCCGATCCCGCTATCTTGGAACGGTCGTTCCGAGTTGATCGAATCGTGCCCCAGGAGGTCCGTTTCCATGACCCTCAACGCCGAGCTACGAGCCTTCTACGAGTCCCGTCAGCAGCAGATCCCCGCCGAGATACGCGCCGTCATGCGCCGCGCCGGGCAGGAACTCGCCGACTCCGGCCAGGCCGACCGCGCCCTGACCGTCGGCGACCCGGCCCCGCTGTTCACGCTCCCCTCGGCGACCGGGCAGACGGTGGCCCTGGACGCTCTGCTCGCCGACGGCCCGGTCGTGCTGACCTTCTACCGCGGCGCCTGGTGCCCGTACTGCAACATCACCCTGCGCGCCCTCCAGCAGCACCACGGCGCGATCACCGCCCGCGGCGCCCGCCTGGTGGCCGTCTCCCCGCAGATCCCCGACGAGTCCCTCGCCCTCACCGAGAAGCACGACCTCGCCTTCGACGTCCTCAGCGACCTCGGCTCCGACACCGCCAAGCAGTACGGCATCGCCTTCGACCCCCCCGACGACCTCGCCGCCGTCTACGACAAGCTCGGCTTCGACCTCCAGCGCGTCAACGACGGCCACCCGCGCACGCTTCCGCTGCCCGCCAAGTACGTCATCGACCGCGCCGGCGTGATCCGCTGGGCCTTCGTCAACACCGACTACACCACCCGCGCCGAACCGGCCGACGTCCTCGCCGCGCTCGACACCCTGGACTGAGCTGTCCCGGCTCCCACCGCCGTCCGGCCGGAGCGCGACGAACTGCCCGCCGGCAACGGCCTACCGGCCCGTACGTAAGCGCCCTCACATACCTGCACGCTGCACGGCTCCTAGCGTCGGAGTCGACAGCGAGAAGAAGGACAGAAAGCCCCAGAGCAGGAGAGGAGCAGTCACCATGACCACCACCTTGCGGGTATCTCCCACCACCGCCGTCATCCCGGTCCACGCGCTCTACGGCGCGGCGGCCGGGCTGGTCGGCGGAGTCGGGTTCGGCATCTGGATGTCGGTGTCGCGGCCGATGGCGGACACCGCGATGATCACCATGGTGGCCGGACTGCTCGGCTCCACCAACGCCTTCGTCGGCTGGCTGATCCACCTGGCCATCGCCCTCTTCGCGGGCATCGGCTTCGGCGTCCTGCTGGGCGAGTTCGCCCAGAAGCTCGCGCCCGCCGTCGTCCTCGGACTGGCCTACGGGGCCGTCTGGTGGACCCTCGGCGCCCTGTGGATCATGCCCGCCAACATGGGTATGCCGGTCTTCGAATGGAATGACGTCACCAGCTCCAGCCTCGGCGGCCACCTGGTCTTCGGGCTGCTCGCCGGTCTGACCTACGCAGGCCTCGCCCGGATCATGGACAGGCGGACCGGCTCGGCCGGGTGACGATGCCAGCACCACTCGCGTCTCCGGACGGCCCCGGACCCCTGCCACAGAGTGCCGCCCAGCGTGGCAGCACCCCCGGCGGCGGCCCGGTGCCCTACTGTCTGGCCGAGGGTACAGACGCACTGGCCGACCCACCGTGGGGCACCGCGCCACCGCCCTGGGCGCCGGGGCGCCGCGAGGAGACCACGCACATGATCGAACGCGACGCCGCCGCCGACGAACCGGACCGCACCTGGTGCATGTCCGAGGTCGACATCTTCCGTGACCTGTCCGAGCCGGAGATGGAGGCCATCGCCGAAGCGGCCCCCATGAAGACCTACTCCGCCGGGGAGATCCTCCACACCCCGCAGCAGCCCAGCGAGGTGCTGTTCATCCTCAAACGCGGCCGGGTCCGCATCTTCCGGGTCTCTGCCGACGGCCGGGCCCTGACCTGCGCGATCATCAGCCCCGGCACGATCTTCGGCGAGATGGCCCTGCTCGGCCAGCGGATGTACGACAACTTCGCCGAAGCCCTCGACGACGTCACCGTCTGCGTGATGAGCCGCGCCGACGTACACAGGTTCCTGCTCTCCGACGCACGGATCGCCGCCCGGATCACCGAGATCCTCGGCCACCGCGTCGCCGACCTCGAGCAGCGCCTGTCCGACAGCGTCTTCAAGTCCGTCCCCCAGCGCATCGCCGCCACCTTGACCACCCTCGCCGCCCGCGCCGGCACCCCCACCGGCAGGCTGCTGGCGATGGCACGCCACCCGCAGATCGCCCTCACCCACGAACAGCTCGCCGCCCTGGCCGGCACCTCCCGCGAGACGACCACCAAGGTCCTGCACGACTTCGCCGACCGCGGCCTGCTCCGTCTGGCCCGCGGCCGCATCACCGTCCTGGACCCCGAGCGGCTGAACGACGCCGCCGGATGAACCGGCGGACGCCGCGGTGACCTGGAGCGAGATCACCGACAGCGCGGACGCCGAACCCACCCCGCTGATCCACGGCACCGACCCGCCGGCCCCATCAGGGCAACCAGCGAGCCCGTCCTGCCGAGTCGGCTCCGTGCCCAGCGTGGAGCGGTTGCGCGCACTCCTTGATCCTGGTTCTTAGCCAGGGATGGCCGATGGCTCCGCGATGCCGATGAAGTTCCCGGCCCTGGTTCGGATGCGGGCCGACCATCCCAGAGCCGCGAGGTCGTCCGTGAGGGTCTGGGCATCGTGGAACACCTTCACGATGCGGTACTGACTGCCGTCATCGAGTCGCCGCAGCGCCGCCGGGGTCGGCTGGTTCGCGAGCACTTCCTCGTACGTGGCTGCGGCGGGACCGTCGTCGATGAAGATCGCTTTACCGCCTGGCGCGAGCGCGGAGGCGATGGTGTTCCAGAAGCCGGGCAGCCGAGCCGGCGGGACGTGGGACAGCCAGAAGGCGAAGAACACGGTGTCGTAGCGTCGTGCCGGCTGCCACTCGAACAGGTCGGCCTGGACGAACCGGACGGTGGGGGATCCGGTGCGCGCACGAGCAAGGGCCAGTACTTCGGCTGCCACGTCGACAGCCGTCACCGAACGCGCCCGCGCGGCAAGCCTCGGCGTCCACTGGCCCGTTCCGCAGGCCAACTCGAGCACATCCCCGGCAATCGGAAGGTCATCGACGACAGCCAGCAGCTCCTGCAGGTCCGCGTACTCTGCATAGGGCCGGTCGTATGCGGCCGCGCCGGCCCGGTAGTAGGCCATCTGCTCGGCCAGGAGAGCGTCGTCATCCAATCTGGGTTCCTCTCACCCGGATTCGGTCGGCTCAGGCCGGCCGGTTGCTCGCCACAGACACTGTCGGCCTTCACCCTCGGGCAAGGTCAAGCGTCATGAGGTTCTCCGAACTCCCTGCAACGAAGCTCGCGTTGTCCCGGGAGCATCCGCCGCCCGCTCCTCCGGATGGATCCCCGTACCCAGCCCTCCCGGGCCGACGAGTTCGCGGCCACCCCGGCCCGGTGACTCACCCGCACCCCCACCCTCTGACGAGGTCCCGCCGACCGCTGAGCACCCTTACCGTTGGCGAGTGACAATCCGCGTTCTGATCTGCGACGAGCTGCCCGTGGTGCGCGACGGGCTCGCCGGCACACTGGCCCGCGACCCGGACATCACCGTCGTCGCGGCCACCGGAGACGGAGTGAAAGCCCTCGACCTGACACGGCATCACGCACCCCACGTACTGATCACCGACATCGGCCTGGCACGGCGCTCGGGCCTGGAGGTCGCCGCCGAGGTGACCGACCCGGCGTGGCCGGCGCCGCGCCCCGAAGTGCTCGTGTTCAGCGCACGGACCGACGACGCGACGGTCATGAAGGCGCTGGAGGCGGGGGCGTACGGGTACCTGGTCAAGGACGCTCCGTCCGAGGAGCTGATCCGCGCGGTGCGCGCTCTGGCCGCGGGGGAGGCCGCCACCAGCGGCCCCGTCACAAGACGTCTGATCGACTGGCTCTACTGGCGCAACGCCCAGCCCGTCGCCGCGGCACAGCAGGGCCTGCGCCGCCTCACCCCGCGCGAACGCGAGATCCTGCTCCTGGTGGCGGCCGGTCTGACGGACGCGGACATCGCCGCCAGGCTGACGCTTCAAGAGGCGACCGTACGCTCGCACGTGTACCACCTGCGCGAGAAGCTCGGCCTGCGGGACCGCGCCCAACTCGTCGTCTTCGCCTATCAGTCCGGGTTCACGGTGCCTACGGTTCCGGACGCCTGGTCGCCGCCAGGAAGAGCGCAAGACAGGCCAGAGCGACCGCGGCGACCAGGACGGTCGCCGAGGTCCAGCCGGTGCGGGTGACCGCGAACCCGAAGGCGGGCGGGCCCAGGAGCGTTCCGACGCTGCCCGCCTGATTCAACAGGCCATATCCACGCCCGAGTTCGTACGGCGAGTGCGCGACGGACGGCACGCCGGCGTACAGCACGGCGAGCACCAGCCCGCCCGTGAACTGCAGTACGACAGCCCCCGCGGTGACGGCCGCCCAGGGCGTGACCTCGTACGTCACCACCGCGGCACACGGCAGGACGAGTACGGCTGCGGAGAGCGCGCGCGGCCCGGCTCCCCGGCCCAGCAGCAACCCCGCCGACAGCCCACCGGGCACACCCGCCAGCGACACCACGGCGGCTGTCACACCACCGACCGCCGAGCCCACGCCGCGGTCCGTGGCCAGGCTCGGCAGCAGGGCCATCGCTGTGACACCGAGCAACGCGATGAGGGCGAAGGAAAGGGAGAGTTGGAGAACGGGACCGACACCCTTGCCGTGACGGACATGACGGTCACCCACCTCACCCCGCATGCCGGTCTGCAGTCCCACAGTGCCGGCCAGGGCGGCCAGGCCAGGCACCAGCGTCAGCGCGCCGGCGACCCGCCAGCCCACCATGGCGCCGAGCGCCCCGACGGCCGAGGCGACAGCCATACCCACCGGAATGAAGGTGCTCCACAGCGCGAGCGCCCGCTGCTGCGTCGCGGGCCCGCACCGGGCGGACAGCACCAGCGGCCCCGTGACCACCACCGCCAGATACCCCACCCCCTCCAGCACCCGGGCGCCGTACAGCACCAGCGCCACAGGGGCCGTGACCTCGAGCACCCCGCCCAGCAGCATGGTGCCCAGCCCCGCGGACAGGACCCGGCCCAGATCGCGTCGCGCGACCCAGAGCCCTGCCGGCATCGCCAGACAGGCGGCAACGACGGTGATCCCCGAGACCAGCCAGCCGAACGCCGAGAGCGAGAGCCCGAAGCCATCTCTGACCCCCGCCTCCAGCGGAACGAACCGCCCCAGCGCGACGGCCGCCGACACTCCCGCCAGATAGACGAGAGCGATGACACGGCGCTCACCGGTCGCCGCCGTGCCGGGCCGGGCAGGCGTCCGGCTTGCATGGCCCGGGCCGATACCCACGGACGCTCCTCCCGACGACAGTGGCTGGATCGCCGGCGACTTTATCCACGCGGGTCATGGGAGGTCATGGGCCGTATCGCGCGATTTCGCGTACGCACCACGTTGAGGATCAGGGGCATGATCTCACCATTCTGTGGAGGGCCGGCCCTGGGGCGTAACCGGCCCTACCTCACCACTGCTCGCGCCGCTCCTCCTCCCCCGCCCCGTCCGGTCGCGCCGGCCTGAGGTTGGGACTGGTCGTCCGAGACGGGGGTGAAAGCGACGTCCAGACGGGTGAGTCCACGGAAGTTGAGGCTGCGCTGCCACTGTGGCGAGCTGCCGTCGAGGCGTAGACCGGGGAGGCGTGTGAGGAGTGCTTCCAGGGCGATCGCGCCTTCCAGCCGGGCCAGGGCCGCGCCGAGGCAGAAGTGCGGTCCGTGCCCGAAGGCCATGTGCCGTCCGCCGGACCGCTCGAAGTCCAGTACGTGGGGATCGGGAAACACGGCCGGATCCCGGTTGGCGGCACCGCACACGAGGAGCACTGCCTGGCCTTGGGCGATGGTGCGGCCCGCCAGGTTCATGTCCTGCCGGGCCCGGCGCAGCATCAGCTGCACCGGGGCGTCGTAGCGCAGGAGTTCCTCGACCGCGGCGGGCATCAGATCGCGCCGACGGCGCAGTTGGTCGGCCGCGTGCGGGTGGCGGAGCAGGGCGAGTGTCGCGTTGCCGATGAAGTGGGTGGTGGTCTCGTGGCCGGCGATCAGGAGCAGGGCGCAGTTGGCGAGGAGTTCGTCGAGGTCCTGGTCGGTGTTCTGTGCCTGTGCGGTCACCAGGGCGCGCAGCGTGTGGGGAGCGGGCGGGGTGTCGTGGCGGGTGAGGAGTTCGCGGAGGTAGGTGAGCAGATGGGTCATGCTCTGCGAGGCCGAGCGGTTGCCGTCGGCGTCGAGCCGGGAGTTGCCGATGGCTTCCGCGATCGGTTCGGACCAGGCGGCGAGGGCGGGGCGGTCCTGCTGGGGCACGTCGAGGAGGTCGCAGATGATGGTGAGAGGCAGCGGGCGGGCCAGGTCCGCGACGATGTCCATCCGGCCGGTCGGCGCGGTGTGGGTGATGATCCGGTCGACGGCTTCCGCGATCCGGGCGCGGAGTGTCGCTACTGCCCTGGCGGTGAAGGCCCTGCTGATCAGGGCACGCAGCCGGGCGTGGTCGGGGGCGTCGTTGTAGAGCATCTGCCGGCTCAGTACGCGGGCCAGCGGGCGCAGTTCCTCGGAGACGGCTGCGATGTCGGGATAGCGCACCGAGGACAACCCCGGGTTCCCCGCGGCGTCGCTGACCACTGCGTGCCCGGTCGCCACCCAGGCGTCCAGGTGGCGGTCCCAGAAGAGCTCGTCGGTGCTCCGCAGCTCGTCGTAGAAGTCGTAGAGGCGCTCTTGGACTTGGGGGCGGAACGCCCGCAGCAGCGATGAGGATGTGCGCATTGTCGGATGTTAGTGGTGGCGCTGCAGCGCAGGGGCGTCGTCGACGCTCTTCATCCAGATGAAGGATTGGAGCTCTTGGGCCGCAGGAGGCGCCGGCGGCGCCGAGCCCGACTTCGTGGACGTGGCCGAAGACGGGCATCGTCACAGCGACCACCGCCGCCTGCGTAGCCGCTCAACACCCGGGCGTGCGTCGACGAGTGGCGTGCGAGGATGTCGCCCGTGACCGGATCGTCTTCCTCGCCTGTCGCCGAGGGGAGGCCTGGCAACCACGGCCTGGGTCCCCGTGCCGCTGTCGTGCTCGTGTTCGGGTCCTCGGCCGCGGTCCTGGTGGTCGAGATCGTCGCCTTGCGGCTGCTGGCTCCCTACCTCGGCCTCACCCTCGAGACCAGCACCATGGTGATCGGCATCGCCCTCACCGCGATCGCCCTCGGCTCCTGGCTGGGCGGACGCATCGCCGACCAGGTCGATCCACGCCGGCTCATCGGCCCCGCGCTCGGGGTATCGGGAGCCGTCGTGGCGCTCACCCCCGCCGTGCTGCGCACCACTGCGGAGTGGGCACCCGCGATGCTCTTGCTGATCGCGTCGCTGACCATCCTCGTACCGGGCGCGTTGCTCTCCGCGGTGACGCCGATCGTGACCAAGTTGCGTCTGACCAGCCTCGCCGAGACCGGAACGGTCGTCGGGCGGCTGTCCGGTGTCGGCACCGTCGGCGCCATCGTCGGCACCGTGCTCACCGGCTTCGTCCTCGTATCGCGGCTGCCGGTCAGCGGCATACTGATCGGCCTCGGAACACTGCTGGTGGTCGGCTCGGCGCTGGTCGAGTGGAGAACACGCGGGTGGAGCGGCACTCCAGCCCTGGCACTCGTGGTCGTTGCCGGCGGCCTCGCCGCCACGGTCGCGCCCGGTGGCTGCGACACGGAGACCAAGTACCACTGCGTACGGGTCGTCGCAGACCCGGACCGGGGCGGCGGCCGCACACTCGTTCTGGACGGCTTGCGGCACTCCTACGTCGACATCGACGACCCGACCTTCCTGGAATTCACGTACGTGCGCGCCATCGCGTCGGTGGTCGATGCCGCCTTTCCCGAACGCGAGCCACTTGCCGCCTACCATCTGGGCGGCGGCGGGCTCACCCTTCCCCGTTACCTCGCGGCCACGCGGCCCGGAACACGCAGCCTCGTCTCCGAGATCGACAGCGGGGTCGTGCGCATCAATCGCGCCCAACTCGGTCTGGGATCGGAAGCCGGCATCGACGTACGCACCGAGGACGGCAGGCTCGGTCTGCGGCGGCTGGACGCCGGCAGTCGTGACCTCGTCGTCGGCGACGCCTTCGGGGGCGTCAGCGTGCCGTGGCACCTCACCACAGTGGAAGCGATGACCGGCGTACGGCGGGTGCTCAACGAGGACGGACTGTACGTCGTCAACCTCATCGATCACGGTGATCTGGCCTTCGCACGTGCCGAAGTGGCCACCCTCGGCGAGGTCTTCGAGCACGTCGCCCTCATCGGCGAACCCACCGATATCGGCCTCGACCCGACCGCCACCCCCGAGGGCGGCAATCTGGTGGTGCTCGCGTCGAAGCGACCGGTCGACCTGCGCGCGACCCAGGAAGCGCTGGACGCCCGGCAAACCGGCTGGAAGATCACCACCGGTGACGACCTCACCTCCTGGACCGGCGACGCCCAACCGCTCACCGACGACTACGCCCCCGTCGACCAGCTCCTCCAGCCCTCCAGTCCACGAAGCAGCCGGTGACACGATGCATGCCCTGGCCCTGCCGGGACATTTGAACAAGCCCCGGCAGTGGCTCGCCGGACGACATCGCTGCCCCGGCTTCCGCGCAGGCGTCGCCCACTGCGGCCGCGGCGTTGGTGCACGAGCGGTGCGGCGAGTGGCTGACGTGCCCTCTGCCCGGCCGTGTCGGTCGCCAGGCCGACGTGACCGAACCGGGCATCGGCCGGCGACGGTACGAAGGGGCCCGACGAAAGCAGCCAGCCTCCCCTCGCGCTCGACGGCGTACTCGTGGACGCTGGCTCCGCCCCCTCCCCGGAGCCGTCACCCGGCAGCCGTTTCCGTCAGCCTCGCGCGCGGAGCCGCCCCCAGCCCGCCCGGCACGGCGCATGCCCGCACGCTCTTCGACGACCTCAGCGCCCCGCCCAGGCCGGCGCGGACGGTCCGCTTCGGGCGGGGTGCGAAGCCGGACGATGCACCACGGCACCGAGCCGATCCCGCTCTCCACCGGCTACAGCCCGCTGTTCGTGAAGGCTTCCGGCAACCGTGAGCACCTGGTCGAGCTGCACGTGACGGGCCCTGACGACCCTGGCCGGTGTAGCACCGCTACGCCGGAGCCGTACGTCCGGTGACCTGACCACTCGACGACGACGAACGGCTGTTGCTGCTCGTCCTAGGCCGACGGTACCTGCTGTACGAGGAGGAGCCGCGCCCCTTGTCGTACGGTCATGGCGGCCGAACGACTCGCACACCTCCGCCCGGAGGCTCGATGGAACAAGCGCGGTATCGAGTGCCGGATCGAGGCCGTACGCCAACGACGGTGCTCTCGACCGGGCGAGGGTGTTCGTTGCCCGGTGCTGAAAGAGGCGTTCGAGCGCGACCCGGTACTGGTTCGTGACGCGGTCGAGGTCCTCCCGGCCGGCGTGCAGATTCTCGACCAGCACCTTGTACGTACCGGCGGCATCGCGGCCCAGCAGGTCGACCTCGGCTGCCACGCCAAGGCGGCGGCAGCGGTCGATCACCGAGGCATCGCCGGGGCTGCGCTGGTGCTGGTAGGTGGCCAACAGCCTGGCGAGTCCTGCCCGAGCGTCGGCTGCGTGCGCCATCAGCGTTTCCGGCTCCGCTGGGCCGGCCTCTCGGGCTTCGAGTTCGGTCTCGTGCGCCGCTGCGTCGACGGCATCCCGCCACCGGGCGGCGGTGGTGGGCGACTTGACCTCGTCCAGTGCCCTGCCGAACTTCTCGATCTGACGATGCCGGCTTCGGTGAAACACTCGACTGCCTCCCAACAGGAACCGTGAACCATCCGCACGCCCCGGTCGAGGCCGTCCCTCCGGTGAGTTGTACGGCAGACCCGACTCGCTGTGCCTGCGTTGCCTGTTGCCTGCGTGACGGCTCGGGCCGGTCGGCGATCGGTACGTTCAGGCTTCGCTCGCCAGCCGCCCGGGACCGGTCCGGGCAGTTTGAACGACGTCAGGGGCACTGGCTGAGCGGCTGACGCCGGCGGGGGTTGCATCCGTCGGACCGGGGTGGCAATCGGAAGGGCCGGCATCAGGTCTACGTCGGCGACTCCCTCCTCGACGCCCACCGACTCGCCGAACTCTTCGCCTCCGAGCATGTGCGGATCCTCACGGCCAGTGCCCGGGAGGCACTGGACTAGATACAGTTGGGCCCCGCGGGCCGTCCGGGATCAGGGGCAGGCCGGCCTCGGACGTGGTTCAGCCCGACCGCATCACGGCAGACATCGAGGGCTTGGCCGCGTGAGATGCGGTGAGCAGCGCGCCCTGGACGGCTGAGGACGCCGCCCGGGTGACATAGCGAGCGGTGTCCGGAGGCCAGGCGTCACGCTCCTGGTGGATCAGGAGGGAAACCGCGCCGTGCACGCTGGCACACAGCAGTCTGGTGGTTTCGGTCCTGCTCCCCACCGGTACTCCGGCATCGAGGCAGGCTGTGACCTTGTCCCGGAAGTAGCGGAAGCACGCGTCCTCGTTCTGGCGACTGGCTTCGGTGGCTTTGCCGTCCATCACCAGCCGGTACTGCGAGGGATGGCGAAGCCCGAACCCGATGTAGGCGACGCAGGTTTCGTAGAGCGCCGTCACAGGATCCGGGAGCTCCCGGGACACCGCTTCCAACTCGATGAACAGTGAACTCCACACACGCAGACATGTGGCGTGGATGAGTTCCCTCTTCGAGGCGAAGTGGAGATACACGGCCGGCGGGGTGACACTTGCACTTGTCGCTACCGCGCGAATCGTCAGAGCGTCGGCGCCACCGTCTTCGAGCAACTGATCGGCGATGTCGAGCAGTTGGTCACGGAGCAGGCCCCCCTGGCCCTTGGCAGCGCGAACTCGGGAGCCGGTCACAGGAACAGGCCTTCGGGAGCAAGGAGTGGCATGAGGGCGTCTTCAGGGTGTCTTCGGCTTGACGGCGGTGACCACCTGGGTCACCCGGGCGCACAGTTCGCCTTGAGTGTCGTGCACGTCGACCTCGACGACGGTGTTGCGCCCCACGCGCAGGGGGCGGGCCGTCGCGACGACGTCCGTGTGGGCCGGCCGAAGGAAGTGCGTGGTCGACTCCACCGTGGCCGGTGCGGTGCCGGGCGGACTGTTGAGAGCGGCGCACACGGCACCGCTCACATCGGCGAGCCCCATCAACGCTCCGCCATGGAGGCCGCCGCCCACCGTGGAAAGAGAGAGGTCGTGCGCCAGCGTGGCGCGAACGCCGGCGGGGGCCATCTCGTCGAACACGACTCCGAGTGTCTTGGCGTACGGCGCGAAAGCGTAGACGTCCTCGGCTGCAAGTGCGGGCACGGGCTACTCCCATCTGAGTGAATGACGATAAGTTATCGACGTTAACTCATGCCGTCAACACAGGATTTCGGGCCGGTCAGCCGTAGATCCGCTGACGCGCCAGCAGTTGCGGCACGAGGCCGTCACTTTGCTGACCGGTGCCATCGAGACCACGGGCACCACTCTGGCCTGGACGCTGTACGAGATCACCCGGCACCTTCAGTACGACGACCTCGACCCACTTCCGTACGCCCGCCAGGTGCAGCAGGAAGCCGTCCGCAAGTACGGGCCTGCGTGGATGGCGACAAGGACCGCGGCCCGCGACATCGACCTGGGCGGCCACCACATCCCCGAGGGCGCCGAAAGTGCATCGGCGAGGACTTCGTGTGGAGCGAGCTGCGGATCATCCTGGCGACCGTTCTGCAACTGTGGCCCCGTTTCGATGAACCAACCTCCCTCAAGGACCTCGGGCCCTGCCTCGTCCACGACCGCTTCAAACCGGCGGCGGCACGGGTGCCAGCTACCTCGCCCGATCGCCCGATCGCTCGAATCGCTCGGCGGCCGCCGCGTCGCGATCAGGAGGATCCGTACCGATCAGGCCGCCGCACGCCCCTCGCGCCCGGGAGCCCTCCGCCGCGAGACCAACGCCGCCCGACGCGTCAGCGTTCCGACCGGGACGGATCCGTGGCACGCCGCTGGGCGGCTGGGCAATCCGGCACGGCCCAGAGGCGGTCGCCGGAGACAGGCTCCGCCTCTCGGCCGCGCGCTGGACGACGGGTGCTACTGCTCGTGCGCAGCACCACCTGGCAGCCGTTCTCGCGGCTGTGGCCGGGTCGCGACGATCCGTTCGCCGCGCCCGCGGATGAACGCCGTGCGGAAGCTGGTCGCCTCCCGCACGCTGCCCCCCCACACCGACACGTCGGCGTGGCGAACTCCCAGATTCTTGACGGCGACCTGGTGGACGCCGTCAAACGCGAGCGGCGGGACGGGGTCGTCGCCGGGAGCCTGAGCGTGTCTTCGACTGGCTGCCGAGCAGGCCGGTGCCGCCGTCATCACCTGCTACCGCCACACCCGAGGCACGCGACACCGCGGCCCACGCGTCACGTCTCCGATAACTCGCCCCGGTCCGCAGCATGATCTTCACCGTGGACGAGCACGTGCTGCCACTGCACTGACCGGCCTGGTGTCGCCGGGTTCCCCGGAGACACCAGGCCGGCAGGTCCGGAGGTGGTCAGATGGCGAGGGTGGTGCCGTCGAAGCGGCTCAGGGTGAAGACCGCGTCCTCCAGCGTGGCCTCTTTGGCCTCGCGCAGGACGCCGATGGCGATCTCCTCACCCAAGCGGACGGACTCGGTGTAGTCGGTGCGCCAGTGCACACCGGCCATGTTGCGGCCGGTGGCGATGTTGCCGGCGACCTTGTTGAGTTCGCCGCCGACGGTGAGCCGGTCGGCGTCGGGGCCGGTGTACGGCTCCAGGGCGGTGCCGTCCGTGGTGGGGACGACCGGGTCGGTCAGGATGTGCGACTCGTCGAACCACGCCTTGAGGATGGTCACGCACGCTCCGGCGACCGTGGCATGCCCGGATCCGTACGAGGGATGGGTCGGGCTGCCCTCCGGGAAGGCCTGCGGCAGCAGGTAGCTGCCGTGCTTCTCGAAGACCCGCTTCACGGCGACGGAGTCCAGCACACCGGAGTCGATCGGGTACTCGCGCTGCCCGCGCAACTGCTGGTGGACCCGGCCGCCGAACTCCTCCGGCCGCAGTCGCCGGTGCACGTACCACTTCTGGAACCACACCGCCTTCAGCGCGCGGGTGGCCACCTCGGTCACCAGCGAGAGGACATGCGGTCCGCCGTACGTCCCGAAGCCGATCTGGTTGCGGGAGAAGTTGTACGGATTGCCCGCGTCCACCGGCGCGTTGTCGCCCAGCAGGATCAGCGCGGCGTTGAGGTACGCCTCGTACAGCGCGTCGAAGTGGACGTAGTGCGCCAGGTCGCGCGGGGTCTGGATGTAGCGCCGGGTGGCGAAGTCCCGCTCGTCCGGCTCGGGTTCGGAGCCGTTCTGCACCTCCAGCCAGTCGCCCCAGGTGGTCAGATGGTCGACGGGGCGGACGAGGGTGTCCTGCCGCTGGTCGACCAGCAGCGTCCCGTACGGGATGTCCTTGAGCAGGAACTGCGACAGGTAGGGCCCGGCCAGATCGCCCCGGGTGTCCCCCCGGAAGATGGTCTGCGGCGTGACCTGACCGTCCAGCTTCGGCGCCCGGAAGTCCGTCAGCCCGCTCAGTTCACCGGCCGCCTCGGCGACCAGGTCACTCTCGGCGAACCGGGTGAACAGCACATCACGGCACAGCGCCATCCAGTACAGCTCGACGGCCTCGGCGGAGTTCTGTGCGCTGTCGATGCGCGGCGCCGGGGGCATGGACAGTGCCTGGGCGTCCGGGCCCTGCGGGTCGAAGGCCAGACCGGCCTGCGGGTTGACCAGTTTGCGGGTGTCTGCGAGCGGGATCCGCTCGAAGTCCTCGTAGCTGCCTGTGGCCAGCGCTCGGCGCAGCAGGTGGTACGCGGCCGGGGCGACCTCTCCGAACTTGTCGTGCGGCAGCCCCTTGGAGTAGTTCGCGACGAAGGGGTAGTCCGTTTCCTCCCCGTTCGAGGCGTGGACCGGCACGTGGCGCTGAAACTCCGCCTCGGCGGCCCGGACGCGCGCGTCGCGCGCGGCAAAGCGACGATCACTCATTTGTGCATACCCCCGTGTTCCCCCATGAGTCGTGCGTGACATCGCACTCATCTCATGAGACACCAAGTAGCCTGAAATCGTTGTGCGATAAATGACAACCAATGACATCTGCACAAATGACGCATGAGATTCCCGATATGCGCCTAGGGCCTGTCCACTCTGCCCCGGGTGTTCACCGTGCTGCTCGCGCGGGCGGACGCCGACGGCGACCTGGACGGCGGGTCGCGGTGGACGGCACGATGGTGCGCGCCCCGGACGGGGCTTGCCCTCGGCCGGTCCCGCGGCGGACTGACCATCAAGATCCATATGACGGCCGACGGCCGCTGCGCCCGTTGGCCTTCCAGCTCACGCCCGGCCAGGCCGTATCGCCGTCGAGTCCGTTCCAGGACCACCCTCCACCCCCGGGATCGGGGACGCCGCCCACAGGGCGCTGGGTGCCTTCGCGGTCAGAGGGTCTGGGCGCCACCATGAAGTGCCCGAGTGCGATGACTCTCGCCGAGGTGTCCAGTCTGCATCGGCAGGACGCGATCAACCTTCCCGGTGATCAGCGGCCGGAGCGGGACTGATCCTGTCTTCTGGGGTGCAGTTGGGCAGAGCGCGAGTTTCCATCAGGACGCCGCACAGGGCTTCAGCCCGTCGCGCACCGGTCGAGGGGTTCCGACAGGAACAGCCTGATCAGAGCCGGGCGGGGGCCGTCGTGTCCGCGGTCCCGCCGCCGGCCCGTTGCTTCCGCTGTCCTTGCTGGACCCGCCATCCATACCGGGTGACGCCGCGTGGCTTGTAGATGGACAGGGCCGTCGCCGTGAGCAGTACGGCGACACCGGCGGCGGCGTCGAACACGAGCTGCATCCTCATCCCGTCGAGCTGGGAGCCGGACAGGTCCATCTGCGCGGCCGTGTCCGCCACGTGGTCGACCACCTGCATGTGCACAAGGAGGAGGAAGGTGGCCAAGACGGTCAGCGCGAGCTTGACCAGTACCCAATAGTGGCGCAGCAGTCCCCAAGTCGTACCCAGCGACTGGACCGTCCCGGTCAGCAGGGAGGCGAGCGCCAGCGGGACGATCACGTACCAGCCGGTGACCTGCATGGCGAGATACGCGCCTCGCACGCGCTGGGCGTCCTCGCCCGTCAGGCCGAAGACCGCGAGCACCAGGAAGGCGGCGACCGCCCCGAGCCAGCCGACCGAGGAGGCGACGTGCGCGGTGAGGGCGACCTTGCGGAGGCCGGACGGCATCGCCATCAGTGGCCGCCGTGCATACCGGGGCCTGTGCTGCCGGCGAGGTGCAGGACGAGGAACACCGCGACCACGGCCAGTGCCACGGCGCCGGAGAGCTTCACCCAGCGCGGGGCGGCGGGGGCTGAGCCGTCACCGGGTGCGGATCCGGACGGCGAGTCGTTCATACGTGTCCCCTCGGTCGGGCCGACGCGTTCCCCGGGCTGTTCTCTCGCATCTCTCACACTGAAAACTCTTATCGAGACACTATGTCTACGTCAAGTCGCAGTGTTTCGATGATGTCGTTGCGTACACTGCACTGGTGCCGAAGTTGTGGAACGAGACCATCGAGGAGCACCGCCGCGCTGTTCGCGACGCGGTGCTGGAGACCACGGCGGCGCTCGTGGCCGAGCACGGGTTGCGCGGCGTGACGATGTCACGGATTGCCGAGGAGAGCGGTATCGGCCGGGCCACGCTGTACAAGTACTTCCCGGACATCGAGTCGATCATGATGGCGTGGCATGAACGACGAATCGCCGCCCACCTCGACGAACTCGCCGAGCTCCGGGACCGTCCCGGAGCCCCTGGTGAGCGTCTCGAAGCGGTGCTGGAACGCTATGCGTTCATCCAGCAGCAGCGCCACGGTCATGGCGGGGAACTCTCGGCCGTCCTGCACCGAGGCGACCATGTCGTGCACGCCGAGCAGCATCTGCGCCAATTCATCCGTGGGCTGCTCGAGGAGGGGGTCCGGGCGGGCGAGGTCCGCAGCGATGTCGCGCCGGACGAACTGACCGGGTACTGCCTGCATGCTCTCGCCGGGGCCGGCGCCCTGACATCCAAGGCTGCGGTGCGGCGGCTCGTGATGGTCACCCTGGCCGGGCTGCGGCCTCCCGCCTGACCGCGGTCCTATGGCTGTGCGTCCTCCGGGGTGCAGTCGAGACACATGCCGACGCCGCTCGGACCACCCCTCAGAAAGGGGCCGTCGATCGGCCGACGGGATCAGCGGAATCGGGGATGCCACACGTCGCGCGCATGACCCCGGCCATCGACCACGGTGATGTCGGGCCAACGGTCGAAGGCGGAGCAGGGGTGGGAGATCCCGAGGTCGACCTCGTCACCGACATGCAGACCGCGTACGCCGGTGAGGACCAGGTGGTGGTCGTAGATCTGGGCCGCGACCGCCGTGACGCCGGCTCGCGGCACGCCCTGTGCGTCGTGCGCGGCGAGCAGGACGCACAGGCCGGCGTCGTAGGGCAACTCACGTTTGCCGGCGCCGACGACGGCACGCCCCGGCTCCGACGTGGAGAGGACCACCGCCCGCACGGTCGGCGCCGCCTTCAGCCCGGGCAGCGGGGAGACGTGCTCGTATGTGCCGTGGTCGTGGGTCACGTAGCAGCCCGACCGCAGGACGGTCACCATCGGCACGGGGCCGGCGTGTCGTGCCGCTTGCGCCAGGGCGTGGACGACCCGGTCGTCATGGAGGCACACATCCACCGCCAGCAGGCGCGCAACATGTGGCTGCTCGGCCCGGTCCACCGCAGGGAGTCCTTCTACTCCGAACTGCTGACCGGGCATCGCGCGGCCAAGGGCACGGCCAAGGAGATCCGGCTGTTTCGCGCGGGCGCCTTCGTAGACGTCTGGTTCCGTTACCACGATGATCAGGACTGGATCCTGCGCGGCGTGACCCTGCACATCCCGGTGGGCCTCACCACCGCGATCGTCGGGATCAACGGCGCGCGCAAATCCACGCTGATCAAACTCCTCTGCCGCTTCTTCGACCCCTGCAAGGGCCGCATCCTCTGGGACGGCGTCGACATCCGTGACTACGAGCCCGAGGCGTACCGGGCCCGACTCAGCGCCATGTTCCAGGGCTTCATGGAATGCGACCTGACCGCCGCGGAGAACATCGCCAGCGGCCGGCTGGAAGTACTGGGCGACACTGCGCTGATCGAGCGTGCCGCCCGACGCGCGGGCATCCACGAGGAGATCACCCGGCTGTCCGGTCGCTACGAAACGCTACTGAGCCTCGTACTTAGACGTCGTCTCATTTGGTGAGTCTGCGGTAGCAGATGAGGCTGCAGGCGATGGCGGTGAAGGCCAGGAAGTGCTCG